>NZ_CP009286.1:1340500-1652500 GCF_000758685.1 Paenibacillus stellifer
ATCCGGCAAGAAGGCTTTGTGGCCCGTGAGATCGAAGTTCCGTATGAGTTTCAAAAAGGAACGGGGCAAATGCTGAGCATTGTCCGAAAATTAGCCTAACGTTGAACGGATAGATGATCATTACGAAGTACCGGTCTTTTCCAAAAGGCCGGTTTTTTTCTTTTTTTATGCAACAAATTCTGCCCGGAAGCCGTTATATAGAAAGGAGAGGATATACAGAAATTTGCAGCTTAAGCTGGAGGGGAAGAACATGAATACTTACATGGGAGAGAATATGCGAGGAACCCGTCTGTTCGGGCGCGCGCTAAGCATTCTGCTTGCTGCCGTTCTGCTGTGCGTCACGCTGCTCGCGGGGGAAGTGCAGGCCTCAGGTTCCCAGATGATTGTCGTGAACAAGAAGACGAATAAGCTGGCATTCTTTGAGGACGGCCGGCTGGTTCGGGTGTTTCCGGTCGCAACAGGGAAGGAGAAGAGCCTGACTCCGGAGGGAAGCTTCAAGCTGGTCAGCAAAATCAAGAACCGCCCTTATTATAAGGAACATATCGCTGGAGGAGACCCGTCCAATCCGCTCGGAGACCGCTGGCTCGGACTCGATGTCAACGGAACGCGGGGAACGACCTACGCCATCCACGGGAATAATAACGAGAACTCAATCGGCAAATATGTAAGCGCCGGATGCATCCGGATGCACAACGACGATATCCACTGGCTCTTTCCCAGAGTCCAGCGAAATATAACGGTCGTCATTACTTCGACCACGCTTGATATGGAAGGGATCGCACAGAAATACGGCTATGGTCTGGATCAGAAAATATTCGCCGGTTCCATAGTTGCTGACGGCAAGAAGGTCATCCTCAATCGGCCGTTTCTGATGAAGGATTCCCGGGTCTACGTGCCGCTCCGTGAGACGACGACTCTGCTCGGCTCCAAGCTGGGATCGACCGCGGACGGAGCACTGACCGTTACTACGGGCACCCGCGTCGCGACGTTCAAGCCGCAGGCCGGTACCGCGACCGTTAACGGGCAGACCGTATCCATCCTGCCGTCAAGAAATCTGGATGGCACGCTGATGATCCCGCTCAGCGCCGTTCCGCAGCTATTCGGAATGCAGGTGAAATGGGACGGGGCAAGCGGAACGGCAACGATTCAATAAGCATATAAAAAAGTATATAACCCACCTATAACCGGAACGGGAAGGCGGTCTTGTTATCCTTTGATGACAAGGCCGCTTTTTTTGGTTGGCTTCGTAAATTCAGTTATTGATCTTGCACCAACTAATAAATCGCTCGTTGGTAAGCTCTTGAGACGCTTTTCCGACGGTAGCGG
Source organism: Paenibacillus stellifer (assembly GCF_000758685.1). Taxonomy (NCBI): domain Bacteria; kingdom Bacillati; phylum Bacillota; class Bacilli; order Caryophanales; family Paenibacillaceae; genus Paenibacillus; species Paenibacillus stellifer. The sequence goes on from NZ_CP009286.1 coordinate 1,341,827, forward strand.
GAAACCCTGTTTGAAATATAAATGAGCATTTTGCATTAATCTAAGCCCTTGTTACACAAAGCAATTTTGAGCATAAAAAAGGACTTCACCCCAACTTGGAGAAGTTTTCAAGTGACCAAACGAGAAAACCCAAGGGAGTGAAGTCACTATGTATATTCTCCAAGAAAGTCTATTTTCCTTTGAAGAGCTTCAAAAAATCGAATCGAAAGAGCGATTGCCCATCTTTTTCAGCGCTTTGGACCTGCGACCTTACGCAAGAGAATTGAGAAATCCCTCACCCCGAGGAGCAGACGGACACTGTCGTCAAGGCATTCTTCGCGCGCTACTCGCAGCTCCTTTAGAGAATATCGATACGTTCACCGGCCTAGCGCGCAGACTAAAGTTTGACCTCCGTTTCCGTTACCAATGTGGGCTTCGACTGGATATCCCCGCTCCTTCGATTTCTACATTAAGTCGAGTCTTTGCCGAGTTGACTGGCAAAGGCCTTGCCAAGCAGTTGTTTGAGGATCTTGTGACTCAGTGCCAAGAAGCTGGAATCATCGACGGAACTCATGTCGCTATCGACAGCGCCGCTATTCACGCTTACGAGAAAAAGGAACCCAAGCGAAAAAGTGAACTCACCGGCAATGCCAACTGGGGTGCCAAGTTTGACACCTTTGGCAACAAAGTCAAGTGGTTTGGCTATAAGTTGCATCTGGCCGTCGATGCCAAAAGTGAACTTCCCATGGCGCTCAAGGTGACCTCTGCCCATGTGAACGACGGAGACGAAGGGCCTGCACTCATGACGACTGTCGCTGCGAAATCTAAAGTGAAATTCTTCATGCTGGATGCGGGCTACGACCAAATAAAAAACTACGAGGCCGCCCGGAACGTCAAGGCGCAAGCCATTATTCCGCTGAATCCACGGAATGAAAAGGAACCGCCAGCGGGGATTACCCGCAAAGGCACGCCCTGTTGTTCGATGGGATTTCCCATGACGTATTGGGGACAGGAAAAGGTGCATTTAAAATTCCGTTGTCCACATGCGACAGGTCAAGTGGATTGTCCTTTGGGTATGGCCGCTTGTTCGTCCTCCAATTATGGAATGGTGGTTAAAATCAACAGTCAAACGGATCTCCGGCGTTATGCGCTACCGCATCGGGAAAGCCGAGGCTGGAAGGAACTTTACAATAAACGAACCAGTGTAGAACGCTGCAATTCTCGAATGAAGACCTATTTAACTGCAGACCAGCTTCACGTCTGGGGGATTCAAAAAGTGACAACTCACCAATATTTAAATGCGATTGTGTTACTTGCCTCTGCGCTTGCCATTGCGAAGCAACGAGTACAGAACGCCGCTTAAAAACTTCCGATTCATTGAAATTCTGTCCGTCTGTCTATTTTTCACTCCACTCTCACAACACTGAGATTTCGTTGTAACCTAACTTTGACTTTAAATCAAAATATGAATTATGCAAAATGCTCAAATAGGAAAAAATGATGATTTCGTAGTGGAAATCGTCATTTTTTTACGATCGTGTCCTCATCTTTCAGAGATTGGATGACTAGTGTTAGCTGCTTGATTGAAACATCCAATTGCTCTAACTTTTCCTCCATAGTTTGTAGTACATAGCGAACTAAGATCACACATAACGTTACAGGAAAGCCAACATTCGCAATCAAAGATACAATATCGGTAATTTCCATTTCGCACTTTTCCCCTTTCTATTTACTCTACATATATAGGAAATTGTCGAGTATCTCATACAACCTAAATCCATTTTATGGTATAATAAGAACAAATGTTCCTGTTTTGGTTGTATTGTTTCTACTGTTTTTTCCCTACACGTAAACGAGTTAAAGGAGAATCCGTCATTGAGTGCATACGACGATTACAAAAAAGAGATTTACCGGATTGGGTGGAAAGTGCAGTACAAGGCGAGAAAGGTTCGAACAAGGGAATTCCCTCTTTTTGATAACCTTCCAAACGATCAAAATTTCACAACTTATTCAGAAACAAAAATTTGGATAGAGGAGCTTTTAAACCAGCTTCCATCCCAGGGAAGGATCATTCTTGACAAAATTTATCTACAAGACATGACCGAAAACGAAGTAGCTAATGAACTGCATATCAGTCAACAGGCGGTGAGCAAATGGAAAAAGAAAATGATTCAGACATTATCTCAGATCGTGAATTTTTAAGATTGATAGAAGCAACGAAACAAAAGAACTCTGATGCAATATTACAACTGGTGAATTTATTCAAAGAGGACATCCAAAAAGTAAGCAGATACATCCATTTGCCTACTGAAGATGCAGTGTCTACCATTACAACGGAATTCCTTGAATTAATACAAAGTAAGGACTTCGTACCACAGCCTAGTGAAAAGAGGGATTAGGTCAGCACCAAAAAATTCAGGTGCAGGTTGTTAAACACCGTTAAAAAATTCCTTTATAAATGAGAAGCAAAAACGGCGCGCAGCTCTCTCAAATCTGATCAGAATACAACAATAAGGAGTGAAATACAAATGGCATTCACAAAGGAATACACCGCAACGCTAACCCTCAGTCTTGATTCAGTCAGAAAAACAGAACGTGCACAACGAGTCATTTATGATTCAGGTCTTGTGAGCCCTAACCAAAACACCCTAGCGACAGGTCTTTCTTACTCTGCAAGCATATTGGGCATTGTATTTTTCTTGTCCACCCCTGCCAGCTTGGCTGCAGGAGTAGTATCTCTCGTAAGTAGCCTAGTTGAGAACGACAAGGCTGTTCTTCAATCGATGGTATACAGCGGGTATTGGAATCTGGGTTACTTAGAGGACTTCCTGGTGGATAACCCCAATTATGACTTGATTGAAGTGACCTTACCTTTCATCGAGTATGAAACCAAAGGGGTAAGATTCATTACTGGTAAAGGCGTTGTGAACCGCGTTCATTCCACGAGCGGCGGCTGGACACTTCTGATATTAGATAACAAGAGGACACTCTCGAAGAGAGTGTCCTCTTGTTATCTAATATCTAACTTTTAAAAAGCTCAATTAGTTCATTAAGGTCAACATCACTTACGATTTTGTAAGAGGTTTGAACATTCTTAGGAGAGTTGGATCCATAATTGTAAACGTCAAGATAAATACCATCATAAAGCGTGATTCCTGCACTCCTTTGCTGCTTATATCCTTTGAGAGTAATCCAATAGGAGTTTTCAAATTGAACTTCTGAAATACGGGATTTCTTCAACCTCAAATCAGAAAATACCGCGAGTACCTGCTGAATTTGGCTTGGATCGGTTATGTCGACTATCTTTTCACCTGTCGTATCTCTCTTAATGATCTCAATACTGTTAACGGACTTTGAATCAAAATCCTTGCCTATAGCCTTGTCAAAGGCGACAGACTGGTTAAAGTGCATAAACAACCCTAAGCTCAATAAAAGAATGATTAGGACCGCTGTAGCTATAATCATCAAAGAACGATTGTTTTTCATATCGTTGACTCCTTATTAATTGTATTCAAGCTAACAATCGGAAGCTGAGACTATCGACTAGAAGTTTGAATTATCGATAAAAAGCAGACTCTTGTTAGTAACCGAGATCTGTTCAATGCCTTGGGTTTGGTTTTACTCATTTGATTATTCTTGAGCAATTGAAAAAAACCAATGCTGAAGTGATATTCTTTATTTATACCTAGATGAGTGACCTTGTCTTCAGAGCTGACTATTCCGAGACATGCAATGGGATTTTGTTTATGAATGCAGCTAAAGCTTTTGATAAGATTTGTCTTTTCTTTAATACATAAGGGGCCTCCTTAATTCTGACGTTTATTACTGGTAAATAATTTCATTATATAACAATAGCTGTATGATTCATGTAGGTGTTGTTATGACTTATTTAGTTTGCACTTCAGGAGGAGGTACTCAAAGCTATGTTTCCCTGCCGCATGATCGAATTAAAGATTGCATTTAATCAAACGAAGAGAAACCGGGGCTCGGCGCTTCCTGAACCGAGGGCTTGGGATATAGTCTGACTGAGGGGCGGAAAGCTTAGCCAGGCGCTATCTGCTCTTCACCATATACCTTAATCCATCCTCAAGCCGATCATCTTCCCATCCATTTTTCCGGTAAAAAGAATACGCCCGCAATCGGGTATCCACGTCCGTCGTAAGCCAAAGGGCCTTGGAGCCTGATTCCCACAGCCAATTCTCCACCAATTGTAAAAGCCCGGTCCCGATTCCCTTGTTAATGTATTCACGGATCGAATCCTCTGTAATCCCAAGTGAATGGAGTTCCTCTAGAGACAAGTTGTTCTCATCGGTAGCAGCTCGGACTTCAATTATCGTGGGGACGTCTCCCAGCGTGTTGTAATCAGAAAAGTAATTCCTTAAGCCAAAAAAACCGATACTATAAATGGATCATATCATACATAGAAGGAGAATTTTTGCCATGGAAGAAAGAAATGCCGGATTCTGGATCCGCTTTGCCGCCAGGTTTCTGGACGGACTCATCTTCTCGCTGCCTCTCAGCATCGTAATCTATCTCTTGACAGGGGAGGACGTACGAGAAGGGGCCGGCCGCACAGTCGTGAACATCCTGAACATTCTGTACGCTGTCCTGCTGCCCATCTTCTGGAACGGCCAGACGATCGGCAAAAGAATCTGCAATATCCGGATTCGCAAGACCAGCGGCGCACCACTGGGTATCGGGACGATGCTGATCCGGGACGGGCTCATCGAGCTGCTGTACTCTTATACTTACGGCATCGCTGTGCTGGTCAGCGCAATCATGGTGGCGGCGCGCAGGGATAAGCGGGCGATCCATGATTTTGCCGCAGGGACCGAGGTTGTGAAGGATTCCTATCTGGACTATGATCATGCCGTGCACGAGGGATACGGACAGGAAAAGAACCCTTTAACGTAAACGGTTACGTTTTTTGGCCGGATTTCGGTAAATGAGGCGTGTTTTGGGGAACGGACGGTATTCCAGTTCAAATGAAAACGTTGTAAAATGTTAGAGAACGAGACAGTTGAACTGGCGCATTTTTAGCACCATATGCGGAAAGGAAAGATACCTAAATGGACCCTAAAACATATAATCTGGCCATAGTAGGCTATGGAGGCATGGGCAGCTACCATGTCCAACTGATTGAACCGATCGAGCGTCTGACCGTAGCCGGCGTATTCGATATCGTGGACTATCGGAAAGAGCTTGCTGCCGCCAAAGGCCTTCAAACCTACGACAGCCTGGAAGCAGTATTATCTGACGATAAAGTCGACATTGTGCTGATCGCAACGCCGAACGATGTGCACAAGACAATTGCCATCCAGGCGCTTAGAGCGGGCAAGCATGTCGTCTGCGAGAAGCCGGTAACCGTGAGCAGCTCCGAGCTGCTTGAAATTATGGAGACGGCCAAAGAGACGAACCGGGTCTTCATGGTGCATCAGAACCGCCGGTGGGATGAGGATTTCCTCATTATTCAGGATCTGATTGCGCAGAAAAAAATCGGCGAGGTATTCCGGGTGGAGTCCCGCGTACAGGGCGCCAACGGCATTCCGGGCGACTGGCGCCAGCTTAAGGCATACGGCGGCGGCATGCTGCTGGATTGGGGCGTCCATCTGCTCGACCAGCTGCTGCTTCTCACAGGCAGCCGTATCGACAGCGTTGCGGCTGAACTCAGCTTCATCCTTGGCACAGAGGTGGATGACGGATTTACGAGCCATATCCGGTTCAAGGACGGTCTGACGGCGGTGATCGAGGTTGGTACGACCAACTTTGTGAAGCTTCCCCGCTGGTATGTCAAGGGAACCGAGGGTACGACGGTGATCCGGGACTGGGATCTCAGCGGCGAGACGGTAGCCATCAATCCCGATGTCGCGAAGGTGGAACCGACGCCGATTCAGGCCGGTCAGGGGCTGACCAAGACGATGGCGCCGCCGTCCGAGGAATCGACGCTGCGTTCTCCGATTGAGAAGGCGCAGAGTACGAAGGCGAGCTTCTACGACAACCTCGTCTCCGTCATCGAGGGCGCGGCCGAGCCGCTGGTGAAGAACGAAGAGGTGCTGCGAGTGCTGCGGCTCATTGAGACGATCTTCGAAGCGGCCGAGAAACGGGCCGTGCTGAAGGATTTGGAGCTGTAATTAACTTTATTGCCGATAACGCCGATAGCCGGATCGGATTGGGGATCAAGTTGCACCTGACCGCGCATCGGCAGGCAAAGAGCCGGGGTTCCTGTTGGAGCCCCGGCTTATTGCGTCAAGGATAACTCTTCTATTTCTGGGGTTCAGCCTGAGTCAGCGCGTTCTCGACCGCTTTCTTCAGGACCCGGCTGGAATTCGTCGCGCCGCTGACAGCATCCACCTCAAGCGTCTGCCGCTGCACGATTTCGCCGAGAATAGCCTCTGCCGGAGCGCCATGCCCGTTCTTATGCTTGAGTATCGTGATATCAGCCACCCGGCCGTTCTTCACGGTGACACGAACCTTCGCGTCAATGAACCGCACGTCGCACTCCCCGTCATATACCCCGTCCTTAAGTCCTGTGAAGGGAAGATCCGCTGTAACAAGATTAGCCACTCTATTCTGATAGTTCCGGACCTGAATGAGATACGTCGCTCCCCAGACGATGCCGATGAGCAATACTAGGGACGCGGCGATTATCCATATCTTTTTCATAACGGAATTTCTCCTTCCTTACTAACCATCCGCAGCAGCAGCCCGAAGCTGTACTCCAGAAGATCGTCCGTTGTCACACCCATCGTCTCGGCAATGTAGCTGCTCTTGCGATGTGCCGCCAGAATCACCCCGGAGAGACTGCTCCAGAAGATCAGAATCGTCTCCTTAATCCGGATATCCGCTCTTACCTCGCCCTGGGCGATTCCCCGGGAGATCATTTCCCCAAGCGCAGCATTGATTTCTTCTCCTACGGCAAAAATATCCCGCTTCACCTGCGGCAGATCTTCGCCATCGAGCGGAGTAGTCTGAAATTCGGCGATGCCCGCGAACTGGTAGGGGGATGCTTCATAGAAGTCGGCGAGGCTGGCGCACAGCTTCTTGTACCCGGCGGAGAAGCTCTGATTCGGGTCCCATTCCCCGAGCAGCTGCTCTTTCAGGCGGGTGAAGCCTTTCAGCACGAGCCGGTCGTGAATTTCCTCCTTGCCCGAGAATTGAAGGTAGACGGTGCGTTTGCTGTATTCGGCTTGGTGAGCAATGTCATCCATCGTCGTCGCGGCATAGCCCTTGTCTTCGAACAGCTGCTCCGCGGCATTCAATATGGTATTCCGGTGAAGCAAAAGAATGACTTCTTTACGGCTGCTGCGGTCCATTTGGAAACCTCCAATGTGAAAAGTAAACTAATGGTTTACCTAATCGTAGCATGGAACGGCGAGGCTGTATGTGCGATTTGTGGCATGGGCTCCATTGGCTGGTAAATTGGCTCATATTAATAGAAAAAGAGATCGCTTCTTTGGAGAGGGTTGGATGGTACATCCAATTCACCAGAAGGCGATCTCTTTGATTTTGGAACAATGGTCCGTCCGCGGAGCGTCCACCTAAGCGATTACGCCCGATCCTAGTTTAATAACGAAGGCTTTAAGCGTTCAGGCGCTTATGATTTTGATGAGCCAGCGTGAGCAGCGCGACGTAGATCGGCTGGACGTTGAATTTTTTGCCGAACTCGAATTTGTAGGAACTAACCTGCACGTTGTTGCTCTTGAAATAAGGCGACTGGATATAGTGGATCGTGATTTCGCTGTCGTCGAAGCCCGTTCCGGCTGTCTCCATCGTTACTTCGTAAATGGACTCAAGCGAGATGGAAGCGACACGCGTCTTCTTGCCGGTTACGCCTTGATGGTCGATCAGGATGATGCGCTCGTCGGTGATGATGAACGAATCCCGGATAAGCTTGAATCCCATTTCAATCTTCTCGTCAGGCATCAGGTACATGCCGTATTGACTCTTCAGCTCCGCCGGTGATACCTCGGAATAATTGCCCAGCAGCCCATTGAACAGATTAGCCATTTTAATAACTCCCCCCGGTGTCATAAAAAATAATGGATGCGCATTAATGATGGATGCTTACCCATATATATTTCGGCAGCCGGAAGATATATCCTTTTTTTAATCGGCAAAAAACGATACTTTTCGTCAAATTCCTGGAGTCGACACGAGGTGCACGGTATCTCTGAAATGCAGAAATTCGTTTTCTGTCAAAGGAGAAGGTCCGCTCATAACGAGAAGGGACAGCGGCGTCTGATTCTCTCTGAGGGGTGGCTGCTCATAGGGATACGGGTTCAAGATGAAGCCCAACCGCTCGTAGAAGGCGATGCGTCTTGATGCCCATTCCGTCTCCGGAGGCTCCACCTCCAGCAGAACGGGGATGGAAGATTCGGCGACGAATGCGCTCAGCATCCGTCCACCCACACCCTGCCCGCGCAGAGAGGGGTCTACTGCCATGTGCTCTAGAAACTGGAACTGTGGGAACTTCCATACCGCAATAAAAGCATTCGTCCGCCCGTCCGGCCCCTTCTCCGCAATTACACGGTAACGCTTGTCCTCTAGCAGGCTCTTCTGTCCTTCATAGGTCCGGAATTCAGAAGGCGGGAAGGAAGCCTCCATCAATCGATACAGCGAGTCAAAGTCCAGTCCGGCTTGCATAATTATCCCTGCTTTCTGGTAAAAATAGGCCCTCGCAACCTTTTTCGCGAACAGGCCGTCTGATACAGCGTACTCTTAACCAGTCTTACAAATCAACCGGGAGATGAAACGTATGAATCGAAAATATAACTCCGCAGCCGCAGGTCTTCTGTTGGCTGCCATGCTGGGACTATCCGCCTGCAGCTCCGGCGGAGATCAGACACAGGGCGCTACCGCCGCCCCGTCCGCGACCGCTTCACCGGCCGGGGGCCAGTCGGCCGCTCCTTCCGAGTCCGCCGCAAATCCTCCGGCGGTTCCGTCCGGTTCCGCCGCAGCTGGCGGAACGGCCGGCGCCTCGGCTCCGGCGCAGGCATCCGCAGCGCCAAACGCGGCGGCCAGCGACAGCCGGAGCGTTCAAAGCCAGCTTCAGGAGCTCATGGAGCTCGCGAAGCAAGGCCATGCGCCAGGCATCCCGTTCGCCGCGCATACGGGTATGATCGAAGATGTGAAGGCCGCATGGGGCAAGCCGGATATCGAGGAGGGCGCCGGCAAGGGGATTTACGCCACATATCAAGCGAAGCAGGCGGTGATCGGCTTCAACAAAGGCAGCGTCATTATCGACGTCCGCTCCAGCGCGGATGAGCTTCACCGGCTGACGCTTCAGAATATCGAGGCATCCCTCGGCAATCCCGACGAGATCACAACGAGCGGGAGCGACCATATCTATACCTACAAAGCGGGCGAGCAGTTCCAGCTTAAGTTCGTGATTCCGGATCAGGCGGGGACGGTGGATCATATTTCCGTCTACTCTCCTTCTGATGCGGTCAACAATATGGCCGGCTAAGAGGAAATAGTGACAGGTTACCGGCTGTCCCGCTGACCCGCTAAGCAGGCTAGGTGACGACGGTTTACCGGCAACGGCGCCGGGATTAAGCCAGGGAAGCGCCAAGCCAGACCCGGGTTTAGATAAAAGTAGCGGATGGAAAGACGCAGCAGCGTACGGCAGCCCTGAGGGAGACTTCAGGGCTGCTTTTGCGCGCGCGGGTGAACGCTGAGCCTGCTATAATTAAACTCACGAAAATAATCCACGATAATAATCCATGAAATAAATAACCGCAAGTAACAACGAACAGGTAATAGAAGGAGAGGATAGCCGGACATGCTGCAATTGGACGAGAACGGATACCGGATATCGGGCGAAGGGGTTTCAGTGGAGCTGCTGCCCAAGGAGTTCGCGCTGCTGAAATTCCTGTACCGGGGCAAAGGCCGCGCCTTCAGCCGGGAGCAGCTGCTGGAAGGCGTCTGGCCGCTGGAATATCCGGTAGAGCGCACGGTGGACGACCACATTTACCGGCTCCGCAAAAAGCTGCAGCCGTTCTCCGGAATTGGCATCCGCACGGTCCGGGGTTTCGGCTACTGTCTTACGGAGCGGACGGCGGCGCGCGGAGTCGACGCAAGCCCGTCGTCCAGGGACGGCGAGCTGCGCGAGAAAATGGCGGAGGTCTTCGCCAAATATCATCAATACGGCCAGGGGCGGTCCATGCTAGCGCTGGCACGCCAGCAGGATGTGCTGGGCTATGAGCTGGACGGGTTCTACAGCGTCTACATTCATTTTGTCGAGGGCGATGTAGAGTGGCTGCTGCGGGGAGAAGCCCCTCTTGCCGAACGGCTGTACTCGCTGCTGCTCTTTCTGTTGTTAACGGAAGAACCGGAAGAAGGTCTGGCCTGGTGTGAACGGGTGCTGGAGGCGAGGATTCTTCCGCCGATGCAGCACAGGGAACTGGAGATTCTGAATGTACTGGAGCCGTTCGCTGCTGCCGGAAGAGCGGAAGAGGCGCTGGAGCGGCTGAAGCTGACCCGGGAGGCGATTAAGGAGCCCGGCTATGAGAACTTCGAGACGCCTGTGGCCAATGCCGAACTGTACGTCCGGCTGATGACGGATACGCCGGAAGCTGAAATTCGGCGGCTGATACAGCGGGTGGAGACGATGATTCAGGGTAAGCCCTTCTTGCGGGATATCGGAAGCTGCAATTTGTCCAAAGGCCTGTGGAAGCTGAAAAAGAACGAGCTCGTTGCCGGAGAAGCCCTGATCGACGAGGGATTAAGCGTACTCGAGCTGTCCGGCTTCGTGCCGATGAAGCTGTTCGCGCTCTACCGGGTCCGCTATTTCTGCCGGAAATACGATTTCAAAGGCAGAGAGGGAGTCACGCGCAAATACGAATCGCTCTTTCAGGAAGAACAAGCCCGTTGCGGGCTTCCGGAGCTGAGAACCGAGATGATCAAGCTGCTGAACGATTGCCTGACCCTATAGGCGAGCTTGTCCCACCCTCTGATATTGCCTGATATTCTGAATTAATTGTCTGATGTCTGATTGTCTGATCCTCTGATATCGTCTGGTTCTCTGATATTTCTCTGACATACCGCCTTCATACTGGGTCTCATCAAGAGACGATTTCATGAAGCGGATGGAGGAATACTACAAGATGATCAGAAGTGAAGCTGCGGCGGCGAAGCGCCGACAGGGCCGAAAGAATACCCGGAGCGGCCTGTTGGCCAACGCTGTTTTTCGAAAAATATACGCCGCCTACGCTGCGGCGGCCATTGGAGACTGGTTCGATATGCTGGCGATCCAGGTGCTGGTTGGCTACCGCTGGCAGGCGAGCCCGCTCATGCTGTCGCTCATCCCGGTCAGCCTCGCGGTGCCGGGAATTGTGCTCGGCTCGCTGGCAGGCGTGGCCGCCGACCGGCTGGACCGGCTCAAGCTGATGCGGCTGTGCGATCTGCTAACAGCCGCTATAACGGCGGCGCTGCTGTTCGCGCCCGGCATGCTGTGGCTGCTGCCCCTGCTGGCGCTGCGCTCGGCCGTCTCCGCGCTGAACGTTCCCGCGCAGCAGTCGCTCAACCGGAGCATCGTCCGGGAGGACCAGCTGCTTCAGGCAGCATCGCTTAACGGCCTGGTGACGCAGGGCTCCAAAATAGCCGGCCCTCTGCTCGGCGGCGCGGCCCTGGCGATTCTCTCGCCGGCGTGGTGCATCGGACTGAACGCGCTGCTGCGGCTGTTCTCTTTCGGGCTGCTCCTGACGGTGAGAAGCCGGGACGCAGCTCGCAGCCCGGAAACCGTGAGCGAGTCCGCCGCCGAAGAGAGCAAGCCTTCCTTCCGCATGATGTGGAAGGAAGGCTGGGGATTGATCTGGAGCAGCCGGCTGCTGCGGAATACGCTGCTGTTCGGGCTCCTTGGCGCGCTGACCATCCAGATGGTGGATTATCAGTTCACCAGCCTGTTCCGCATGCTGGCTCCGGACCGGGCCTACCTGCTCGGTTGGATGATTGCCGCAGCCGGAGCCGGTGCCGTAATGATCATGCTGCTGCTGAACCGTATAAGCGGCGGGCGGCGTTACGGTCTGAGACTCGGGGGCGGGTATGTCCTGATCGGCGCCGCCTTCGGGGGCCTCGGGCTGCTCCAGCCCGGGGCGGGGACGCTGCCTGTCCTCTTGCTCGGCCTGATGATGGGCGCTGGCAACGGGCTGTTCTTCGTATCATTCAGCTACTGCCTGCAGAAGGAGACGCCACCCTCCATGACGGGCCGGGTATTCGGCATTCAGAGCATGATGTTGAGCGCCGTTATGGTCGTGGCTCCGCTGCTGGGCGGCGTGTTGGTAGGAGTAGAGGGGCCCCGGGCGGTCTTCGCCGCCTTCGGGCTTGCGATCGGGCTTCTCGGCGGAACCGGAATGGCGCTCGGCCGCCGGATATGGCCGGAGGGCGATGCTGAAGAAATTTAATGATGTCGCTCCTTTTTTTGTAACCTTTTCCGGTGTCGGTACGTCTTAGTAACTAAAGGATACCGTTACAAAGGAGGAAAGTGACATGCCCATAATGCGCCGCGCCGCCATGACCGTTCTGGCGGGCGTGATGCTGCTGCTGTCGGCCTGCGGCAATGCGCCGGAGAACCGGGGAGAGGGACAGGCGCCCCCCTCGTCTGGACCAACGCCCATGTCGGCAGGTCCGGAGCTCAGTCCCGGCTGGTCGGGAGAGGGACAACCCGGAACACCGGCGGGCTCTCCCGAACCGCTTGCGAGCCCGGATGCAGGGGGGCCGTCTTCCGCAGTTGATATGGAGGGCCAGCCGCCGACGTCGCTTGAGGCCGCATCGGTCGTCATGAAGGCGCTGGCGGCAGGCAATATGAGAGCGCTGGCGGCGTGGGTGCATCCGGAGCACGGGCTGCGCTTTTCTCCTTACGGCTATGTCGATGTGGCAAGTGATCTCGTCTTCTCCCGGAGCGAGGTAGAGGGACTGATGCATGATCCGGCCCTTCGGATATGGGGCTCGCATGCCGGCTCAGGCGAACCCATTGAACTTGCGTTCCCGGATTATTATAAGAAATTCGTCTACGATATTGATTTCAGCACAGGAGCCACAATCGCGGTGAACCGGGCCATCGGGCAGGGAACGACGGTCAACAATGTGAACGAGGTCTATCCGGCGGCGAGCCATGATTATGTCGAGTATCATATCGCCGGGATCGATCCGGCTGCCGAAGGAATGGATTGGCGCAGTCTTCGCCTGGTGTTTGAGAAGATCGGAGAGGACCGGGCGCTGGTGGGCATCATCCACGACCAGTGGACGCCGTAATAGTTAGAGGAGGGGGGCAGCTTAGGCTAACGAAGCTTAAGCTGCGCTTTGTTTATCCGGCACCTTTTTCGAAGACGTTAACGACTGGATTTTGCAATCTTTCCTGAAAATGATTGATATTTTTGTTGAAATCCACGGACAAATTCTGAAATTGTCATGGTTTTCAAGTTGATTTCTTTCCGTTACAATGGATGCAGCATTTCATGCGGATGCATGTATCACATAATAATCAGGTATGGTTGTTCAGCGTAACCGGATGTCCCGCTGCCGGCGGAGAGGAAGAATGCGGCGCTTGCGATGAGCAAGCTGGAGGTCGGATTCGGCCTCGGCTCGCTGTTATTTCCGCTGCTGGTCGGAGCGCTTATCACGGTCGGCAGATGGAACCTGGCCTTGTTCGCCGTCGCCGGATACGCCGTATCGCTGTCGGTGTTTATCCGCTTTTTGCGTTATGGGGAAGCGGAGCCGCTGTTTCGGCCTTCTTCCGGAAGAGCGGAGAGAAGTCAGCCCGCACCGGCCGGGAAGATGGCGGGCAGAGGGAACAGGCTGTTTCCTTTCCTTATGCTTCTGTTTGTTCTGTATGGAGCAATGGATATAGGCCTTAGCCATTATCTGCCCTCGATGATGCTTCAGACGGGCATGGCCACCCAAGCCTCGGCTCCGTTCGCCGCCCTGACGCTCGGCCTGTACCTCTTCCGGGTAAAAGAGAAGCGGATCACCGACGCCGAACCTGCGCAAGCAGCCGTCAGCTGAGCAAGCCGCCCGTATTAGCCGTGTTATCGTATTTATAGTGGGGAGGCTCCTGTCGCTTAAGGGCGATGCGGCAGCCGCCTCTTTTTCATATTTTCATAGCAGAGCCGGTTCCTGCTGTTTGAAGCAGTTAGGGGAATCGGTTCTTTTGCTGTGCTGAACAATGTCATACCTGCAACCCGCCGCGCCAATTATACTGGATGGGATTGGATAAAAGCGGAAGGTGACCTATGCGAACAAAGATTTTGCTGCTTCAGCCCGAGAACAAGAAGATCAAACGTTTCCGCCGGAAACAGTTCAATAATTTCGTTCAGATCACGATGCCCTATTTGGCGGGGTTCATAGATGAGAGCAAGTATCAGATTACGCTGGTGGACGAGTACAGCCAGAGGATTCCTTTTCACCGGAAATTCGATGTGGTGGCCATTACGGTGAACACGCCGAACGCCTATCACTGCTACAACATAGCGGAGCGGTTCCGGAAGTCGGGGGCCAAGGTGGTGCTGGGAGGACCGCATGTTACGCTGCTCCCGGAGGAAGCCGGCGGACACTGCGACACAATCATGATCGGCGAAGCGGAAGAGACATGGCCGAGGTTTCTTGCGGACTTTCTGGAAGGCCGGGAGCAGCCGGTCTACCGTTCGGAGGGGATTCCGGATTTGCGGAACCTTCCGCTGCCGAGATGGGATCTGCTGAAGCGGAACCCGCTGATGAAAGGGGCGGTGTTCGCGACACGGGGCTGTCCTTACCGCTGCGCTTACTGCAATCTGAAGCAGATTTATCATAACCGGTTCCGTACCCGTCCGGTCGGCGAGGTCATGCACGAGGTGTCGCTGCTGAGATCGCGTTTTTTTGTGTTCTGGGATGATAATTTTTTTGCGGACAAGGCTCATGCGCTGGAACTGATGGAACAGATCAAGCCGCTCGGGAGAAAATGGGCCGCTCAGGCGACCCTCGCCGACTGCAACGATGACGAACTGCTCAAGAAGGCCAAGGAAGCAGGCTGCCTGTACCTGTTCGTCGGTCTGGAATCGTTCTCTCCGGCCGCTCTGCGCGGGGTGAATAAAGGCATCAACCGGGTGAATGCCTACCGGGAAATTATTTCGAAGCTGCACAGCCATGGCATCATGATTCAGGCGGGCATTGTCTTCGGCTTCGACGAAGATACGCCGGACACCTTCCGGGATACGCTTCAAGCCTGCGAGGAGCTTGGCATCGACGGGGTGACCGTCAGCCTGCTGACTCCGCTTCCCCATACGCCTGTATATACCGATATGAAGGAGTCCGGAAGGCTAACCAGCATGGACTGGAGCCTGTATAACGGAAAGACGGACGTCGTGTTCCAGCCCCGGAATATGACGCCGGAAGAGCTGTATCAAGGTTATGCCGAATTCCGGAGGCGCTTCTACTCGCTGCGCTCATTCATAAGGCGGATGAGAGTGTCGCGTACGCATATTTTGTACAACTTCATCATCAACCTGGGATACCGGCTGGCCCTGAAGCGTTAGCGGGAGCAGGAACTTGGATTATAAAAATGGTCTGCAGAATTTGATTGATACCTTGCTGTGATTCCGGAAGAGCGATTAACGTTCTTCGTAGCCTAGCTAGTCCTAGCCTAACATTTCATCCAGATCCACCTTCCTGCCCGCCAGGTGATGCATGGGAGACACCACGAACTTCGCTTGTGGTGCGGGAGGAAGCGGAGCGCGGCCGGCTGGCCAGAGTGCATGTCCGCGATATCCGCTTAATCAACAGTATCGCCGTCTGTACACGCCGCAATGAACGGCGCTCCGCGCTTCTGGAAGATTTCATCGCGATCTGCCGAAGCTTTCTTCCGGGGATGTGAAGAGGCTATGATCCGCCGATTGAAAAATAAAACGAACGAAAGAGCCGGCTTTTTCCAATATAGAGTGGAAGAACGAAGGAGGAATGGCGGATGACCTGTTCGAACGAAGACTCACAGCTCGCATCGCTTGCGCTTGCCGGCAGCCGCGAAGCGTTCAGCCAGCTGTATGAAAGCACAATCGCCGAGGTATATCGCACCGCCCGCTTCCTGGTAGGAGATCCTTCCGATACGGATGATGTCGTCCAGGAGATATACATCCAGCTATACCGGTCGCTGCAGCATTACGATGCTTCCCGGCCGTTCCGGCCGTGGCTGATGGGGCTGGTTGCGCGGCAGTGCCGGGCTTACCGGAGGAAGCGGTGGAGCATGCTGCGGATTCAGAGCCGGAGCAAGCGGAGCCGGGGCTTCGAGGACCGCGATTTCGCAGGGGATGTCGTGGACCGAATGGCAATTGCGCCGCTGCTTGAGAGCGTGGAGCGTCTGCCATACAAGCTGAAGCAGGTTGTGATTCTGCGGTATTTGAACGAATACTCGCAGGAGGAGATTGCCCAGGCGCTCGGTATCCCCCTTGGAACGGTCAAGTCCCGGATTCATGCCGCTTTAAGGAAGCTGCGAAGGAAGGAAATTGCGGAGATCGGACACACGGGAAGGATGGAGGATGCTCATGAAACTTGAAGAAGAGCTGCGGGGAGCGCTCGCTTCACACAGCATGGAGTGGAGGGCGCCGGAAGAGCTGAAGGAGACCATCATGCGCGAGACATTCGGGAAGACCCGAAGAATGCGTCCGGGCAAATGGGCGGCGGCGGGGATTCTTGCGGCTGTGCTGCTGCTGCCGACCGGCGTGTATGCGGGCTATCATTATTTGGCCGATTCGGTGTACGGATCGCAGAAGCAATTTCAGCAGTTGGGCGGAACTCTGGCGCAATATGAACGGCTTGAATCCAAGCTCCAGGCGGCCAAGGCAAGCCTTCCGCCTGAAGAATTCGACCACTTCTTGTCGCTGCTGCATGAACTTGGGACGTATAATGCCAAGATTGTGGACAATGCAGGCGTGCTGCACCCGGACCGGTTGAGTTCCAGTGAGCAAAAAGAATACGAGAAGCTGACCTCGGAGCTTCAGCCCTTTTTCACCAAGCTGAATAAGGGAGAACAGCAGGCGGCCGGAGTCGGACAGCCGGTGAATAATCAGAAGTTCCTGATGCATCTGGTGGACACTGCTGAGCAGAAGCTCAATGCCGAGGATCTGGCCAAAGTGAAGGATATTGTGAACAGCCTTGAGAAGATACAGGCCAAAGGAATATTGAGTGAAGAGGATTCCCGCAAAGTACAGGAACTGTGGAAGCAGTTTGAGCCGTATTCCAAGGATTTGGGCATTAAGATAGAGCCTGCACAGTAGTCGTATCGCCAAGCTCAAAGCATGAGAACGAGACCACTGCCGCAACGCCAAGAGCCTTCCCCGATGGGAAGGCTCTTGGTCGTGGATTCGCTAAGACTAACTGAGCTGCATAGTCGTGAGGCAGGTATCGTTTTTCTCGTATGTGGAAACCTCGGACTCGGCGGTCTTTCCGTTGTATCCGATGGTGAGCCGGTACGTCTGGCCGCGCGGCAGCCACAAATCGATAAACCCGTTGGCGTGGGATTTCACCGTCTGGTTCAGTACGATTTTGCCATCCGCATTAACAGCCGTAACGGTGAACTCTTTATTGGCGAGCTCGCCCTGGCAGCCGGCCAGATTGTGGGTCGCACAGGGATGCGTGGAATCCGTATAAGGCGCCACAGACAGAAAAAATTCGTCCTTCGGCAGACCGTAGGTCAAAGTGGTGCCGTCCTCCTTCTTGACGACGAGCTTTCGCGAGTCGATGGAAGCCGATTTGGCGGTCAAAGCGCCTGAGCTGTATTGATCGACGATCTGCTTGATCCCCGGCGTTTCAGCGATGGTTGCCTTGCCGCTGTCTCCGCCGCCGTCTGTGCTGCGGTTCATGGCAGTATAGGCGCCAAGCCCGCCCAATGCCACAATCACCAGAGCAATAGCCGCCGCTCTTGTCTTTCTTGTCATGCTTGTCATTCTCCTTTATCTCATACTGGAAGTGCTGCAGCTCTATTTTAATCTCATACAAGCGCGTTTCAGCCCTACTATTATATATGAAGCGATCCGAAATGAAAGTTACCAAAAGCATAAATAGAGCCAGGACAAAAGGAAGAAGATAGCGAGTCCTCCGACGCTTGTCATGCCCGTCTGCATAATGGAGCCAAGTCCCTCATAGACATGTACTAATCAATGCTACTCAATACAGGTTAAGGGGATGATGTCATGCGCCGGACAGCATGGGTACTCGCGGTCATTATGTGCGTTACCCTGATCATGACGGGCTGCGGGAAGAAGGACGCCGCTTCCGTGGTCAAGGATTTGAACAATGTGGCCGACAAGCTGGAGAGCAAGAGCGGGGCGTATCAGGGAGAGGGAACGATGACCCTGTACACGGGAGAACAGCCCCAGGAGTACAAGGTGGAGGTCTGGTACAAGAATCCTTCCTATTACCGGATCAGCCTTGCCAATACGCAGAAGAACATAACGCAGATTGTACTCCGCAACGATGAAGGCGTGTTCGTGCTGACGCCAAGCCTCGGCAAGAGCTTCCGCTTCCAGAGCGATTGGCCGGACAATCAAGGCCAGGTTTATCTCTATCAGACGCTGCTGAAAGGCATTACCGCCGATGACAACCGCCAGTTCGTGGCAGACAAGGACAGCTATGTGTTCGAGGTGGCCGCGAATTACCAGAGCAGCGCCCTCGTTCGCCAGAAGATCTGGCTGGACAAAAAGACGTATGCGCCCAAGCAGGTCCAGGTATCCGACTCGGAGGCCAAGGTCGTGGTGAACGTGAAGTTCGACAAATTCGCCTTTGATCCCCAGTTCGCCGCCGATGCGTTTGATATGCAGAAAAATATGGCTTCCGGCAAGTCGGAAAATACGGTCGCCCAGGTGGACGAGAACGGCAATCCGCTGCCTGCGGCGGACAGCCAGGATGCAGCGCAGAATCAGGCGGCTGTGCCGGCCGGCGACTTCGGCGTGATCGAGCCGGGATATACGCCCGAAGGCGTAACGCTTAAAGATTCCAACAAAGTGGAGAACAGCGAGGATCATGCTGTACTTCTTCGGTATGATGGAACGTATCAGTATACGATTATGGAGTCCCGTCCGCTGGATCAGGCAGTCTCTCTTGCTCCCGGCACGATGGTCGATCTCGGCTTCACATGGGGCGTTCTGACGGGCGATGAGCAGCAGACGCTGACCTGGATGCCGGGCGACGGCGTTCAGTACCGGATTACAAGCCCGAACCTGCCAGTTAGTGAAATGATGGAAATTGCAGCTTCTATGGAGGATCAAACGGGTAAATAAATGATTGTAGACGGATACTGCTTATGAGTGGAAATTCTTCCTCTACACGCGGTATCCGTTTTGCTGTCATCCGGGGTTCTCCGGGATCTGAACGCTGCCGGATGTCCGAGCTTTCCTGTTCTGGCCTTGCTATCCATTTGACAGTGCTTACCGTTAGCATTACGATAACGTATAAGCAAGTGAAGCAAGAGCATCTTCGGCAGAGGGTTCTCTAGACTAACAAGAAGGTGACTGGAAGTGCAGGAAAGCTATCGGCCGACTGCGGCCGAGATTGATTTGGATGCGTTGCGTGCCAATTACGAGAGCTTTCGACGGCATTTGCCGGCGGATGTGAAGCTGATGGTATGCGTCAAGGGAAATGCTTACGGCCATGGAGCGGTTGACGTGACAAGAGAGCTTGAGACTCTGGGCGTGGATTATGTCAGCGTGGCTTTTCTGGATGAGGCGATTCAACTGCGCCAGGCGGGGATTGCACTCCCGATTCTGGTGCTTGGCTATACGCCCCCCGAAGCCATTCCGGCTGCCTGGGAGTACGATGTTACCATAACGCTCTTTACTCCGGAGGTTCTGGAGGCCGTGGCCAAGCTGCCTGATGGCGACAGCCGGAAGCTCAAAGTGCATATCAAGATCGACAGCGGAATGGGCCGCCTGGGACTTCTGCCGGCACAGGCGCCGAATTTCATCAAGCAAGTATGCCAAGTCCGACAGGCAGATGTTGAAGGAATGTTCACGCATTTTGCCAGAGCGGACGAGGCCGACAAAGGCTATACACTGGAGCAGTACCGACGATTTATGAGCGTGACGGAAGCGCTTCGGGAGAATAAGATCCATATCCCAATCATACATACGGGCAACAGCGCTACGGCCATCGATACCCCAGAGCTGTCTCCGAACATGCTCCGTGTGGGCGTAAGCATTTACGGCTTTTATCCGTCGACCGCGGTCAACCGGCAGGAGGTTAAGCTGCAGCCGGTCATGACGCTGAAGACACAGGTCGTCTATGTGAAAAGCTTGCCGGAAGGCTGGGGAATCAGCTATGGGACCCACTACCGAACTGATAGCGGGGAGTATATCGCGACGCTGCCGATCGGGTATGCGGACGGGTATTCCCGGCTGCTGAGCGGCAAGGCGGAAGTGCTAATACGCGGCCGTCGCGTTCCTGTCGTCGGAACCATCTGCATGGACCAGTGTATGGTATCGCTCAAATCTTTCGCCGACGAGGCGGAACAAATCAAAGCCGGCGAAGAGGTTGTCCTCATCGGCCGTCAGGCTGGAGTCTCCGTTTCGGCGGACGAGCTGGCCTCCCTTATGGGAACCATTCACTATGAGTTGGTGTGCATGCTGGCGAACCGGGTCCCACGGATCTATATCCGGCAAGGCTCGGCTCCGAAATTGGTCAATGCGCTCACCCAAAACCTGGAGTCCAATCCGGTGGCATAAGCTGGGAGAAACCATCAAGGAATATTTAATCGTGGACAACTGTGTGACTTATGGTCTATACGAAGCGCCGTTTCTAGTTTATAATGGTTGCAGCATAGTTGATATACTGACGGCATATATTCCTTGTATAAAATTCCTTGCATAATGCTACACTGGAATCAAGGGCAGTAGGTTTGTGGGGGTGGAAGAGAAGTTGGCCAATTTACAGAGCACCAAAAGAATCATGATTAGCTTGCCCGATCATCTCTTGCAAGAGGTGGATGGAATTGTCGAACTGGAGAATTCCAACCGCAGCGAATTGATTCGGCAGGCCATGAAGCTGTATCTTAGCGAACGGAGGAAGCGTTCCATAAGGGAGTCCATGCAGCGCGGATACATGGAGATGGCCAAGATCAACTTGACCATGGCATGTGAAGCGTTCCTAGCCGAGGAAGATGCAGACAGTACTCTTGGCCGCTTAGTAAGCGGGGTGTAGATATTGATCGTAAAACGCGGCGACGTTTTTTTTGCCGATCTTTCGCCGGTGGTGGGTTCCGAGCAGGGCGGTGTCCGACCCGTCCTCGTCATTCAGAACGATATTGGCAATCGCTTTAGTCCGACGGTAATCGTTGCGGCGATTACCGCACAGATCCAGAAGGCCAAGCTACCTACTCATGTGGAGATTGAGGCAGCCTCCCACGGATTCGACAGGGATTCCGTGATTCTCCTGGAACAAGTCCGGACCATCGACAAGCAGCGCCTAACGGACAAGATAACCCACCTGGACGACGAAACGATGAAAAAGGTGGATGATTCGCTGCAAATCAGCCTGGGTTTGATTGATTTTTAAAAAAAGCCCCGGGTTATTAATATGACAAGCAAGGAAGGCCCGTCCGTGGATAACGCGGCGGGCCTTTTGGCTGTGCAGGCAAGGACAGTGCGGGCAGGGGCTGTGCAGGCAAGGACTGTGCAGGCAAGGACTGTACAGGCAAGGACAGTGCGGGCAAGGGCTGTGCAGGCAAGGGAGGCTGGATGTCTGAGGCAGATGCCTTGGCACGCCTTTGCCTTGCATCAGCGACCGTCGTCTGTTGCACCTCCTCCGCACACCGCCATTCGTCGTGCGGCCATCCGGCAGATCTTCCACCGCAGCAGATTCATGAGCCCGGTAACGGCTGGCCAATTGGAGCCGCTGAAACTGCTGAATCCGCTGGAATCAGGCACTTCACCGGAACCACGGAAGCCCGGTGAGAACAGGAGCACGGCTGGAACGCTCTCTGTTAAATATGATACGATGAGAGCTATAACAGGGCAGCTATAACAGCTATTGAAAAGAGGAGAATGCAAGTGGTGGAACAAGAGATCCATTCCGCAGCGGATGAGCGCCGTGAGCGGGATCTTATGATCAGCCAGATCACCGGAGAGCTCAGCCTGTCCCCTCGCCAGGTCGGCGTGGCGGTCTCGCTGCTGGATGAAGGCAATACGATTCCGTTCATCGCACGCTACCGCAAGGAGATGACGGGCGAGCTGGACGAGAACGCGCTTCGCGACGTCGAAGAGCGGCTCGGGTATCTCCGGTCTCTGGGCGAGCGGAAGCGGGAGGTAATCCGCATCATTGAAGAGCAGGGCAAGCTGACGGAGGAACTGCGCGGGCAGATCGTCAAAGCAGCCAAGCTTCAGGAGGTGGAAGACCTTTATCGCCCCTTCCGGCAAAAGCGCAAGACGCGGGCCAGCGTCGCCAAGGAGAAGGGGCTTGAGCCTCTGGCGAACTGGATACTGGAACAGCGGCGTGTCGGCAATCCGGAGGAGGAAGCGTCCCGCTACGTCGATTCCGACAAGGGCGTGGAATCAGTAGCCGAAGCTCTTCAAGGCGCGCAGGACATCATCGCCGAGGGTCTGGCGGATGATCCGGCGATCCGTTCCTGGGTCCGCCAGTTCACAGCTTCGCAGGGCATTCTCGTCTCGGAAGCAAAGGACTCGGAGCAGGAGTCGGTGTACGAGAACTATTACAGCTACCGGGAGCCGGTTCACAAGATGCCGCCCCATCGCATTCTCGCCATTAACCGCGGCGAGCGGGAGAATGTGCTGAAGGTCGGCATTGAAGTGGATACGGCGCGCATTCATGCGCATGTGACCCGCAAGCTGATCAAAGGACCTTCGCCGGTCAAGGAGCTGCTGGAAGCTGTAGCCGAGGACGCCTACAAGCGGCTGATCGCGCCTTCGGTGGAGCGCGAGGTCCGGGCGGAGATGACGGAGAAGGGCGAGAACCAGGCCATCTCCATCTTCTCCTCCAACCTGCGCAGCCTTCTGCTGCAGCCGCCGGTCAAGGGCCGCCGCGTGCTCGGCGTCGATCCGGCTTACCGCACCGGCTGCAAGCTCGCGGCCGTGGACGAGACCGGCAAGCTGCTGGAGGTGGCGGTGACTTATCCAACGCCGCCGCATAACAAGAAGCGCGAGGCTGCCGCGACTTTCAAGAGCTTGATCGCGAAGTACGGGATCAAGCTGATCGTCATCGGCAACGGCACGGGCTCGCGCGAGACGGAGCAGTTCACCGCCGATACCATTCAGGAGATCGGCGATCCCGAGCTGGCCTACCTCATCGTCAATGAGGCCGGGGCCAGCGTCTATTCCGCCTCCAAGCTGGCGCAGGAGGAGTTCCCGGACCTTGACGTGGCCGAGCGCAGCGCCGCGTCGATCGCCCGCCGCGTGCAGGACCCGCTCGCGGAGCTGGTCAAGATCGAGCCGAAGGCGATTGGCGTCGGCCAATACCAGCATGATGTGTCGCAGAAGCATCTGGACGAGAGCCTTAAAGCCGTCGTGGAATCGGCGGTTAACCATGTCGGCGTCGATGTGAACACCGCTTCGCCGTCGCTGCTGTCCTACGTAGCGGGAATTAATTCGACGATTGCGAAGAATATCGTCAAGTTCCGCGAGGAGAACGGCATTTTCAAGAACCGCAAGCAATTGCAGAAGGTGCCGCGTCTGGGGGCCAAATCCTTCGAGCAGTGCATCGGCTTCCTCCGTATCCCGGAAGGGGAGAATACGCTGGACCGCACGCCGATCCACCCGGAATCGTACGATGTGGTCACCCGCCTGTTCAAGGAGCTGAAGCTTTCGCTCTCCCAGATCGGGAGCAAAGAGCTTGCCTCTGTACTGGCTTCGCAGAGCCCTGAGGAGCTTGCTGCGAAGCTGGAAGTCGGCGTGCCGACTCTGCGCGACATTCTGGAGAGCCTGCAGCGCCCGGGCCGCGACCCCCGCGAGGAGCTGCCGCCGCCGATCTTCCGCACCGATGTGCTGAAGATCGAGGATCTGGCGCCCGGCATGGAGCTGCAGGGCACGGTCCGCAATGTCATCGACTTCGGCGCCTTCGTCGATATTGGCATCAAGAATGACGGACTGGTTCATATTTCCCAGCTCAGCACTAGCTTCGTCAAGCATCCGATGGATGTCGTCTCCGTTGGCGACAATGTTACCGTCTGGGTGATTGGCGTCGATCTCAAAAAAGGCCGGGTCAGCCTGACGATGCGTCCGCCGCGCAGCGAGGCTCAAGGCAGCTAAGACCGCCAGCGCCGGTATCACGCGAAAAACCTCCGCACCGCTTCCCATCCCGGCAGGGATGGATGAAGCGTACGGAGGTTTTTTTTCACAAATAAGGGCTTATCTCGCTTGATCCATCGATACAAATCAGTACAGCGGCGAATCCGTTGCGGGCGGCGTGTAGGAGCCGGGGAGCGGCTTCGCGGTGGCCGTGTAGCCTTCCGGCAGGTAAGTCACCGCTTTGGCGGTCGAGATGACCTGGGCATACATCTGGCCGGGAGCAGGCTTCGTGATTTCATAATAAATGACGGCCTTCTGCTCCGAACCGAACTCGATTCGGGCGATGGACAGGCCATACCCCGGATTCGGCAGATTGCCTACGGTCACGGTGACTTTGTTCACGCCATCGGCCGCTTTTTCCAACGATACCATGGCTGCGGCGTCACTCTCCTCTACTCCGGGCGAAACCGAAGGGGTATTCTGAATCACGTTTCTCGCGTTGTAAATCCATACGGCCGCCTCGGCGCGGGTCACGGCATCATCCGGCCGGAATTTCCCGTCATCCTCAAACGTAATTACACGCATGTTGAAAAGCGTCTGAAGACTGTTCATTGTCGCCGCATCCAGCTTGTCGCCGTCCGAAATGAACGCGTACATCTTCGTCACGGGAAAATTCCCCTTGGTCTGAATCGCCTGATCCAGCAAATGCGCGAATTCGGCGCGGGTTATGACCGCTTTGGGGTCAGTCGAAGGTGCAAGGCTTAAACCGCTCCGTACCGCCGTAACGAAGGAGGGCGCATACCAGGATTTGTCGTCGAGCTTGGTGAAATAATCGCTGGCCTTGGCAGGGCCGTTCGAATCCGCGGCGGGCGTAAGGGACAGGCCGTTCACCAGGAACTGGATAGCTTGTCCGTATGTGACTTTGGCTTTGGGAGCAAACAGTTGGCTAGTCACTCCGTTAATCACCCCTGCATCGTACAGAGATTGGATTTGGGCCTCGGCTGGATCGCCCTTCAAATCAGTGAAGGCGAAGGCGGATGCTCCCACCGACAGGGAAGCTGCTATAATTCCGCAGGCCAACGTCATTTTAGCGCCGCGTTTCAAGTTGTTTGTCTTCATTATATCATCACCTCTACCTTATAGATGGCAAAATAGGCCAAAAAGTTGCATCCGATTTAGGTTTGTCCGTCATAAGGAACTTATCCGCGCTATTGCGATTCCAAGCCGCCTTCAATCCGTGCACTGGAACACCCGGAGCGGATTGGTTACAATAATCGGAGGAATGGATAAGCGGTTACATGAGGAACAGGGAGAGAGGCATCGGATGACAGAGCAGACGGAGAAGCGTCTGAATGTCGGCATTTTTGCGCATGTGGACGCCGGCAAGACGACGACAACCGAGCATATTTTATATGAAAGTGGAAGGATACGTTCGCTCGGAAGCGTGGATGAGGGGACGGCCCTCACCGATTCCATGGACGTGGAGAGGCAGCGCGGTATTTCGGTGCGGTCGGCGTTCATTTCTTTGGCCTGGAAGGGCATGAAGGTGAATCTGGTCGATACGCCGGGGCATGTCGATTTCATGTCCGAGGTGGAGCGGAGCCTGCGGGTGATGGACTGCGCGGTGCTGATTCTGTCGGCCGCCGAGGGCGTGCAGGCGCAGAGCGAGATGATCTGGGGGGCGCTGCGGAAGCTGAATATACCCACCCTGATCTTCATGAATAAAATGGACCGGATCGGCGCGGATCACGAAGCTGTGCTGGATCAGGCCCGTTCTTACCTGTCCGGCAGCATCGTGCCGGTTCAGCTTCCGCTCGGCAGCGGACAGGAGTACCGGGGCGCGGCCGACACCTGGGCGGAGGAGCCGGGAGCGCCGGCGCTGACGGAGCTGATCGAGGCGATGGCGGAGCGGGATGAAGAGCTGCTGGAGCTGTACATGTCGGGCGAAGAACCGAAGCCTGCCGATTGGAAAAAGCATATGGCCGAACGTACGGCCGACTGCCGCCTCTTCCCGCTGGTCTATGGAGCGGCGGCCAAAGGGCTCGGCATCCGGGAGCTGCTGGACGCCATGACCGATTATTTTCCGTCGGCTGGTGGTGAGCCTGCCGCACCGCTGTCGGGCGTCGTGTTCAACATCCAGCGGGACCCCGCCATGGGGCGGATGGCGTACGTCCGGCTGTACAGCGGCTCCATCCGGAACCGGGACCTGGTGACGAATCATACGCGCGGCCTTCAGGAGAAGGCGACCCAGATTCGCAAGGTCGAAGGCGGGCGGGCCGAGGATATCGGCATGCTGGAGGCCGGAGACATCGGCGTCGTCTACGGGCTGGCCGGCGCGCGGGTCGGCGACTGCCTCGGCTCGCCGGATGCCGTTCCCGAGGAAGCGAGGCTTGCCATGCCGCTGCTGACGGTCCGCATCCACTGGGATGCCGGGACCGACGATCAGCGCGTCATCGCGGCCGTCCAGGAACTGGCCGACGAGGACCCGCTGCTGGACGCCCAGTGGCTGCAGGAGGAGCGGGAGCTGCACATCAAGGTGATGGGCCCGATCCAGCTTGAGGTGCTGAGCAGCGTGCTGGATACCCGGTTCGGGCTGAAGGTCACCTTCGGCAAGCCGTCGGTGATCTACAAAGAGACGCCCCGGCAGGCGGGCGAAGGCTTCATCGCCTATACGATGCCGAAGCCGTGCTGGGCGGTTCTGAGATTCCTCATCGAGCCAGGCCCGCCTGGAAGCGGGCTGCGGTATGAATCGGTCGTGCGAAGCTCCGACCTGCTGCCGCAGTATCAGAATGAGACGGCAAGACGTGTGCCGGAAGCGCTGCAGCAGGGACTGCACGGGTGGGAGGTAACCGACCTCAAGGTGACACTGGTGGAGGGCCAGCATCATGTGTGGCATACCCACCCGCTGGATTTTGCCGTGGCGACGCCGATGGGCATCATGGACGGGCTGGCGCGGACCGGCACGAAGCTGCTGGAGCCGGTGCTGCGGGTGCGCATCGCGGTGCCCGAGGAGAACGGCGGCCGCGTCATGAACGACCTCGCGCAGATGCGCGGCAGCTTCCAGCCACCGGTGCTGCTGGACGGCCGCATGATCATCGAAGGCCGCGTGCCGCTGGCGACCTCGCTGGAGTATCCGCAGGAGCTCAGCTCTTTTACCAAAGGGCGCAGCACCTTCACCTCATTCTTCGACGGCTACGAGGAATGCCCGCCCGACGTGACCGCCGAGCGTACGCGCCGGGGCGTGAACCCGCTGGATCAGGCGAAGTATATCCTGAGCGTGCGCAAGGCGCTGCAGGGGTGAGACGAAGATGGATGGGGCCTAGTACATATTATGTATCGGGAGAGGGTGCGCCGCTCGTTGAGATGGGCCATTGGTGCGAACCCCAAGCGCCCATGAAATTTCCGGGGGATTCGCACCTCTTGCGGGATAAGGGATTTTGCGTTATTTTGAGTAAAAGGCGGCCTTAAATCCGGTCCGTTCGGCGGGGTTCGCACTATAGCGCTTCCAAATGCCCGCCGGGTAAGGCGGGAGAGTGGGGGCTGTCGCACCCCGTGTGGGTGCGTGGATTGAAATCCTCCATATCCAGTATTCAGGATTGCGGTACAAGAATGTCGCACCCCGTGTGGGTGCGTGGATTGAAATTTATCGACCTTGCAGTGTCTTGATACCGGAAATCGTCGCACCCCGTGTGGGTGCGTGGATTGAAATCGATACACCCTTTACGGGATGCTTCGTAAACACAGTCGCACCCCGTGTGGGTGCGTGGATTGAAATATCTGTCGGTATCGGTTTGATCAGCATGTTCGGTCGCACCCCGTGTGGGTGCGTGGATTGAAATATTCCGCTACTTGGAGAATTCCTGTCCGTACAGTGTCGCACCCCGTGTGGGTGCGTGGATTGAAATCTCTTCCGCGAGGAACAAACGTCATTCGGCAGCGGAAGTCGCACCCCGTGTGGGTGCGTGGATTGAAATCATTCAAAACGGTTGATGCAGGAAGCGCGCTATCCGGTCGCACCCCGTGTGGGTGCGTGGATTGAAATTTGTTGTCCGGCTTGGCTGTCGGCCCGAGAACGGGTCGCACCCCGTGTGGGTGCGTGGATTGAAATAGTCCGTTGTTTAGCGCTATATTTCCGGGATATAGTCGCACCCCGTGTGGGTGCGTGGATTGAAATATGTCATACCCGGAATCAACAAGAACGAAATCACCGGGTCGCACCCCGTGTGGGTGCGTGGATTGAAATGCTCCGCCTCGGATTGCTTTCATCAGCGCGGTGGTCGCACCCCGTGTGGGTGCGTGGATTGAAATCAAAAGCCGTCCCTACTTCGGATAGGGCACTTCCGTCGCACCCCGTGTGGGTGCGTGGATTGAAATTCCCTCCCCGTCCGCAGGAAACGACGCGTTTTTGTCGCACCCCGTGTGGGTGCGTGGATTGAAATTTTCGATGGATAGCTGCCGCTATATCCTCTGGCTGTCGTCGCACCCCGTGTGGGTGCGTGGATTGAAATCGAAAGTCCGCTTGACCTCCAAGGTTCGTCTGCTGTCGCACCCCGTGTGGGTGCGTGGATTGAAATCACACTGGCGGTTGCAGGACCCGGCGAACAGACGGTCGCACCCCGTGTGGGTGCGTGGATTGAAATCACAATGCCACGTCCTCCGCGCTGCGGCTGATGGTGTCGCACCCCGTGTGGGTGCGTGGATTGAAATCTTTTGACCCGCATGACGGGCAGTTCGTCGTCCTCGTCGCACCCCGTGTGGGTGCGTGGATTGAAATCTGATAACGAGCTTGGAGAGACTTGTGTAGCACTTGTCGCACCCCGTGTGGGTGCGTGGATTGAAATTTTGATGTCTGCATGGCGATATATGGCGATGGCGTCGCACCCCGTGTGGGTGCGTGGATTGAAATGAGTGGCGACATGCCTAGCCAGTCCCGGACCTCGTTGTCGCACCCCGTGTGGGTGCGTGGATTGAAATATAAGCAACAATGTGCAGAATAGTACAAATAAATGGCGTCGCACCCCGTGTGGGTGCGTGGATTGAAATTTATTTTGGAGGAATGCAGATGTCCGAGTTAACAATGTCGCACCCCTATGTGGGTGCGTGGATTGAAATCGCTTGCCGGTTGCCTTCTTGTAGGGCGGCTGCTCGTCGCACCCCTATGTGGGTGCGTGGATTGAAATGATTTTCGCGCCGTCAGCGATTGCAGCAGCGGTTGGTCGCACCCCTATGTGGGTGCGTGGATTGAAATATGTAATACATAGTGCCTCCTAATCTGCAAAACTGGTCGCACCCCTATGTGGGTGCGTAGATTGAAATATAAGTTGTCCAATTTCAAACAGATTGAAATTGAACGTCGCACCCCTATGTGGGTGCGTGGATTGAAATCTTTTGCTCTGGTCGGAATTTAGTTTGCTTAGTTTGTCGCACCCCTATGTTGGTGCGTGGATTGAAATACCACGTTAACAGCGTGTAAAATCTTATCATCGTCGCACCCCTATGTGGGTGCGTGGATTGAAATTCATAGTGCTTGTCCGTCCCTCGGTACACGACGGGTCGCACCCCGTGCGGGTGCGTGGATTGAAATAGTAGCCATACAGACACTCCTTTACTTGAACAGGTCGCACCCCGTGCGGGTGCGTGGATTGAAATCCAAGCTCTTACCATTACTTTCTTCATCGTCTTTGTCGCACCCCGTGTGGGTGCGTGGATTGAAATTTCAAGGAGACGACTCGGATGAGTCGGATTGGGGTCGCACCCTTCGGGGGTGCGTGGATTGAAATTGAAACAGACTCTGTGTACTCGGCATCGAAGGATCGTCGCACCCTATGTGGGTGCGTGGATTGTAATGGGCGGAGTGTGATGGTAAGCTTCGAATGGATGGCTGGTCGCACCCCATTCGGGTGCGTGGATTGAAATATTTCCGTCACAATAAACGTCTTCATGGTTTCAGTCACACCCCGTGTGAGTGCGTGGATTGTAATACGTAATCACGGGCGGGATTTTGAGGACCTTATCGGGTCGTACCCCGTGTGGGTGCGTGAATTGAAATAATGCGGATCAGTTCGTTGGTCAACACACAACGGAGTCGCACCCTTCGCAGTTACATGGATTGAAATATTATGTAGTTCAATGACGTTTATGTTCAAATTAAATTCACTCAAAAAATGATTGTGTATTTATGAGGTTTCCTGCACATTTCTATAAAAGTAGGGGTTTCTACTACAACTTCATGTAGTGTTGAGCTCCCGTCTCTGAAATGCTCAACGTAAATGGAAGATTTCGGATTTTGACGCATTCTCGCAATGCTATCAGGTAGAGTAAGACCTGTTTTGACGGCATGAAATAGTGTTACGTCTTTGCTCAAGTAGGAGATCGGAGGAGTTTGTGGAACCGACAAAGCTAAGTTTGGAGAATTTGCTTCTCTCAGTAATCTATTTTTCAAAGAAATAACGCAAAAATCGCTTGTTGCAATAGAAATATTAGAAATCTCATTTCGGTAATGAGAGAGTAAGAGGAAGGCTAAAGTAAGTATGGAAACCTCACCAGCATTTTTCTTTGTAATCAAAGTTTCTGTTTGTCTGGTAAGGAATCCATTTTCATAATATAAGTCTATCCAATCGTCAGGCAAATCTTCTGCTGGAACATTTCTGTATTGATTAAAAAACCTTTGAGACTCACTAAAAGGAGATGCTACACGGAACAATTCCATCAATCTTTTGTCTTGATAACCAATCATCGGCAAATAATCTTCAACCTCATCAATATAATAAAGCGCAGTTGGAATTGCCGAAACATATTGAAGTTTACCAGTATGATGTGCATATTCAGCATGTACCCAACCAGGAATTAAAACTATATCGTATGGCTGAAATAGAATGCTTTGAGGTAAAACATCACTGTACTGATAGAGAAATTGGATGTTTCCTGTGTCTAATATTAATATCCTTACATTCGTCTTCCCTCTTAGTTCACCCTCAATGTCCCGATAACTACCCATCATACCTCTCCTTTAGTTCTCTCTGAACATTCTTGTATTTTGCCTCCCATTCTTTTACCACCTTCAAGTTATCCTGGAATAACTCTACATCTGGATGTTGTGCGATTTTACTTTTAATGGCATTTATGATCGAATTGAGGTTTGTCACATATGAAGGTTTAATCAGATTGTCATCCAAAGCATACTCCTGAAAAACAGCTCTCCAATCTTGAATAGTATATTGTTTGTCAAAATACAGATTGATTGTATGTTGGAGTTGTTCATTCTGATTCTTTTTAGCGATCTGATACAATTGAATAAGAACCGCTTTATATGGAGCCTTAAATGATTTCATACAATGGGCAATTTTAACGATGAAATCATCGTACTCCAAGGAGTAGAAGTAGTCATGTAGATCAGAGTACCCGAAAATCATTTGGCTGGCAAAATAGTCTGCTTTACGTTCATTCAGATCAAATTCGGTTGAAATTTCATAGTTTTCATCATTGTGGATACTGATTTCCTCACGCTCAGTCAGGTGATAGATCTCATGCCAATAGATAAAGTATTGGTAGATCCTCGGCTGTGCAGTATTGATAATTGGAACAACTTTGTCACTATGAAACTTCCGAATAGCACCGCCCCAATTGTCGTCAGGGATGGGGATTTCGACGAGATTGTGTTCTTTTAAAATACTTAAAGCTTGTTCTTCAATAGGAAGGGACTTCCATTTAATTAATCTTCTTTCAATGAATCGGATATGTTCTTGAACCTGCCGATCAATTCGCTCATTTCGAAGAATGGTTTCATCTAAAATCTCACCTATTATTCTCACCTATTCATTGTTCCTCCTTTCATTAAACATACATGGAGTAGATATCAAGTACGTTATCTAAACCTTCTAATAAATCTTTGACTTGTTCACTTCTTTCTTCACCAATACCATGATCCGAGTAGGCATAAGTAAGTGGAAGGGATTGTGATGTTACTTCTTGTGTTGTAATAAAGTAGTCTGCTGGCAAATTAAATGTCTCATTGATCTTTGCGATTTGTGCGTTAAACGTAGTTGGATTGGGACTCTCAGCTTTAAGGATTTGATCAATTGTTGGTCGTGAAATACCTGTCAGAATTGAAAATGATTTTTTGGAATATCCCTTTAACCTAATAAATGAAAGTAAGTTTCTTGCAATCACTTTTCGCTGCTCAAAAAAAACGATGTTCATACCACACCTCTTTTCCTCCCACTATAAATTAATAAAATCTCTTGTTTACTCACTCTTTCTCGGATTTTCACTCATTGACAGATCGAGAGATGGAGAATTCATGTAAGGATGACATTATTTTCTGGAGGAGCCGGTGGCGGGAATAGAGGTCGGGGGATTATTTCCAACCCTTAGATAATTCCTCTGATCGCACCTTGGATATCCACACCTTCTTTTGACGGCTTACCCTCCCATGTCACGCTGGGTCTTAGCCCTTACATTCCTTCGTTCTGCCTCTCAAAAGGTGGACGCCGTTTCTTGCTCCTTTACAGGGTCGTTGCCCTTATGGAATAATTCCTACGGCTGCTCCGTGCTTCCGTTGTCTTGGCTCATTCCGGTCCGGCGGTAAACATGAATTCGGTTTGGCTTAAGCTGCCATCTGTAACTGAGCCTGACGCACCGGCCCTAACACGTCGTTTGCGTTGTACGGAACCTGCTTGGTTCCGAGCGTATGAAGCACGCGAATGAGCTTCCCACACAAGGCTACAAGGGATTGCTTTTTCTTGAGCGGATTTTGACTTCGCTTGGTGAAATACTGGTGCAGTGCCTTAAACTCGGCGTTCTTTGCCACCATGGGCATCACCGCCCGGAACAGCAGCGCCCTTAGGCGTGCGCGTCCACGTTTAGTAATACTGGATTTGCCCTTTTTCTTTCCCGAACTGTTCTCCTTGAGGTTTAGTCCGGCGAGCCGAATAATCTGCTGTCCATGCTCGTAACCGCTCAGATCCCCGACTTCGGCGAGAAACCCTGCCAACGTAACTACGGCTACGCCCGGAACGGTAAGCATCTCTTTCGTTCCCGGAATTTGAGCAAGGAGACGTTCCACCTCGGCCAGAATCTCTTCGAGTTGTCTGGCGAACATCTCATACTGCTCCAGAAGCGTCTTGATCTCCACTTTCGCTCCGGGAAGTCCTTCCGTAAGCCCGATGGAACGCCTCGCCGTTTCCATGAGGTGCAGCGCTCGTTTCGCCCCTACGGCTCGTTTTACGTCTTTTTTCCACCGCTGGACAATGGCCTCTGTGCCCATCTCTACGATTTCTCCTGGCGTTGGAAACTCGCTAAGCGTAATGCGTGATGCCTTGCCTTCCCAGTCTTTGAAGACCTGCGTGTACTCCGGAAAAAAGCGGTCCAGCCAGTTCTGCACCCGTCTTTGCACCTGTCCGAAGTTCACCATGATCTTCTCCCGAAGATTCATGAGAATCCGCAGGTCGGCGTAAACGCTCGTTGGCAGTTTGGGCTCGCTGTACTTCCCGTTTCGCACCAAATCGGCAATGACCTTGGCATCTTTATAGTCATTTTTCGTGGGTGAATTGTCTTCCAGTTCTTTGCTTTTGTGTACGTGATGCGGATTCACAATGACCAAAGGAATGCCCTGCCGCCCTAAATATTCCGCCAGCGTAAACCAGTAGTGTCCGGTGGGCTCAATACCGAAGAGGACGTCACTCTTGGCATGCTCCTGCTGAAGCTCCTTCATCCACTGAACCAGTTGCTCGAGTCCGGCACGGGTATTAGAGAACACACAATCCTTACCCAGTTCGATCCCTCGAAAGTCTATGGCGCGAGCCACATGGGTATCTTTGGCGATATCTGCGCCGACCACGAGGGTATTTTCGGAAATTCGGGTGATTCGTTGATTCTGTTTCTTCGATTGTTTATACTTCATGATAGAGTGCCTCCTATGCTGAAATTGTTCTTTGGTCGGAACGTTTCCCAGTATACAGAAGGCGCTTTTTTCATTCAAACCTCAGATTAATTCATTACAGGAATGGCTCTTTATAGTCAACATTATACCCGTCTTTATGCAGGGTTGTAAAATTTATTTTTACATTTTGTAAAAACTTTACTAGTGTATGCAGAATGGATATAAAATATACCTGCCGAGAATTGAAAGGCCGTAACGCTATTGATCCGGATAAGGCCATTTGGGGAACTGGATCATTACCAGCCTCCTGGAGTTTTATAATTTTGGAATTACTTTCCGATAAGAGTTAAGTGGGGCGTTATAACTTGAAAGAACCTAACCTCTGGGCAATACGCCTCGGGGACAATATGCAGAAAGAAGGGTGATCCAATGAACATAACAAACTCCACCTCCATCCTGAACCTTAATTTGTACAAACTAAACCAGCAAACTGAAAGACCCACGCTGCAAACTGCAACCGGCCAGTCCCATCCGGAAAAATTGCAGGACATACTGGAAATCAGCGACGCAGCCCGCAAAATTGCAGCAGACATTGATCATGAGGTCGTGCAAATCCCCGATATTGACAGACCGAAAGGCGCACCAGACGACTATGTGAAGACCAGCGATCTGATGAAGCAGGTTGACAGTAAGAGCTATGATCAAATGAATGATTATTTTAAACAAAATGATAAGTTATCCGGCTTAAGCCTCCTAATCAAATTTGCTCAACAAATCCGGAGTGGATTGAACAATACAAATCGGGCATAGTCTCTTCATCTGAAGAAGCCTAAACTGCCAACTGCGCAGGATAGATGGTTGGGTATTAGTGCGAACCCCAAGCTCCCATAAAAATCCCGGGAGATTCGCACCTCTTGCGGGACAAGGTTTTTTGCGATATTTTGAGTAAAAGGCAGCCTTGAAACTGGATCGTTCGGCGAGGTTCGCACTGGAGCGCTTCCAAATGCCCGCCGGGTAAGGTGGGAAGTTGGGCGCTGTCGCACCCCACGCGGGTGCGTGGATTGAAATACTTCTGTTCATGAGAATAAGCCCGGCTCAATCGGTGTCGCACCCCACGCGGGTGCGTGGATTGAAATCGTTGATTACGCGGAGGGGTTGGCGCTTGATTATGCGTCGCACCCCACGCGGGTGCGTGGATTGAAATCGCGAGAATGGCCGCATATTTGACCGCGATTGGCTGTCGCACCCCACGCGGGTGCGTGGATTGAAATGATAAGGCCCGTCGTAGCGTCCGGAGCATCGTCGTGGTCGCACCCCACGCGGGTGCGTGGATTGAAATAAGACTTACAAGGAGCTGCCGCGCGACCCGGACAGTCGCACCCCACGCGGGTGCGTGGATTGAAATCACGTGAAACATTTGTCGAAGGTTCCGGGGTTTTGATGTCGCACCCCACGCGGGTGCGTGGATTGAAATAAAAAATCGTGAATATCCCCGGCATCGGGGCAGCGTCGCACCCCACGCGGGTGCGTGGATTGAAATTCTCGTCCGAATCGGGTATTCCCCAGCAGGGCCTGTGTCGCACCCCACGCGGGTGCGTGGATTGAAATCCAGTCTTGTTCGTCGTACCAAAAATAGTCTCCGTAGTCGCACCCCACGCGGGTGCGTGGATTGAAATCTCAACCTCAAATTTGTCTACACTTGGACGTCCAGGTCGCACCCCACGCGGGTGCGTGGATTGAAATTCCAGAAACTGATGGAAGGCAAATACCAACGAGGTCGCACCCCACGCGGGTGCGTGGATTGAAATATCAGGACAGAGGCAGTCCGGGTTGACTCGTTGACCGTCGCACCCCACGCGGGTGCGTGGATTGAAATATATGCAAAGCTCCTTTATTGTTTGGTCCTCCCAGTCGCACCCCACGCGGGTGCGTGGATTGAAATCGCCAAAAAGAGCGAACACCCTGGATGCCGTATGGGTCGCACCCCACGCGGGTGCGTGGATTGAAATAGATCCGGTATCACCGGGAGCAAATGGCCTACTGGTCGCACCCCACGCGGGTGCGTGGATTGAAATTCACATTACTAATTTCATTATTTACCGGGAGAGTAAGTCGCACCCCACGCGGGTGCGTGGATTGAAATTTTTTGTCCTCCCCTAAATTAATGTTAATGGACTGGTCGCACCCCACGCGGGTGCGTGGATTGAAATGCCAAAAATACTGCGGCTCGTCAACAAGAGAAAGTCGCACCCCACGCGGGTGCGTGGATTGAAATATATGGATATTTATTGTTTATTACTCATATCAGGGTCGCACCCCACGCGGGTGCGTGGATTGAAATGATTTGTCTTCAAGGATGATTACTTCTGCCTTCCAGTCGCACCCCACGCGGGTGCGTGGATTGAAATAAAAAAGTCTTAAATATTGTCAAATAGATCACGTCGCACCCCACGCGGGTGCGTGGATTGAAATCCGGTGTGGTTAACATAAATGGTGATCCGGTGCCCGTCGCACCCCACGCGGGTGCGTGGATTGAAATAGCGAATCGCTGAACCAGCTCCGGCCCAGCTTCCCTCGCACCCCACGCGGGTGCGTGGATTGAAATTCCTATGACGGTAGCTCCTACTATGACAACAGCTCGTCGCACCCTGTGCGGGTGCGTGGATTGAAATTAATGCCTGTTTCGCGGCTGCGCGTTCATCCTCTGGTCGCACCCTGTGTGGGTGCGTGGATTGAAATCGCCTCGATGCCGGTCAACACCGCGACAACCTCTGTCGCACCCTACGCGGGTGCGTGGATTAAAATAACGAATAGTGGAGCACGCGCAATTGGCCCTGCTGCGATCGCACCCCATTTGGGTGCGTAGATTGATTTTAATAACCCCTTAATAATCATTAGCCTAAAGGCGCAGAAGATCATTGAGAATCCCTCAATGGTCTTCTATTTTTCACGTCAATATATTGTTAGCGGCATGTTGGCAGTTGACCCAAGCCCCGGCGGCAACCAGCTCCTTCAAAGTTATGGAGAATCCTCGTAGTTCGTCAAGTTACCCTAAAGAATACCCTCAACAGTCACTCATCCTCATAGTAAGGAGCGTAAATTGTTACAATTATGTGTTTTTGGGCGAATTAAATAAATTTATGTAAATTTGATAAAGGAATGCAGGGGTATTTGGAGAATTTATACAAAATACTCATTACTTTATACCTATGAGGGAGGAGAAATGGACTATTCAGAGAGTGACGACTATACTGCGCATATTAGAGAAAGCGACAAGCAAGTACAGACCGTCAAAGATCATCTGCTGGAAGTGCGGGACCTGGCAAGAGCTTATGGAGATCCGTTAGGGATAGGTCATATTGCTGGGCTTGCAGGTCTGCTGCATGATTCGGGGAAGTATGCGGATAAATTTCGGGACTATCTAGTAGCAGCTGTGAATAATCCTGATGCACCGCCCAGAAGAGGAAGTGTCGATCATTCGACTGCTGGCGGGAAGTTACTGTTTGATTTATTGCATAACCCTTCCGCTGACAGTGCGGGAAGAGAGGACCATGTTCTAAAAATGGTTCTGGCTGAAGTCGTAGGGAACGCTATTATTTCGCATCATTCCTACTTACAGGATTTCTTGAATCCGGAATCGGAATCCAACTACCTGCAGCGTGTCCGTGACAAGCCTCCTGAAGAAATTGAGTTTGACCAAGTAAAAGTCCGTTTTTTCAAATGGGTTATATCCGTGGCCGATTTTCAACAGTATGTTAATCAGGCCGCGAGTGAGTTGAAGACCTATCTGGACAAGGACATGTCCGTCACTTATGAACAGAAGTTAATGTACTTGACGAAGCTCATCTTCAGCATGTTAATTGACGCCGACCGGACCAACACACGCTGTTATGAACAAGGATATCCAGATGAAGCAGTAGATGAGCAGAAATTATTCAAGCAATACCGCCGCAGGTTGCATGCCCATATCGAATCTCTCGGAAAAGGTAATCATGCTTCAAGTCCTGTAAATCGACTAAGACGCGAAATGTCGGATCAGTGTGAGCAATTCGCGTTGAAGCCATCGGGGATCTACACGCTCTCCATCCCGACGGGCGGCGGGAAAACATTGGCCAGTTTGAGATATGCATTGGCGCATGCGGAACTTGCCGGCAAGAAACGAATCATCTATGTAGTCCCATACACAACGATCATTGAACAGAATGCGGAAGAAGTGCGTCGGATTCTCAAGGATAATGTGAATATTCTGGAGCATCATTCGAATGTTGCGGATGAGGGTTCGAACGAGACTGATGAGCAGGAAGACGGCCTAATGAACATGCGACAGAAGTTGAAGTTAGCCCGAGACAATTGGGATTCCCCCATCATTTTTACGACTATGGTACAGTTTCTGAATGTGTTCTATGCAGACGGAAGCAGGAACATCCGCAGACTTCATCGTTTAAGCGAGTCGGTTCTTATTTTCGATGAAGTACAAAAGGTTCCCGTTCATTGCGTCTCGCTGTTCAATCAGGCGGTGAATTTCCTTAGAACCTACGCTAAATCCAGCATTGTGTTGTGCACTGCGACTCAGCCGGAATTGGATTACGTCAAGCATAAGTTGAATATCGAGGCGGAAGCCGAGATGATCGCTAACCTGGAACATGTTATCGAAGCGTTCAAACGGGTTGAGATTATCGATTATGCCACAGAAGAACAATTCGATACCAATAGGCTCGCCGCATTTGTAATGAGCCGGGTTCAAGAGATATCAAGCGTGCTGGTCATCCTGAATACCAAGACAGTCGTCAACCGACTATATCGCCAATTGATAGACTATCACTTACCTGCATCTGTCTACCATTTAAGCACTTCGATGTGCCCTGCGCACCGTAAATCCATCCTATCAGAAGTCAAAGACCGTCTTGATAACAAAAGTCCTGTCATTTGCATCAGCACCCAGTTAATTGAAGCCGGTGTCGATGTAAGCTTCGCATGCGTGATCCGTTCTATGGCCGGACTGGATTCGATCGCTCAGGCTGCCGGCAGATGCAATCGGCACGGTGAAGATAAAATCCGCTGCATGTATGTAATAGACCATGAAGAAGAGAATCTGAAGCATCTCCCGGAAATTCGAAAAGGCAAAGAGATCACTCGTAAGATTCTGATCGACATGAAGGGCGATGCCAGAGCTCATGGTGGGAATCTTCTGTCTGTCGCGGCGATGGAGAAGTATTTCAGGGAATTTTACACCGAGTTTGAATCAAGGCTGAATTATCCGGTCCCCGGCCTTAATAAGGACATGACCGCTCTGTTGCATGCAGCCAGGAAAGATAACGGATATCTTCAATATTATCAGGCCCAATACGGCAAGCCCCTGCCTTTGTTCTTGGCGAACTGCTACAAGACTGCGGCCGAGAATTTTCATGTAATAGATGATCATACGAATCCGGTTATCGTTCCTTATGAAGAGGGACAGGACATCATTGCAGAGCTTAACGGACAATCTTCGATCGGTGATCTTACCAGTCTGCTGCGCAAAGCTCAGCATTACACAATCAATGTGTACAAGCACGAGCTTGAAGAATTAAGCCGAAACAATGGACTGGTCTCCTTTCTGGATGGGAAAGTGTTGGTCTTGAAAGAGGGGGCGTATAACGGGGAGTATGGACTGAACCTGGAGAATGATAGTTCGTTGGATTTGTATTTATACTAGGCCCTGCGAAAGGAGGAAATTTCTTGAGAAATTCAATTGAATTCAGACTTTATGGAAAATATGCCTTGTTCACTGACCCGCTAACCAAGCTTGGCGGCGAGAAGCTGACTTACAGCGTGCCGACTTATCAGGCATTGAAAGGGATTGTAGAGTCCATATATTGGAAACCGACCCTTGTCTATATTGTAGACGAAGTGCGTGTCATTAACGCGATACGGATGGAGTCCAAAGGCGTCCGACCACTTGATTACGGCGGTGGCAACACCCTTGCCAACTATACGTATTTGAAGGAGCCTTGTTATGAAGTTCGGGCTCACTTTGAATTCAACCTGAATCGCCCGGAATTGGAGCATGACCGTAACGAACATAAGCATCACAACATCCTGAGACGTTCTTTGAATGCCGGAGGACGTCGAGATATTTTCCTTGGAGCCAGAGAATGCCAGGGATATG
The DNA here is from genome assembly GCF_000758685.1 of Paenibacillus stellifer. Taxonomy (NCBI): domain Bacteria; kingdom Bacillati; phylum Bacillota; class Bacilli; order Caryophanales; family Paenibacillaceae; genus Paenibacillus; species Paenibacillus stellifer. The sequence continues at coordinate 1,382,028 of NZ_CP009286.1, forward strand.
TGGAGCCTTGCGAGTTCGGTCAGGAGCCAGGTTTCTATGACGGTTACGGAGAGCTGCATCTTGGAAATATGCTGCATGGCATTAATTATCCGGATGAAACCGGAAGCGATGCGATGGAAGTCCGGCTGTGGAATCCGGTAATGAAGGATGGAATTATACGTTTTATTCGGCCGGAGGAATGCAAGCAGGTTCGCCGGATTCGGGAGATGATGCCCAGATCATTTTGTGCAGATGATGTGAGGACGGCTGACGAATTGCTGGCGGAGATGAATGCGGGGGAGAAATCATGAGCTGGCTGTTAAATCTTTATGAGACTTATGAAGCAAATCTGGACCGTGTCGGCATTATCGAGTATACCGGCAACAACCGGGAATATACGCTGCTCCCTGTCTCCCACACGACGCAGAATGCGCATATCACGGTTGAGATTACGGAAGATGGTCATTTTCATTCAGCGTCAGTGATTGACAAGAGTGATGCCAGCACGTTGATCCCATGTACAGAGGTTTCATCCAGTCGTGCAGGTTCAATAGTCGCTCCTTATCCGCTGCATGACAAACTGAGCTATGTTGCAGGCGATTTCGTCGCCTATGGCGGCAAGATCAAGAAGGAGGAGCCATTCGAGGCATATATCAAACAGTTGGAAGCATGGGCGGGTTCCCTGTATGCCTGCAATAAATTGAAAAGCATCTATACCTACTTAAGCAAACGTCAGCTTATCCAGGATTTGGTGGCGCACAAGATTTTGTTCCTTGATGCCAAAGGCCATCTGATAGAGAAGTGGGAGAAGCAGCATGAAGTCTTACACGGAGAGAAACCGCCTATCTTCTCGGTAATCGCCGGGGAACAGGAGAGTGCTTTTATCCGCTTCAATGTATATTCTCCTACACAAGAGCTGGCGAAGGTATGGAAAGACGCTGACATGTATAGTTCGTTCGTGAACTATTACAGTCATTTATTGGGTGAAGAAGATTATTGCTATGTAACCGGCAAGCTGTTGCCGGGTACGGATCGGCATGCAAACAAGATCAGAAACGCGGCGGACAAGGCCAAGCTGATCTCGGCCAATGACACGAGCGGTTTCACATTTCGTGGGCGCTTTACCCAGAGCGGCGATGCGGCGAGTATCAGCTATGAAGTTTCGCAGAAAGCCCATAATGCGCTGAAATGGCTTATTAATCGACAGGCGAAAATCATAGACCAGCGGGTATTTCTCATTTGGGGCAATGACAATCCAGATGTTGCTGATCCTATGGAAGATTCATTCTCCTTCGAGTTTGATTTCGACCCTACCGCAGACGCGGTCCAAGAGAAAAAGAGCTATACCCACGAAGACTATGCGCGTCAGTTCGCCAGAGCGTTAGGCGGGTACAAGAATTCACTCGCATCCGGGTATCAATCCGAAGTGAATATTCTTGTTCTGGATTCTGCAACCACCGGGCGTATGGCTGTTCTCTACTATCGTAATCTGGACAAGCAGCTCTACCTCCAGAAGCTGATCGATTGGCACACCACCTGTGTCTGGCTTCACCGATATCGGAAGGATGAGCAAGGTAATCCCGTAGTATTCTACGGTGCGCCGGCAACGAAGGACATTGCCTTCGCAGCTTATGGCCCGAACGCAAATGAAAAAGTGGTTAAAGGCTTGATGGAGCGTATGCTCCCTTGCATTATAGACGGTCTGAAGATACCGCAGGATATCGTAAGGAGCGCAATCCATCGGGCATCCAACCCGGTATCCATGGATAAATGGGAGTGGGAGAAGACACTCAGCATTACATGCGCTCTGATCAATAGACAGGAGGAGAGATATGGTATGGCTTTAGATATAGAGATTAATGATCGCGATTATTTGTTTGGACGCTTGCTTGCTATTGCCGACGTTCTTGAGAGATGGGCTCTGGACAATGATGAGAAACGCTCGACAAATGCGATCCGTTATATGAATGCTTTCTCCAAGCACCCTGCGAGAACCTGGCAGACCATTCAAAGCTGTTTACAGCCGCATCAGGCCAGACTTGGTGCGAAGTCGGGTTATCTTTCCAGCCTTATAGATGAAGTTGCATCAAGAATCCCGATCGGGGAATTTAACAACAAGCCTCTGTCAGGAAAATACTTGTTAGGCTACTACAGCCAACGCCATGAGTTGTACCAGAAGAAGGACAAGGAACAAAACCAGGAATCCGTATCCCAATCTAACTAATAAGGAGAAATTATCATGACAGTATTGGATCATAAAATCGACTTTGCCGTTGTCTTGTCCGTAAAGAATGCAAATCCCAATGGAGATCCGCTTAACGGAAATCGTCCGCGGCAAAATTATGACGGCCATGGAGAAATCTCGGATGTGGCCTTGAAGCGCAAAATTCGCAATCGTCTGCAGGATATGGGCGAATCCATTTTTGTCCAATCCAATGATCGAAAGTCCGATGAATTTGGCAGCTTGAGAGAGCGGGCGGATGCCAACCCTGAACTGAGTGCAATTTTGAAATCCAAAGCGGGTTCGAGCGATGATTTTGCCCGGATTGCTTGCCTGGAATGGATTGATGTACGTAGCTTCGGGCAAGTGTTCGCATTCAAAGCTGATAAGGGCGCCGGAGTATCTGTCGGTGTGAGAGGGCCTGTATCTATCCATACTGCTACAAGCGTAACTCCTATTGATATTACCAGTATGCAGATTACCAAGAGCGTGAATTCCGAACCGGGAAAGGACCGGGGATCAGATACGATGGGGATGAAGCATCGCGTCGATTTTGGCGTCTACACCTTCTATGGCAGCATTAACACACAATTGGCAGAGAAGACGGGCTTCACGAATGAAGATGCGGAAAAAATCAAACAAGCCCTCCTCTCCTTATTCGAGAATGATGTTTCTTCGGCCAGACCGGATGGTAGCATGGAGATTCATAAAGTGTACTGGTGGGAACATAATTCCAAACTGGGACAATATTCATCAGCGAAAGTGCATCGTCTGCTTACAGTCAATTCCAAAATTGATGAGCCGAGAGGGCTTGATGATTACGATATCACGCTGGATGAACTGGAAGGGCTCAAGGTTGAGGTTATAGATGGTCTATGAAGATGACGATGAGTTAATGATCTCAGGTATTCAACATTTTCACTTCTGCAAGCGTCAGTGGGCACTAATTCATATCGAACAGCAGTGGGAGGAGAATGTCCGTACAATTGAAGGACAGCATTTGCACCGGAATGCGGATCAGCCATTTACCAGAGAAAAGAGAGGCGAAAAGCTCGTTGTCCGGGCAATGCCGGTGAATTCGAGAGAGCTCGGCGTTACGGGTGTTTGTGATGTGGTAGAGTTTATCCGAGACGACAGAGGTGTCGCCATTCAGGGGGCTGAGGGCAAATATTTGCCCTTCCCCATTGAATACAAACGGGGAAAACCGAAGCTGGATGATACGGATGTATTGCAGCTAACAGCGCAGGCGATGTGTCTGGAAGAGATGCTGCTATGCGAGGTGACGCTGGGCTATATTTTCTACAACGAGATCAGGCATCGCATCGAAGTTCCGCTGACTCACGACCTGAAATCCGAGGTTACTTCCATTGTCGGAGAAATGCAAGACTACTACCGCCGCAGATATACCCCTAGAGTGAAGACAGGGCCGTTCTGCAAAAGCTGTTCACTCCTGCATATATGCTTGCCCAAGCTGATGAATAAACAGTCTGTCAAAAGTTATGTCGAGGGGAAAATCAGGGAATGAAGAAGCTTCTTAATACCTTATATATCACGCAACCGGCTGTTTATTTGTCCCTTGACGGGGATAATATTGTGCTTCTGAAAGAGCAGGAACAATTGGGCAGATTTCCGCTTCACAATCTTGAATCCATTGTATCTTTTGGCTATACGGGAGCCAGTCCGGCGTTAATGGGCTACTGTGCTGACCGTAATATTTCCTTATTGTTTTTAACCCTGAATGGCAGGTTTCTGGCAAGAGTCATCGGACAAAGCAAGGGCAATGTTGTGCTTCGCAAGAAGCAGTATATTCTCTCCGAGAATGAGAAGCAGTCGGCCCAAATCTCCCGTAATTTCATTACAGGCAAGATCTATAATCAGAAGTGGATGCTGGAGCGGATGACCAGAGATTATCCCTTACGCGTAGATGTTGAGCAATTCAAAGCGACCTCGCAGATGCTCTCATCTGTTCTTCTCGATGTTCGGGAATGCGAGCAGCTGGAAAGATTAAGAGGTCTTGAGGGACAGGCGGCGATCCATTATAACCGGTTGTTTAATCAAATGATTTTGCAGCAAAATGAAGATTTCTACTTTCACTCCCGCTCCCGTAGACCGCCGCTGGACAATGTAAATGCTATGTTGTCACTTGCGTACACCTTGCTTGCCCATGATACTGCATCTGCACTAGAGGCTGTCGGATTAGATGCCTATGTCGGCTTTCTGCACCGGGATCGTCCGGGAAGAGCGTCATTGGCTCTTGATTTGATGGAGGAACTGCGTGGCGTATTTGCAGACAAGTTCGTTCTGTCTTTGATCAACAAGAAGCTGGTGAATAAAGATGATTTTCTTCTAAAGGAGAACGGCGCCGTATTGATGACCGATGAAGCAAGAAAGAAATTTCTTGCCGCCTGGCAGTCTAAGAAGCAGGAAAGCATCACACATCCCTATCTGGGCGAAAAAATCTCCTGGGGTCTTGTTCCGCATGCACAAGCTTTGCTGTTGGCTCGTCATTTACGCAATGATCTGGACGAGTATCCCCCGTTCTTATGGAAGTAGGTGAGATCAATGCTGGTCTTAATTACGTATGATGTAAGCACCACCAGTCCTACCGGCCAGAGCAGGTTAAGAAAAGTCTCGAAGATATGCCAAAACTACGGCCAACGTGTCCAGAATTCGGTGTTTGAATGTGTTGTTGATGCGGCTCAATTCGCAGCTCTTAAGATCGAATTGACCGAAGCCATCAATATGGCCGAAGACAGCCTGAGGTTCTATCAATTAGGTAATAATTACAAAAACAAAGTTGAGCATGTAGGCGTTAAAGAATCAATTGATCTTGAAGGTCCATTAATTCTTTAGTGCGAATGTATAGCTCACATAAAATCCCCGGGAGATTCGCACCTGATTTGTTACATTTATTGGTATTTAATTAGGTTGAGAGCGAAGATTATAAGGAATATGGAGAAAAATGTGAGTGCGTTATAGCCCATACCAAGGGATTAATACCTTATTATGGTTATAATTCGCTTCGCACCCCGTGCGGGTGCGTGGATTGAAATAAATACTCGTCTCTTGTCAGTTGCATACCATACTATCGTCGCACCCCGTGCGGGTGCGTGGATTGAAATAAGTACCATGAACAGACGTTTCCGACGCACCGGGGTCGCACCCCGTGCGGGTGCGTGGATTGAAATAGGTAATGGTCGCTTGTATCTGCGAAGCAATAACGGTCGCACCCCGTGCGGGTGCGTGGATTGAAATGTAGCTGCGTCAAGCGTGTCCTTTGCGCCCTTGGTCGCACCCCGTGCGGGTGCGTGGATTGAAATTGTCATGGCTTGATTCAGACGGACGAGGAGCTGCGTCGCACCCCGTGCGGGTGCGTGGATTGAAATATGAATCCGACGTGCATAGTAGCACGGAGTGCGAAGTCGCACCCCGTGCGGGTGCGTGGATTGAAATGACACCCACCATTTCACAGGTCATATCATCATTACGTCGCACCCCGTGCGGGTGCGTGGATTGAAATATCAGCGAACCGTTGCTGTTTCTCTCTGAGTGCCGTCGCACCCCGTGCGGGTGCGTGGATTGAAATGTCTCCAGTCTCGGTAATCAGATCGACGATCATCGTCGCACCCCGTGCGGGTGCGTGGATTGAAATATCTGCTCCGAAGACGAATAGCCAACAGGGAAATGTCGCACCCCGTGCGGGTGCGTGGATTGAAATACCAAACTTGGTCCAGGTGAGTTCCGGGAGCAGCCGTCGCACCCCGTGCGGGTGCGTGGATTGAAATTCCACGAAATCCACCTCACTTAAATAGGATGAGCAGTCGCACCCCGTGCGGGTGCGTGGATTGAAATCAATGGTTTACTTGTACGCCGGGTCTGGTCTTGCAGTCGCACCCCGTGCGGGTGCGTGGATTGAAATAATAACCTACCAACATGAATGTAGGCTTGATCTAGTCGCACCCCGTGCGGGTGCGTGGATTGAAATCTACTGCCCTTGATTCCAGTGTAGCATTATGCAAGGTCGCACCCCGTGCGGGTGCGTGGATTGAAATCAATAGCTAGGAGACTCATATGACTAAAGAGAAAGTCGCACCCCGTGCGGGTGCGTGGATTGAAATTCGTCCTTAAGCGCGTCCTGCTGCGATTCAAGTGTCGCACCCCGTGCGGGTGCGTGGATTGAAATGACCTTCGAACGCCAGCGAGCGAGCCGGATTTCCAGTCGCACCCCGTGCGGGTGCGTGGATTGAAATTTTTACGAATACTGAATCGAAAAATCCATCATCGTCGCACCCCGTGCGGGTGCGTGGATTGAAATCCCCATAGTTATAGTAATGTTCAAAAGGCAAAGCATGTCGCACCCCGTGCGGGTGCGTGGATTGAAATTCCAGATGACGATGAATATTTAATTGTTGATGAAAGTCGCACCCCGTGCGGGTGCGTGGATTGAAATCTGATTGGCCGAAGGCCCACGCTCGACAGCATAAGCGTCGCACCCCGTGCGGGTGCGTGGATTGAAATTTCGACAAAGCTATCCAGGAGCTGCTGGCCGCGTCGCACCCCGTGCGGGTGCGTGGATTGAAATCCATAGACAAACTTGAGCATGTCCACTCGCCGATCGTCGCACCCCGTGCGGGTGCGTGGATTGAAATCCTTACCGAAATGACCAAGGCGAATCAGGATCAGGTCGCACCCCGTGCGGGTGCGTGGATTGAAATTATGCGACTCCGGACATTATGTCAGTTGACTCCCGGTCGCACCCCGTGCGGGTGCGTGGATTGAAATTTTAGATCGTTGTACCAGCTCACGATGCCCTCAGCTCGTCGCACCCCGTGCGGGTGCGTGGATTGAAATACGAGTTGGAAGCAAGGAAAATACACGCCTAAGCGTCGCACCCCGTGCGGGTGCGTGGATTGAAATAAGTGGAACGAGGATCAAGTTAGGCTGCCGGAAGTGTCGCACCCTGTGCGGGTGCGTGGATTGAAATCGCGATATTTCCAACAAACCCACCAGCTCATGTGGTCCTATCCCCACGCAAGCGTGTAACATCGGGTACAGGAATGCAAAAAACAGATACCTGGGAAATCCTTTGCTTTCAGTACTTTTCGGGTTTTCCGAAAGTCACAAAAAATGGCGCAGATTTCAAAAATGAGGGTTGGAATTGCTAAACCTTGGTTTTGAGAGTGTACAGACATATACAAGGGCAAGAGCGTCCTTAATCGGACGTTCTTTTCTATTGCTTTGATTTGAATTTGGTTGAAAAGAATCCATATCGACTGTTATGTTCAGAGCAAATTGGAGAAGAATTTTGTAGAGGAGCATGGTCAAGAATACACCCTCAATACATATCGACTGGACTAACATAGCTAGAAAATTCAAGGGTGGTATCCTAAGAAAATAAGTTTCCAGAGGTTTGAAGCGCAGAGAACTAGACAAAGTGGAAATGAAGTCGAGCCTCAAAAGTACGAACCCCAAGCTCACATGAAAATCCCGGGGGGATTCGCACTCCTTGCGAGACAAGAGTTTTTGGGTTATTTTGATTAAAAGAGTCCTTGGAACCAGACCGTTGAGAGACATTCGCACTAAAGCGTTTCCAATTGCTTGCCGGACAGGGAGAGAAATTAGACGCTGTCGCACCCCATGCGGGTGCGTGGATTGAAATCACAAAAATGGATTTATTTGTTAATTATTGGACGATCGCACCCCGTGCGGGTGCGTGGATTGAAATTAAGATGCGCGTCCAGGACTTCAAAATCTCGGAGTCGCACCCCATGTGGGTGCGTGGATTGAAATCTTTTCGATTCAACTCACGTCATGTATAGCACTTGTCGCACTCCATGCAGGTGCGTGGATCGAACTGGGGTGTGCGGATCAGAGTCCTCGAAGAAATCAAGTCGCACCCTATGTGGGTGCGTGGATTGAAATTCCAGAAGCAATCTAAAGTCGTTCACCCAGCTCAGGGTCGCTCCCCACACAACTGCTGCATACAAAAAAGAACCGGCGACTTCGCCGGTTCTTCACTCATTATCCTATATGTATCGTCCATTGCACTCCGGAGGCCGGTGTGCTATCATTGTAAGGCTATGGGCATATTTTTCACATCAAAACATAACTCATCCATCTTATCTACACTATAATCATATCACAGGGTGGAGCTGGTTGTCAAATGTGCCTTCCGCATTCCTAACAAACTTGAAGGGGAGCGTGGTCGGGAAGATGATTGAGAAGCAGGATTGGGTTCAGGAACGGAAGCGGCTGGAACAGGTTACGGAACAGCTCGAGGCGAGAATCGGCGAACTGGAGCCGGAGGTAAGCGGACTACGCGATCAGGCGATGGACTTCCGCAAACGGTTCTGGGAGGAAGTCACCGTCAATGCGAGCACGAATGAGGATTTTGAGGAAACCTTCTACAGCATCAGGCAGCAGGAAGCGCTGCTGTCGGAGCGGGAGCGCAGCCACCGCCAGCGGCAGCGGCAATGGAAGGATCTCAAGCGGCTGCTTCCTTCCCCGTATTTCGGACGGATAGATTTTCAGGAGGACGGACAGTCTGGCGACGAGCAGGTATACATTGGCGTTTCTTCTTTTGCCGCGCCGGACGGGATGAGCTTCCTGGTCTATGATTGGCGCACCCCCATTGCCAGCATGTATTACGATTACTCGCCGGGACCGGCTGACTACGATACGCCGGGCGGGATGATCGCGGGAACGATGAAGCTGAAACGGCAGTACCAGATCCGGAACGGGCAGATTCACAATGTGTTCGACACCAGCATCACCATCGGCGACGAGCTGCTCCAGCAGGTGCTGGGCAAGGAAGCGGACTCGCAGATGAGGAGCATCGTGGCGACGATTCAGCAGGAGCAGAACGCCATTATCCGCGACGACAGCAGCCGGATGCTGATTGTCCAAGGCGCTGCCGGCAGCGGCAAGACGTCTGCGGCGCTGCAGCGGGTCGCCTATCTGCTCTACAAGAACAGGGACCGGCTGCGGGCGGACCAGATCGTGCTGTTCTCGCCCAATCCGATGTTCAACAGCTATGTGTCCACTGTTCTCCCCGAGCTTGGCGAGGAGAACATGCAGCAGACGACCATTCAGGAATACCTGGAATACGGGCTGGGAAAAGATTGGCGTCCCGAAGACCCGTTCGACCAGATTGAATATGTGCTCACGCAGAAGTTGGAGCCGGGGTACGAGGCGCGGCTGAGCGGAATTCTCTATAAGGCGTCGGAGGCATACCGGCAAGCTCTGCAAGGCTATGCGCAGTGGCTGGGCGGAGAAGGGATCCGGTTCATCGGGATTACTTTTCGCGGGCGCGACCTGATCAGCTCAGAGGAAATGGTCTCGCAATTCTACAGCTATGGCGCTTCCATTCGGCTTCCGAATCGCATCGTTCTGCTTCAAGAGTGGCTGCTGCGGCGGCTGGAAGCGCTGGAGCGCAAAGAGCGCGGCGCGCTCTGGGTGCAGGAAGAGCTCGATTATCTCGACAAAGACGACTATGACGCCGCCTACAATGAATTGTCCAAAAAGTATCGGCGCGATCAGCCGGTCTTTGATTTTACCAAGCCTTACTTGGAAGCCCAGGGCGAATTGCAGGGTGATGGCCGGGGAGAGGAGAATGTCTTCGATTTCGCTGAACAGGAGGAGGAACTGCTGAGCCGGATGGTCGTGAAAGAGCAGTTCAAGCCGTTGAAGCGGCAGGTGAAGCGGCTCGGCTTCCTGGATTTGAAGGGGCTGTACGCCCAGCTATTCGGCGGGGAGCAGGACTATCTGGTGATGACGGGCGGCGCCGAGGCTCCCGAACATTGGCCGGACATTTGCTCTCAGACCCGGGAGAAGCTGAACCGTGGTGAGCTGTTCCATGAGGATGCGACGCCGTTTCTCTATCTGAAGGAGCTGGTCGAGGGCGTTCGGACGAATACGGAGGTGCGGCATGTGTTCATTGATGAGGGGCAGGATTATTCGCCGTTCCAATACATGTTTCTTCAAAAGCTCTTTCCCCGCGCCCGCATGACCGTTCTCGGAGATTTCGGCCAGGCGATATTCACCCATTCGACGAATCTGCATGAGACGGATTCACCGCTTATCGGGCTCTACGGGAAGGATGCGACGAGGCTGATCTCTCTGCTTCGGAGCTATCGCTCGACCCGTGAGATTGTGGAGTTCACGAGAGCGATGCTGCCGGATGGCGGGCGGATTGTGCCGTTCGACCGGAGCGGCCCGAAGCCGCTGCTTACGGTGACCGGCGATCCCGGGCAGCGGGCGGCGCGAATCGCCGCGGACCTTGCGGCGCTGGAAGCAGACGGCTTCGGCTCGATCGCCGTCATCGCGAAGACCGCAGCCGAGAGCCGGGAGGCGTATGTCGCTTTGACGGCTCTCGGCTGTGAATCGCTGCGGCTCGTGACGAAGGAGACGCCTGCTTTTGAGAAAGGAACGGTTGTGATTCCGGCTTATCTGGCGAAGGGGATCGAGTTCGATGCCGTGCTGATCTATGATGCTTCCGGCGGAGCGTACAGCCGGGAGAGCGAGCGGAAGCTGTTCTATACGGCCTGCACGCGCGCAATGCACCGGCTGCTGCTCTACACGGATAAGGAGTGGACACCATATATCCTGGAAATGGATGCGGAGTTGTACGAAATGGGATGATCCGCATCACGCCCATTCGTAGACAAATATCCGTACCAAGTGATGTGTGCCATCCGTTCGGGGCGGGCATTCCGCCTGCCCTGACAGCTCTGATCAAAGGGGCCATGAATGGACCAGGACCATGCCACGCTCATGCGTCAATGGAGGAACCATGCGGCCCTGACAGCATGGCTCAGATCAGGCGGGCGATGCCCCGGATGTCCTTCGCCGATTCGGCCAGCTGCTCCATGGAAGCGGCGATCTGCTCGGTCGCCGCAGCCTGCTGCTCGCTCTGCTCCAGGCAGGCGGCCAGCGTCTCGTCGAGCAGGGCGATATTGCCCTGGATCGTCTTCAGAATCTCCTCGATCTCCTTGGCGGAAGAGGCGCTGGAATCGGCCATTTTGCGCATTTCCGAGGCGACGACGCTGAAGCCGCGTCCATGCTCGCCGGCATGTGCAGCTTCAATCGACGCGTTGATGCTGAGCAGCCGGGAATTGTCGGCAACGCGCTTGATGAAGCCGAGCATCTCGTCGGTATGCTTCAAATGGACGACAATCTGCTCTCCCAGCTGCTTGAGATCCTGAATTTCGGTATTCAGCTGGGTTGCAGATGCGGCGATGTTGTCGGTTGCGGAGCGAACCTCCCCTGAGCCGACTGCCAGATTCTCGGCCGCCTGGGTAAGAATCAGCTGATTCTCCAGACTGATACCCAGCGTAATCGCCCCGATAATCCGATCCTGCTCATCCCTTAGGGGCAAGGTATTGGATTTGAATGGAATGCCGTATACCCGGGCATCGACATCGGCGCTGGCGAACTGTCCGCTGTTCATCGCCCGCCGAAGACCGCTGGTGTCCGGAACCGCATCTCCTTCCTGCAGGCGGATGTCCAAAGTGCGTCCCGATAAATAATGCAGGAACTTCTCTGTATCCGTCAGTGCGAACATCACATCCATTGGAAAAAGCTGCTGGATCAAAGGCAAAGACTGCTCCAGCGCCTCTTTCAACCCGGAAAGCTGCTGTGATGATTGTGTATCCAATGAGACCATCTCCCGACTTGTTATGTAGTGCAACAATCGCGGGTAATCCTTTGCGGTTGTCCTTTCTATTGTTTATCGGTTGGTCTATTCAATTCCAATAATGACCAGCCCCGGATGATCGACATAGCTTCTCATAAAAAATACCCGGATGCGCCGTTCCCGTAAGAACAGCGCACCGGGTATTTGTTTGGTGTCTGCAGCTATTGTTAAGAATCAGTTGCTATTCAGGAGTCCGCCAGCGTTTCAGGCTTGGGAACACCTGGCGCATGATGGCCCGCGCTCCTTCCCCGTCCATCCCGGGGTTGGCCGAGAGCATATGCGGAACGCATTCCTCGATCATCTGTTCCTGGGTGATGTCGGCTTTGAAGGCCCCATCCTCATAGCAATACTTGCAGTAATCCGGATTCTGGCTTCCGTCCGTGTTCGTCCCGTACAATTCGGAGGACTCCATCGGCATGGCACAGCTTTGACACAAAGCAGCTGTCATCTCGATTCTCCCTTTCGCTTCAAATGGTTAACTGCTTGTACAGCGTATCACACCTAACCTGACAACAGCGCTTCATGTTTTAATCCGGTTTGTAGGTCTGAACGATCCGCTCCGCCCTACGGGCGACCTCGTTCCGGACGGAGGGAGGCTCCAGCACTTCCACGGCGGGTCCGTAGGACAAAATATAATCATACAGCCATTGATCCTCCGGCCACCCCACTGCAACCAGGAAGGAACCGTCTTCGGTCCGAACGAAGTCCTTATCCCCGAACTCGTCATAGATGCGGAAGGCGGCATGAGGCGAAAATTTGAGTCTGACCATCGCCGGGACGCCGTAGTCTTCGCGGGAAGGCTCAATCTCGGGCGGATGATAAGCGCCGGCGTCGAAGGTGTCGTCCAGCAGCGCGGGAAGGGACATGCGGCTTATCTTGAAGATCCGGTAATCGCTACGGGACAGGCAGTAGGCAAGCAAATACCACGAGTGCGATTTGAATACAAGCTTCAGCGGGTACACGCGCCGTTCGCGGGCTTCGCCGCTAGAATTGAAGTAGGTGAAGGCGAGTGCGCGTCTTTGGATGACGCCGTTCTTCAGCGTCTCGAACTTCTCCCGGTCTGCCTTCGAATTGCCCCAGCGCGATAAATCCACCTCGATCCACTCCGTATCCCTCTTCTCAAAAAGACTGCGCAGCTTGCCGAGCGTATGCTGCGGATCGACATGCCGCGTGGCGGACAGACTCTGCAGGCCGAACAGAATGTCGTTCTGCTCCTCTTCGGAGATGACGGCTTTATTCAGAACAAACGTATCCAGAATGAAAATGCCTCCACCCTTTCCCTGGGCGGTATATACAGGAATGCCCGCCGCCGCCAGCGTATCGATATCGCGCAGAATGGTGCGGACGGATACCTCGAAATGCTCGGCCAGCGCTTTGGCCGTCGTATTTTTGTGCTCCAGCAGGAGATACACAATTTCAAACAATCTGCCGATTTGCATGCAACCACCTCATGCTCCCAGTATAGCCTATGCCGGGACAACAAGCTGTAGCGTTTGCTCCCGCGCATAGCCTAGACTCACGCCTGGGCCCGAGCGCGTTAGCGGCTGCACTGGTTTAAAGATGCAAGCCCTCAGCGCGCATATAGTGCCGTGAGTAATCCTGGGGGTAATCCCAAAGATTAATCCCGGAGAGTCCGCAGCCAACTGCCCTAGTACACAGCGAGGGCAAGCTAATCACGAAGCATAAAAATATCGCATTCCCCGCGATTCAAGAGAGGGAATGCGATATTTGGGACTCGGATTCTTTTAAATCAGACTGTGCTGAACTGTAGTTTATACGAGATTGATATTCAAAAAGTTAGGGATGATAATCAGCTTTCCTTTTCCTCTGTGATTATCGTCTACCGGAACGAAGATGCCTACAGTCTGGATATTGGCCAGTTCCACTGCAAAATCGGTGTGCGGCGCAACATCAAACGTAAGGGTCGGCGCGTTGTATCGGGTAATCACCAGCTGCAGCAGCGCTTTGCCTTCGTTCTTGAGCAGTACCAATGCGTTAATACCAGGAGGTATTTCCTCGATAAAGTAACCTTGTCCTACTCCAGCATCTTGCTCTACACGCAGTTCTACATGTTTCATCTTCTTGTCTCCCTTCCAACTTTCTGATACATCATATGCATTTCTATGAAGTTGTTTCTAGTTGTTCAACTATTATTGGTATACAGATTCAAGCAAAGATTAATCGAACCCAATAGTATAAAAGAAATAAGGTTACAATGGTCGTTAGAGGAATCACGATCAGGGTGACACGCAAATAATCTTTCCATTTAATCGGAATATGCTGTTGTCTAAGGATGTGCATCCACAGAAGAGAGGCGAGAGTTCCGATTGGAAGCAGCAGGGAGCCGATATCGCTTCCGATAATATTGGACAGATAGATGATCTTCAGTGTGACAGGATCGAGATTCAATTCGGTCAAGGTGATCGTTCCGATCATCAGCGCGGGATGATTGTTGAACACATTGGACAGAATGGAGACGAGTCCGCCCATGATCAAGCTTGCCTGCAGCAATCCCTGTGCTACGATGGGGGCGCACGCTTTTACCAGTACAGAAGTTAGTCCGGCGTTATGCAGGCCATAAATAATAACGTACATGGAGAAGGCGAAGATCAGAATATGCCACGGAATTTTCTTCACAATATCGGAGGGACTTGTCCCCAGACGGTACCACCTCCACAGCAGCAGAACGATCGAACCCAATACGGCAACCCATTCAACCGGAATGGCCAAGAAGGAGGCGACAAAGAGAAGACAGCGCAGTATAAAAACAAAGCCTAAAATTTTCAGCATAAAAAAGGTTCGCTTCTTCTTGGTTTTATCCGGATGAAGGTCGGCAGTGAAAAAGGTCTCTTCCAGATCGTATTCTGCGGACGGCAGTGTTTGGGGCAGCTTGTTCTTCATAACAAGAAACATGAGGGACGACATAAACAGCAGTCCTGCGGTCGCAGGAACAAACATCATGGCTGTGTGCATATACAGGCTCATATGGACAATTTTCAGGGCGATCAAGTTAACGATATTGCTAACCCCGATAGGAGCGCTGGAAGCAGTTGCAATCAACGCACCGCTTAATAGATAGGGGATCATTTGATGCGGTTTCAAGCGTAGATTTTTCAGCAGCAGGATGAGTATCGGGGTTGTAATAAGAATACTTCCGTCATTGTTGAATAATAGGGTCATGCAAAAACAGAGAATTTGAATATACCAATATAATCGATAGCCGGATCCCTTGGACAAAAGAGTCAGCCTTACAGCCGCCCAATTGAAAAAACCGAAGCTTTCCAGAATGACCGCCATGACGATCGTCGCCATTATGGTAATGGACGCCCCTCCGATCTTCTGGATGATGTTCGCAACGTCATGGCGGGATACGATTCCGGTTAGTAGAATAATTCCGGCCCCGACGGATGCCGGCCAGACTTCGCTGATTCCTCCGGGTCTCCAGAAAATAACCAGCATAGCCATAATAAATACAAAACCGGTGATTACGATGTCCAATGTCATAGTTCCCCCTCCTTCATGACGGGTTAAATAAGGGCAGTGCTAGATTTCCTTTCGCTATATTTATATTCATCTGAAAATACTAGGAACTGGCCCTTTGTCCATATCTTTGAATATGTACTCTCAACTCTAGCAATCCCGAATTTCGAGAGAGAGCGGCCAATGTTATCCGGTCTTTTGAAGCAGTTCACCAAATGGATACACTTTTGAAGGGTTCTGAAGATTTTTGATTGTTTTTGAATAATAGTGATTGTTTTTTACCGGATTTATGATACGATATGACTAGGCAGGAGGAATGAAAGTGCTTACGGAAGAACGTTACGCATTGATATTACAGCGCTTACAAGAAAATGGGGTCGTCAAGCTTCATGAGCTAACCACTCTGCTGGATGCTTCGGAATCTACGGTACGACGGGATTTAATCGATTTGGAGTCACGAGATTTGCTCAAACGGGTACATGGGGGCGCCTCCATTCTATCTCACCGGAGCCTGGAGCCCGGCATGGAGGAGAAAACCTCCAAAAACGTTCAACAAAAACAGTCGATTGCCCGTTTAGCCGCCGCTCAGCTGCAGGATGGTGAATGTATTTATTTAGATGCGGGAACAACAACGTTAGCAATGATTTCCCAAATTACTTCGAAGGACATCACGGTTGTCACTAACGGTCTGTCGCATGTGGAAGAGCTGGTCAGCAAGCGCATTCGCAGCTACCTGCTCGGCGGAATGATGAAGAGCCATACAAAAGCGGTCATTGGCAGTATTGCTCTGCAAAATATGGAGAACTTTCGCTTCGACAAATGTTTTCTGGGTACAAATGGCGTAGATGCGGAATTCGGGTTCACGACTCCCGATCCGGAGGAGGCTCTTATCAAGCGGCGGGCCCACCAGCTGTCCAGTACCACTTACGTGCTGGCGGACTCCAGCAAATTCGGCGAGGTCGCTTTCGCCAAGCTGTTTGATCTGCACGAGGCTGCGGTCATTACGGAATCCGTTCCGGAACGTCTGCGCCAGTCCTTTGCCGGAAAAACCAAAATAATTGAGGGATGAAATATGATCTATACGGTGACGCTTAACCCTTCCATCGATTACATCGTGGAGGTAGAAGATTTGAAGCTGGGCGATCTGAACCGGATGAAGCGGGATTTGAAGCTTCCGGGAGGCAAGGGGATCAATGTATCCCGCGTGCTGAATCAGCTTGAGGTTGGCAATACGGCTCTCGGCTTTCTCGGAGGATTTACCGGAAGGTTCATCGACGACAAGCTGCGGGAGGACGGAATCGGGCGCGATTTCGTATTCGTCAAGGATGACACCCGCATCAACATCAAGCTGAAAGCGGGAGAAGAGACGGAAATCAACGGGCTTGGCCCGGTGATCGAAAGTCAGGAAGCCGCGAAGCTTCTGGATAAATTGTCGCATCTGCAGCCTGATGACATTGTCATTCTGTCGGGCAGCGCACCGCCTTCGCTTGGCGGAGACTTCTATCAGAAGCTGGTTCAGGCGTGCCGGCAGTCCGGGGCCGAATTCGTCATAGACACGACGGGCAAGGCACTCAAGGAAGCGCTTGTTCACAAGCCGCTGCTCGTCAAGCCGAATCATCATGAGCTGGCAGAGCTTTATGGCGTTACGATTAACTCCATAGAGGAGATTGTCTTATATGGCCGCAAGCTGCTTGCGGAAGGCGCCCGGCATGTGCTGATTTCCATGGCAGGCGAAGGCGCATTGCTCATTACGGAGAATGAGGTGTACCGCGCCACCGTACCGTCCGGAACGGTGCGAAATTCGGTAGGCGCGGGCGACTCCATGATCGCCGGATTTGTCGGGACGCTGGTTCTGACCGGCGATCTCATCGAAGCTTTCCGCACCGGGGTCGCTTCGGGCAGCGCCACCGCATTCTCCGACGATTTGGCCGTGAAGGAGGAGATAGAGCGGCTGCGCCCCCAGGTCGACATTACCCCGCTGTAATGCTATAGAGGCCGGAATCGTCATCATGAAATTGAACCTCATGAAATTGAACCTCATGAAATTGAACTCGTGAACTTGAAATTTAGCTATTTAAAGGAGTTGACAGATATGAGAATTACAGACTTGATGATTAAACAGACCATGATCATGGATCTCCAGGCAACGACGAAGGAAGCCGCTATCGACGAGCTTATCGCCAGCCTGGATCAGAACGGACGCATCAATGACCGGGTGCTGTTCAAGGAAATGATTCTGAAGCGCGAGGCAGAGTCCAGCACGGGTATCGGCGGCGGAATCGCCATGCCCCATGCCAAGACAAAGGCCGTGAACGAAGCGACGGTTGTCTTCGCCAAGAGTGCAGCTGGCGTTGATTTCGAGACGCTGGACGGCGAACCGGCTTACCTGTTCTTCATGATTGCGGCTCCGGAAGGAGCCGGCAACACGCATCTTCGCACGCTCGCCGCATTGTCCCGCATGCTGATCGATCCCGACTTTATCGAGCAGCTGAAGAATACCCGCACGCCCGATGAGGTGGCGGCTCTGTTCGATGCGAAGCAGGCGGCGGACGAAGCGGCCAAGGCAGCCGAAGAAGCGGCTCTGGCGGCCAAAGCCTCGAAACAAGCGGCAGCCCAGCCTGCAGACGGCGGAATGATCGTCGGGGCACCTGATAAAATGGAAGCGCTTGTAGTGGCGGTTACGGCCTGTCCGACCGGCATTGCGCACACCTACATGGCGGAAGATGCGCTGAAGAAGAAAGCCAAGGAGCTTGGCATCAACATCCGCGTTGAGACGAATGGCTCCGAAGGCGCCAAGAACACGCTAACCGCGGATGAAATCAGCCGTGCCAGCGGGGTTATCGTCGCCGCCGACAAGCAGGTCGAGATGGGCCGCTTCGATGGCAAGCCGGTCCTGCAGAGACCGGTCAGCGACGGCATCCGCAAGCCGGAAGAGCTGATCCGCAAGGCTGCGGCCGGCGACGCGCCGATCTACCGCAGCAAGGGCGGGGCATCCTCCGCAGGCGGATCGGCCGCGGAGGGCAAGCCGAGCATTGGCAGCAAGATTTACAAGGATCTGATGAACGGCATTTCCCACATGCTCCCGTTCGTTGTCGGCGGCGGTATTCTGATCGCCATCTCATTCCTGTTCGAGCAGGTCGGCGGCGCGGAGAATCCGATCTACAAGCTGCTTATGGCAATCGGCGGAGGTGACGGCGCGTTCCATTTCCTGATTCCGATTCTCGCCGGCTTCATCGCGATGAGCATTGGCGACCGTCCGGCGCTGATGCCCGGTATCGTCGGCGGTTATATGGCGGCATCGTCCAACGCCGGCTTCCTGGGCGGTCTAGCCGCCGGTTTTCTCGCCGGATATATTGTCATCGGCCTGCGCAAGCTGTTCGCCGGCCTGCCTAAATCGCTGGACGGCCTGAAGCCGATCCTGCTGTACCCGGTATTTGGCCTTCTGGTTACGGGCACGATTATGTATTTCATCTTCGACCCGTTCTTCAGCTGGATTAACACTGGACTCACCGATGGTCTGAAGAACATTGGAACAGGCAATGCCGTACTGCTCGGCATTATTCTCGGCGGCATGATGGCGATCGACATGGGCGGTCCGTTTAACAAAGCGGCTTACACCTTTGCCATCGGCATCTTCACTTCGACAGGCGACGGCGTATGGATGGCGGCCGTTATGGCCGGGGGCATGGTTCCTCCGCTGGCGATCGCCCTGGCAACAACCTTCTTCAAGCAAAAATTCACGGAAGAAGAACGGAAGTCCGGCTTGACGAACTATGTGCTCGGGCTGAGCTTCATCACCGAAGGCGCAATTCCGTTCGCGGCAGCCGACCCGCTTCGCGTGCTGACTTCCTGCATTATCGGCTCCGCAGTGGCCGGCGGTCTGACCCAGCTATGGCATATCAACATTCCTGCACCGCACGGCGGCATCTTCGTAGCCGCTCTCGCCAACCACGCGCTGCTGTTCATGCTGTCGGTCATCATCGGCTCCGTCATCTCGGCGCTCATCCTCGGCGTCTGGAAGAAGTCGTTGGCTGATAAGCGTGTAGCAGTGAAAGCCTAAGCTGTTAAGTGAAATAAAAGGCATTGACAGGATAGAGATTGTTCTCTATAATCCGTAATAACCATTAAATCCCATTGTAATAATATGAATTGGCATAAGGCTGACCGGTACTCCGGAAGCTGGGCCTCCGATGGTTCGGAGCGCTTGGCTTCCGGTTTTTTGGATTTTGTTCCGGAAATGATTGTGATATTAATCACAATATTGACCTATGCCTGGCATTACCACGTCAACCAGTTAACTGGAGGCTTGTTCCGATTTGGCAGAATCGGAGTGGGCCTCTTTTTAAATCATCGGAAAAGTTAAGCCTGTGCGCTTGCCTTGACTGATGCTGATGAATTTACCTGAACCTGGAGGGAACTACTGATGTCAAAAATTGCAAGCAAGCTGACCGATCTGATCGGCAACACTCCTCTTCTGGAATTGAACGGGTACAGCGAAGAGAAGGGGCTTGGCGCGTCGGTGATCGCGAAGCTCGAATACTTCAACCCGGCAGGGAGTGTCAAAGACCGCATTGGATACGCGATGATCAAGGATGCGGAGGAACAGGGCCTGATCGGACCGGATACCGTCCTGATTGAGCCGACAAGCGGCAATACGGGCATCGCCCTGGCCTTCGTCGCGGCTGCCCGCGGATACCGGCTTATCCTGACGATGCCGGATACGATGAGTGAAGAGCGCCGCAATCTGCTGAAGGCGCTGGGAGCGGAGCTTGTGCTTACCCCCGGCGCGGAAGGAATCGGGGGCTCGGTCCGCAAGGCGGAAGCGCTGGCGGCCATAACTCCAAATTCCTTCGTTCTTCAGCAGTTCAACAATCCGGCCAATCCCAAGATCCACCGCTCGACGACGGCGGAGGAAATCTGGAAAGACACGGATGGCAAGGTGGATATCTTCGTCGGCGGAGTAGGCACCGGCGGCACGATCACCGGAGTGGGCGAAGTGCTGAAGGAGCGGAACTCGGACGTCAAGATCGTAGCTGTGGAGCCATTCAATTCTCCGGTGCTCTCGGGCGGCAATCCCGGTCCGCATCAGATTCAGGGACTGGGCGCAGGCTTCGTGCCGCAGATTCTGAACCGGGACATCATCGATGAAGTATTCAAGGTGCGGAACGAGGAGGCGCTGGAGACGGCCAGAGACCTGGCCCGGACCGAGGGGCTGCTCGTTGGCATTTCCTCAGGCGCGGCTGTCTTCGCGGCCGCCCAATTGGCCAAACGCAAGGAGAACCGGGGCAAGAATATTGTAGTGCTTCTGCCGGATACGGGCGAACGCTATTTATCGACCGTACTGTTCCGGGAGCCTGCCCAGACAGGAGGCGTGTCATGAGCAAGGTCATCGAAAGACCGCGTTATGTATGCGCGCTGGGAGGCGCGATCGGCACGATTCAATCGCTGCCAAGAGCGATTCCGATTCTTCATTCCTCATCGGGCTGCGGCGGGAACCTGGCGGGAGCGCTGAGCGGCGCTTCGGGCTACAACGGAGGCAACTATTGCGGCGGACAGGCGCTGCCGAGCTCCAACGTATCCGAACGCGACATCGTGTTCGGCGGCGAAGGCCGGCTTGACGAGCAGATCGGCAACACACTGAAGGTGATGGACGGGGATCTGTATTTTGTTGTCACGGGCTGCATGGTTGAGATGATCGGCGATGATGTCCGGGCGGTAGTCAAGCGCTACAAGAACGGCGACCTGCCGGTGCTGGCAGCGGAGACGGTCAGCTTCAAAGGCAACTCGTATTATGGCTATGAGCTGGTGCTGGAGACGCTGTTTCGGGATTTTGTAGAGAAGTCCCCGGTCAAGGATACGGCGACGGTTAATCTCTGGGGGGTAGTCCCCATGCAGGATGTGTTCTGGAAGGGCAATCTCGGTGTGCTGAAGGGACTGCTCAAGAAGCTCGGCTTCGAGACGAACACCTTCTTCGGTCAGGGAGAGACGCTCGACAACCTGAAGAAAGCCGGCAGAGCGGTTCTGAACATCGTCGTCTCGGACGCATATGGAATCGAAGCGGCCAAGGTATTCGAAGAAGAACATGGGGTTCCTTACATTACCGTTCCGCTTCCGATTGGCGATCACGGAACTTCCCGGTTCCTGCGGACGGTGGGAAGCGCGCTCAGCGTCGATGAAGCCAAGATCGAAACGCTGATCCATGAAGAGAGAAAGGCTTATTACCCTTATCTCGAACGGCTCGCGGACGTCTACAACGACCTCGACTTCCAGCGTTATGCGACCGTAGTCGGCGATCCCAATTATACGCAGGCGCTGACCCGGTTTCTGGCCGACGATCTCGGCTGGCTCCCGGAGCTGGTCGTCATCACCGACATACTGGCGGATGAACAGAAAGAACGGGTGCTGTCGACTTTCAGCGGTTATGAATCCGGACTTCGGCCGGAAATTGTATTTGACGAAGACGCGTCCAGCGTAGTAGGCCACATCAACCGTCATTGGCCGCAGACTAACGGGCAGAAATACTACAAGGGCTTCTCCCCGGGAGTTATCGTCGGCAGCGTAATGGAGCGCGACACGGCCGAGCAATTCAAAGTGCCGCTGCTGCCGGTGACTTACCCGATCTCCAATCGGGTTGTGCTGAACCGCGCTTATGCCGGCTATTCAGGCGGCTTGACACTCGCAGAGGACGTCTTAAGCCTGTTGGTCGCTCATCGCTAATTTTTCTCGAAATCGAAATTTTTTAAATACCGGTACTAGCACTTATTAACTTCGCACTTCAATTTAATCATCTATTTCTCGGTAAACGCCTTGGCGCTTATCGTTGATCCACTTCATAAGGAGGGTGTTATCGATGGATTATATCAAACAGAAGGTGCCGCCGGTTCGCGAGGACCGTCTAATGGCATGCCAGGCTTATGGCGGAACTTGCGGCGAGCTGTCGGAGGATTCCAAGAAGGGCTGCCTGTACGCAAGCAAACGCTCCTTCTCCCAAACCCAGGGCTGCCAGTTGAACTTAAGCCTCGGGATGATCAGCTCGCTCCGTGACGCCGTCATGGTCATTCACAGCCCGATCGGCTGCGGCGGGAATCTGATCCAGAACGCCGGAATCAACAAAGTGTTCCAGAAGCTCCGTCAGGAATCGGCGATTGGGCTTCGCTGGATCAACACTAACCTGAGCGAAGTTGATGTCATCAGCGGCGGTGAAGCCAAGCTGAGACAGGCCGTGCTTAAGGCTGAGCGTGAATTCCGGCCGAGCGCGATTCTGGTGTTCAACAGCTGCGTGCCTGCCTTGATCGGCGACGACATTGATGGTATTCTGGACGATCTGCAGAAGCAGGTCACAGCCAAAATCGTTCCGATTCACTGCGAAGGCTTCAAGACCAAAATCCAGGCGACCGCCTACGACTCCGTCTATCACGGCCTGATCCGGAATCTGGTCGGCGAAGACAAGAGTCTGCAGCCCGCCATCGTGCGCACGCCGGAGGAAGAAGCCGAGCATCAGGCGAAAATAAGCCGGACCGTCAATCTGCTGAACGTCGGTTCCATGAGCCGGATTGATGAGGAAGAACTGGTCCGTCTGCTGAAGGCGCTCGATCTGAATGTAAGAATTCTGCCTTCCTATTCGCATCCGGATGATTTTGTCTATGCGCATGAAGCGGCGCTCAATGTCAGCATTTGCGCTACGCATGATGATTATTTCGTCGAGCATTTCAAGGAAATGTACGGCATCCCTTACGTGCTTCGTACCATCCCGATCGGCATCGCGAACACGAACAAGTGGCTCCGCGATATCGCTTCATTCTTCGGCATCGAAGAACAGACCGAGAAGCTGATCGCAGCCGAAACGGCGGAGCTTGCGAAGGCGCTTGAGCCGTACCGGGAAGAGTTCAAGGGCAAGACGGCGTTCCTCACCGGCGGCGAAGTCCGCATTCTGACCACGGCCGAGCTGCTGCATAATCTCGGATTCGAAATTCTGGGCCTGCGGGGCTACCATTTCGACAAGTACGGCGAGGTGCTGCTGGACGAATACATGCAGGATGTCCCGGATTCGGAGAAAGCGATCTTCAATATCGGTTCCGGCCAGGTGTTCGAGCAGGCGAATCTTCTTCGCAAAATCACTCCGGACCTCTTCGTCGGCCATATTGGCGTGAACGGCTCCGCGGCGAAGCAGGGGTATGCCATCTTCCCGCTGTTCGGCCAGAGTGATGACTATCTGGGTTACAAAGGCGTGTTCGAGGTGGCAGCCCGGGTTAGCCGGATTCTGAAGAATGCGGCGTTCAACCGGAATCTGGGCGGCAACACGAAGCTGCCTTACCGGGAGAGCTGGTATGAGCAGGACCCGTTCACTTACATCGACGACTCGGCGAAGCTGGCGGCCCGGATCGGTTAATCTTTCGGAAACAATAGAAAGGAGAATGTAAATGTCCGCGAATGAAGCGAAAATTACGGTGAGCGGGGTAACCCGCCGGTATTCGATCCGTCAGACGAAGGATGGCGGGAAGCAGCTGTTTACCGCTCTGAGTGATGTGGATTTAAAGGTAGTGCCGGGAGAGTTCCTGACGATTGTAGGACCAAGCGGCTGCGGTAAATCGACGCTGCTCGATCTCATTGCCGGACTTGCCCATCCGACCGAAGGCGAATTGTTCATCGATGGCAAAAAAATCACGGGTCCCGCGCTCGACAGAGGGATTGTGATGCAGGGCTACGCCCTTTTTCCGTGGAGAACGGTTCGCCGCAATATCGAGTTCGGGCTTGAAATCAAGAAGGTGCCCAAGAAGGACCGCAAACCGATCGTCGACCGGTTTCTGGATCTGGTGAACCTGAGCGATTACGGCGACCGCTATCCCTACGAGCTGTCGGGCGGGATGAAGCAGCGGGTCGCAATTGCCAGAGCTCTGGCTTATGATCCCGAGGTGCTGCTCATGGATGAGCCTTTTGCTGCGGTCGACGCCCAGACCCGGGAGACGCTGCAGGATGAGCTGCTGCGGATATGGGAGCAGACCGGGAAGACGATTATCTTCGTCACTCACAGCATCGACGAGGCCGTCGCCCTTGCCGACCGCGTGGTGGTTATGTCGCCGAATCCCGGCAGGGTACGCGAGATCGTTCCGGTATCGCTGCCCCGGCCCCGCCGCGTAGGCGATGTGCAGTCAACTCCCGACTTCGGCTGGATCAGACACCGGGTCTGGGAGCTGCTGCAGAATGAGGAATCGGCAGCGAAGCCGGATGTCAAGCCCGCCAAGGCGGCGCAGTTCGAACTGGCGGAGCAGATTTCTTCGTCGGCGGCGCTGTAGCAGATGAGCACAAAACCGGGCCGATGAATCCGGAAGCCTGGAGCGGCGCATAACCGGACCGAAATCCGGAAGATCGGGTTAGGGGCGGATGCGACTTATTATTTTTGTCTCGATGAGTCAAGACTACTGCGCATAACAGCGAGATAAATGCTGTATGTATCAGGAGAGAATAGGTTGGCGCTAACATGAATTGCAAATAAGAAGGAGTGCGGATTATGTCAAAAAAACCAAAGCAAATCGCCATTTACGGAAAAGGAGGAATCGGCAAATCGACGACCACCTCGAATATCAGCGCGGCGCTGTCCGTGGCCGGTTACAAGGTGATGCAGTTCGGCTGCGACCCTAAAAGCGACTCCACCAATACCCTGCGCGGAGGCGAGTATATTCCTACCGTACTCGATACGCTACGGGATAAGCAGATTGTTAAAGCCCATGAGGTCATATTCCAGGGATTCAACGGCATCTACTGCGTGGAAGCGGGGGGCCCCGCTCCAGGCGTCGGCTGCGCGGGCAGAGGGATTATTACCTCCGTTTCGCTTCTGAAGCAGCAGAAAGTGTTCGAAGAGC
The DNA here is from genome assembly GCF_000758685.1 of Paenibacillus stellifer. NCBI lineage: Bacteria > Bacillati > Bacillota > Bacilli > Caryophanales > Paenibacillaceae > Paenibacillus > Paenibacillus stellifer. Next base: position 1,407,262 of record NZ_CP009286.1, read on the forward strand.
TGGATCTCGACTATGTGATCTATGATGTTCTGGGCGACGTGGTCTGCGGCGGCTTTGCCGTTCCGGTCAGAGAAGGAATCGCAGAGCATGTCTTCACGGTTACTTCGGCGGACTTCATGGCGATCTATGCGGCCAACAATCTGTTCAAAGGCATTCACAAATACTCCACCGAAGGAGGAGCGCTGCTCGGCGGAGTTATCGCGAACTCGATCAACGCGCCATATGCCCGCGAGATCGTCGACGATTTCGTGGCCCGTACCCAGACCAAGGTTATGGAATATGTACCGCGTTCGGTGTCGGTAACCCAGGCGGAGCTTCAGGGCAAGACGACGATCGAGGCGGACCCGGATTCCGAGCAGGCCAAAATCTACAAGTCGCTTGCCCAAAAAATCGCCGACCATACGGAATCGAAGGTTCCGGCTCCTCTGGAGACAGGCGAGCTGCGAAAGTGGGCGTCCGAGTGGGGCAAGCAGCTGGTGGAATTGGAAGCGCGCCAGAACGCAACCGCAGCCGCCGGCTTGTAGGGCGGCGGAAGGCAAATGCGGAGAGGAAGCGGGCTGGTTATGCCGAGGGCGGTGGCAGTCGGCAGTGTGATGGATCTGATCGGCAATACGCCGGCTGTGAAGCTTGGCCGGCTGGTTCCGGCCAATGCGGCGGACGTGTTCGTGAAGCTGGAGTCGTTCAATCCTTCGGGCAGCGTCAAGGACAGGGCGGCGCACCATATGATTTGCGAAGCGGAGCTTGCGGGCAAGCTGCGGCCCGGAGGTACCATCATCGAGCCGACCAGCGGCAACACGGGAATCGGAATCGCCATGAACGCCGCTGCGCGGGGGTACTCGGCTATCATCGTAATGACGGACAATATGAGTCTGGAACGAATCCGGCTTCTGAAAGCCTATGGCGCGGAGGTCGTGCTGACCCCGGCTGCCGATGGCATGAAGGGAGCGATCGCCAGGGCACGCAAGCTTCATGAGGAAATACCGGGGAGCTTCATGCCGCTGCAATTCGAGAACGGCGCCAACCCGGCCATCCATCGGTTGACGACGGCTGTCGAGATCGCCGGGCAGATGGAAGGGAGACTGGATGCGTTTGTCGCGGCTGCCGGTACGGGAGGGACGATAACGGGAACAGGTGAGACGCTTCGCTCCCTGATTCCGGGCGTTTCCATATATGCCGTCGAGCCAAAGGCGTCGCCTGTTCTCTCGGGCGGGAAGCCGGGGACGACGAAGCTGGTTGGGACCGGCCCCGGGTTTATTCCCAAGGTGCTGAATACAGGCGTATACGACGATATTGTACAAGTTGAGGATGAAGACGCACTTTCGGTCATGCGGAAGCTTGCATGCCGGGAGGGGCTGCTGGTAGGACCATCCTCCGGAGCAGCAGTGTGGGCTGCGCTCCGGATCGCCGTGCAGCTCGGACCTGGCAGAAGGGTACTCTGTATCGCCCCCGATACCGGCGAGCGATACTTGAGCCTGGGATATTTCAATGTGTAAATCAGCAATCGGTGCCATGCTGCCGCGTATCGGCTGATGTATTGCGCTTGGTGATCTCATGCAGGAAAGGAAGTGAAGCAAATGCCGAATGCGGGAGAACCAGCCGGGATACTGGCATCCCGGGGCGGCGCCGTTCACTGTAACGTCCCGGGAAGGGGGCGCGCTGCGATCATCCGCTTGCGGAGGGCTGCAGAGAAATCCGTGGTCATGCTGGCAGTCGTCCTGCTGTGGGAAGCATTGCCGCGTCTCGGTCTGGTCGATCCCTTTCTGCTTCCGCCATTCAGCGAAGCGGTCGCAAGCCTGTTTCATTTGTTCCTGACCGGCGAGATGTTCCGGCATATCGCCAAGAGTCTGGAACGCTCCGGTCTCGCCTTTGCCGCCGCTGCCGTCTTCTCGATTCCGGTCGGCGCGTTCATGGGCTGGAACAAGCGGATTGAGCGAATCATCGATCCGCTTATTCAAGCCTGCCGCAATACCTCGACTCTTGCACTGTATCCGGTATTCATTCTGTTCTTCGGTCTGGGCGAAGCCTCCAAGGTTGCGATTATTATTTGGGGAACTATATGGCCGATTCTGCTGAATACGATTTCAGGCGTCAAGGAATGTGATCCGCTGCTGATCAAGGCGGCAAGATCCATGGGAGTGCCGGGCTCCAGTCTATTCAGGCGGGTTATTATTCCGATGGCACTGCCTTCGATCCTCACGGGTCTGAGACTGGGCGCTGCCAACGCGATCCTGATGCTGGTGGCCGCCGAGATGCTCGGCGCGGACCGGGGGCTGGGCTTCATGATTTTCTATTACCAGGAAAGATACGCCATCCCCGAAATGTTCGGCGGCATTATCTTTATTTCGGTATTGGGCGTTCTGATCAACTATGGACTGGTGAAACTGGAGAAATCACTAACCCGTTGGAAGGAGGGAGCGGTCAAAGGGTGAACCTGGCTTTTTCCGCAACGCCGCAGGTATTTATGAGTAATCCCAACCATTTTGCTGACGAAAAGAGGGATGAAACCACCATGCACCGCCAAAGAAGGAACGGCATTTCTGCCATCGCATCGCTTATTATTCTTCTTCTAACAACGACAATTATTCTATCTAGTTGCGGCAAGGATTCGGAATCCGCCACAGCGGTTGGAGCGGAAGCCTCGAAGGAGCCGGATGTGATCCGGCTGCCAACACCGACCAATCTCACCGGAATATCCATCTATTATGTGGCTGAAGAGCTCGGATATGTGAAGGAGGCGGGACTTAAGTTTGATTACGTGGGCGCCGTAGAAGCTGGCCAACTGGTGGCATCCGTCGTCGCGGGCAAAATCGATGTAGGGGGCGGTCATATCAACCGGACGATTGCCGGAATTAGCGCCGGAGCGAAGATCAAGGCGGTTGTCGCCCAGACGGAAACGACCGAGGAAGTGCCACATATGAGCTTCGTCACGACCAAAGACAGCCCGATCAAGAGTGCGGCGGATATTGTGGGCAAGAAGGTCGGGATTCCCGCTTTCGGCGGCTGCAACGAATATACGCCTTACGCCTATCTGCTGAAGAACGGCATTCAGGAACCCAAGGGGAAATTCGAGATCGTCACCGCGCCCGAGATCAAGCTGGAACAGGCCCTGCTGCAGGGGGATGTCGATATTATCGGACTGCATGAGAATCCGTCCACCATTATCAAGCGCGGGAATCTCCGGGTCGTCCTCACGGACTATGATATTTGGGGCGACGAGGGCGGCGCCACTCCCCTGTATTTCTCCACGAAGTTCATTAAGGAGAAGCCGGATGTGGTCCGGCGGTTCGTGGAAGTAATCAGCAAGACCAATGATTATGTCGACGCCAATCCGGACAAAGCGATCGAGATCACGGCCAAGCGCGGCGATATCGAACCGGGTAAGATCAGAGCCAATCATTTCGCTCCCCACGGAGAAATCAAGAAGGAGACGGTCCAGACCTGGATCGATCTGCTGTCCCACTTCAAGGAGATCAAGCCCGGGATTAAGCCGGAAGATATCTACACGAACGAGTTCAACGACACGCTCAAGTGATGCCTTCAGCTTGCCGGCTTCCGGCTTCGCTGTTGATGGAAAGAGGTGGTCGAGGTGATTAAGCGAGCGGCGCGGATCGTATCCGTCTGCGAAAGATGGGTCGCGGTCGCGGCGGTATGCCTGCTCTGGGAACTGGTCTCGCGCAGCGGTCTCGTGAAGGATTTTATTCTGCCTCCGTTCAGCCGGGTGGCCTACAAGCTGTTCGATCTGCTCATCACGGGACAGATCTGGCCGGACATCGGCGCCAGTCTCGAACGGGCCGCTCTCGGGTTCGCGGTATCTGTTCTGGTCGCCCTTCCGCTCGGCTTCCTGATCGCCTGGTCGGATGTGATTGAACGGGTGCTGGACCCCGCCATGCAGTTCATGCGGAATACGCCGACTTTGGCGCTGTATCCGGTCTTCATCCTTGTCTTCGGGCTGGGTGAGCTGTCGAAGGTGGCGATCATATTCTGGGGCGCAGTGTGGCCTGTTCTGATGAACACAGTTGAGGGGGTGAGCCGGACCGATCCGCTCCTGGTCAAGTCCGGCAGGTCCATGGGGGCTTCACCGCTCACGCTGCTGTTTCGAATCATCCTTCCGTCGGCTCTCCCGTCGATCTTCACAGGCATCCGGCTCAGCGCTTCCCGTTCGATCATCATTCTGGTGGCGGCTGAAATGCTTGGCGCCGATAAAGGGCTGGGCTTCCTGATCTTCACCTCCGAGCAGAACTACAAGGTAGAGCAAATGTACGCCGGGCTGATTGTTCTGATACTGCTGGGCGTGCTGATCAACATGCTCCTTGTCCGCTGGGAGAAAAGAGCGACGCATTGGAAGCAGGAGATTTCAGGGGAATGAGGCCTGTAAGGAGCTGATGGAAGTGCTGCGGTTGGCGGTGTCTGGTTCGGTTTGATCCGGGAAGAAGCATAATTGGCTGCAATCAAAAACTAGGATACGAGGTGGATAACCATGCGGATACAAGAGGTAGTTGACGAAAGGCTGCTGGATTCCCTGTCTGGCGGAACCGTAATCGGCATCGATATCGGGTCGAGAACGGGCAAGGCGGTGCTGCTGAAAGGAGAGGAGATTTATACAAGCTCGGTCTATACTGGCATCAATATGCAGGACACGGCCGATGAACTGCTGGAGGATCTGCTGGACAAGTCGGGGCTGACCCGCTCGGAAATCGATTATATCGTGGGAACCGGATATGGCCGGATTGCTCTTCGGTATCCCCATATTCCGACCCGGATCGTGACGGAAATTTCATGCCACGCCATGGGCGCGCATTATCTCAATGCGGACGTGCGGACCATTGTGGATATTGGAGGCCAGGACTCCAAGGCGATCCGGGTAGACCCGTTGACCGGGGGCGTGACCGAATTCGTCATGAACGATAAATGCGCGGCGGGGACGGGGCGGTTCCTGGAGAAGGTGGCCGAAATTCTGGAGCTGAACATCGATGAGCTGGGACAGGAAGCCGTGCTGGCGGACGAGCCGTCGGAGATTAGCAGCCAGTGTGTCGTGTTCGCCGAATCGGAGGTCATCTCGCTGCGGGCAAAAGGAGAGACGCGGCGAAATATCGCCGCAGGTATCCATTTCGCTTCGGCGAAGCGGGTCCGCAACCTGCTCAAGCGGGTTGGAATCGAGCCGGGCCTGATCTTCTCCGGCGGCGTTTCGAACAACGTCGGTATGCGCAAAGCGCTGGAGGACCTGTCCGGTCACCCGCTGATTGAAGCGAAGATCGACACGATCTTTGCCGGAGCCTTGGGAGCGGCGATCCATGCCTTGAATGATTCGCGCGCAGCCTTAACTGACAGCGGGGCCCTATCAGACGGATTCCGGCTCGATTTATCCGGCGTCGAGAACCGGATCGCGGAGCGTCAGGAGCAGCTTTCGGCCCAGGAGGACGATCACAAGAAGGTGGGCTATCTGTGCTCCTATACGCCGCTTGAGATGATCAGCGCTGCCGGCGTCTCCCATATCCGGCTGTTCAAAGCGGGCGACTCCGAGACGGTAGCGAGCGGTGAACAGATTACGCAGAGCGTATTTTGCGATTTCACGAAGAGCATCCTCGGCGCTTTCAAGGAGAAAGACCCGCTCTATACATCGCTGGATAAAGTGTACACGTTCTACACCTGCGATTGCATCAAGACGGTCGGTGAGGCGATCGGCGAGTTTTTTACGCCAACTGACATTTATACCCTTCCCCGCATCAAAGCCAAGCCCTCTTCGCGAGATTTCTATGGCTCCCAAATTCAGAGCTTCAAGGCCGATCTCGAACAGTTGTCCGGGAACGTGATTACCGAAGGGGAGCTGCGTCTGCAGATCAGGCAGTACAATGAGGTCCGCCGGCTACTGACTCAAATCTCCGAACTGCGGAAACGTCCTAACCCGCCGCTCACCGGCAAGGATTACCTGGATCTGATCAAGGCCTTCTATTATTTGCCTGCCGAAGAGCTAATCCCGCTGTACCGGGGCATATATGACAAGCTGTCGGCAGTGCCGGTCCGCGAGGAACGGACGATCCGTCTGTTCATGGCCGGAGGCATTATTGCCGACGGAGACCGGAAGCTTCTGGAGCTGATCGAGGACGAGCTGGGAGCCCGGATCGTTGCCGAGGATCACTGTACCGGACTGAAAATCGCATCCGCCCAAATCGACGAAACGGGCGATCCGTACAAGGCTTTGGCGGAAGGCTATATCGACCAGACGCCTTGCGCCCGGATGAAGCCGCTGGAAGAGCGGGTGAATATTTCGGGAGCACTTGCGACCGAATATCAGGCGGACGGAATTCTGTACGCCTATCTCAAATTTTGCCCTTGCTACGGGCAGGTCAAGAATGAGTTCTTCCGGCATTATCAGCAGCTCGGAATTCCCGTGCTTGAATTGCCGATCGACTATTCGAAGAGCGACCAGGGGCAGCTCAAGACACGGCTTGAGGCGTTCATCGAGGTGCTGAAGGAACGGAAAGGGCTGGCCGCAGGAGCGGTATGACGCTTGGGCATGGGCGCAACATTTTGATTAACGCAAGGGAGATGAAGAGCATGAGTGAATGGAAAGAGATCATCGACCCCGAGCTGCTGTCCTCGCTGACGGGGGATATCGCGGTCGGTCTCGATTTGGGGTCCAGAACGGGTAAGGGCGTGCTGCTGGCCGGAGGCAAGCTCTACACGGCGATTACTCCGACCGGGGTGTATATGCAGGAGACGGCCGACAAGCTGTTGGACAAGCTGCTTAGACAATCCGGGGTTCCTCGCGAGGAGATCGCCTACATCGTCGGTACAGGATACGGGCGCGTCTCCTTGAATTTCGGCGAAACCGGTCATAAAATCGTGACCGAAATTTCCTGCCATGCGATGGGTTCCCATTACTTGAACGCCAAGGTTCGGTCCATCGTGGATATCGGCGGCCAGGATTCCAAGGCGATCCGGGTTGATCCGGCAAACGGCAAGGTTATCGAGTTCATCATGAACGACAAATGCGCGGCCGGAACCGGACGGTTCCTGGAGAAGGTCGCACATCTGCTGGATTTGACGCTGGAGGAACTGGGCGCCGAAGCGTTGAAGGCCGATGAGCCGGCGGATGTCAGCAGCCAATGCGTCGTCTTCGCCGAATCCGAAGTGATATCGCTGAAGGCCAAAGGCGTGTCCGCCGCCAACATCGCCGCCGGCATCCATCTGGCGACAGCGCGCCGGGTCCGCAATCTCGTCAACCGGATCGGGCTTGAGCCGGATCTGGTGTTCTCGGGCGGGGTCTCGAACAATCCGGGCATGACCCGGGCGCTGGAGGAGCTGCTGGGTCATCCGATCAGCCGGGTGAAGCTGGACACGATCTTCGCAGGCGCTCTGGGGGCGGCGGTCTTCGCCCAGAAAGCGGCGTCCCGGGGTGAGAGCGATCTGTCGGACTTTGCCCTCTTGAAAGCCAAATAAAAGAGATCATTCCAAGGAGGTCTTACGAAGATGTCGACGGTATTAACGCATGAGGCTCAGGAGCAGCTGAATCATATCCGGCACAGCCGCGACGTTGTGCACGCTCATTCGCCCGCCATCCAGAAGCTGTTCAATCTGGTCATCGATTATGTGGATGACGCGGAGAGGGCAGGCAAGAACGGAACCAAGGTCATATGGGCCGGCGTGCCCTGGGCAATGCCCCTGATCTATTCTACCGGAGCCATTCCGGTCGCCTTCTCGGAAATGGGGCGGATCAGCGGCCGGGACGCGATCACGGTCTCCGAGGACCATTATCAGATGCCGGCCGAGACCTGCTCGATGGTAAAAGCGACGGCGGGGGAATGGTACTTGCGGAAGCAGGCCGGAACCTCGATCACTCGCATTTTCGGCTCATCCTCCGCCTGCGAGCCCTATAACCTGGCGTGGGAAGTGATGAGAAAGGAAGGCTTCGACGTCTACACCAGCGATATCGTCTATCGGGCGCCAGGTGTGGAGGGAGAGCGGTACGAGGAGCTGGTCCGGTATTTTATCGAAGAAATCCATGAGTTCAATGAGTGGCTGACGGGCAGCCGTGAGATTGACCGGGACAGTCTGCACCGGGAAATTGTCCGCAAGAACCGGATGATGCGCTCCATGCGTGAAATCATGGATTTGCGGCTTCAGCATCCGTTCCATGTCAAGAGTCTGGGCATTATGTATTTGATGAATGGGCTAACCCATTATTTCGGCAAACCCGAGGAATATCAGGAGGTGCTGGACGCGCTGGTCGGCGAATTGCAGGGGCTGGATATCAACGAGGAGGAGCGCAGCCAGGCGATTCCGCTGATCTGGACCGGCGGGAACGGCCAGGAATTCGGCATCTATGACGCCATCGACAATGCCGGGGGCTCGCTGCTCGGCTTCGTCTCATCGCCGTATGCGAAGGATTACCGCGAGGAGATCGATCCGGTGGAATCACTGGTCCGCTTCCAGCTTGAGAGCCAGATGGCGGGCGCGTCGATATACCGGCGCGATGTGATTGAACGGCAGGTCGACCGGATCGGGGCGCGGGGCTTGATCTTGTACGGATATTTGGGCTGCTCCTTCGGAAGCGTGACCCGGGAGATGTACAGAGAGTATTTCCATAACAAAGGCATTCCGAGCATCAACCTGGAGGGGACCTTCCAGGTGGGCGCCGCCAGCGGACAAATTCTGACCCGGATCAAGGCGTTTATCGAGATGCTGTCCTGACCGGCCTGGGCGCCGGGTAGACCGTACCATGCGTGACTGATCTCCTGAGCCGAACTGCAATCCCGGCTTCCTGCTCTGGCTGCAACTCCGGTATGAAGTGTCGTGCGCACATTCCTGCTATTGCCTCCAAGAGGCTCATTTGCTTCCGGTCTCGCGTCTTACGGAATGGGCTCCGGCTCACTGCCCCGCTTTCTTGCGGGCGCGGAACCGGCGGACCTTCATCAGGTTGCCGCAAGCCTTGTCGTCGCAATACCGCTTGGAGCGGTTGCGCGTATCGTCATAATACACCCACAGACAATCGGGGTTGTCGCAAATGCGAAACCTCGATTTGTCCTGTCCTTCCAGCGAACTGGCGAAGGAGCCGGCGATTTCCGCCATGACCTGCTCCCAGCTTGCCGAAGCGGGAACGAGCGTGACGGTGAATCTGCCTTCGCTGTCCCGTCCGGCCCTGCGGATAACAGGCCCCGCTATCATGTAACAGTTCAGCGTTTCCGCAAGCTCCCCGGGTTCTCTTCCATCCACGATGTCCTTGACGATATCAAAAAGGATGCTGCGCAGCACCTTCAGCTTCCCCAGCTCATCCCCATTCGGCGCGGGCAGTGCCGGCAGTCCTTCCTGGACGAGCCATTGTATGGTCCATTCCGGTTCCTCCAGCCGGTCGCGGTCCTTACTGCGGTCCCCGGTTCTCCAATCCCTCCAGTAGCTGTTAATAAAATCAGTCCACAGCATGACATCCTTCCTTTCCATCCCTTGATTGTAACAGGTAAAACTCAGTTTTGCTAGTTACTTGAAATCATTATGTCGAGCATGATACAGTGTCCTTGTAACCTGTATTTTTGACTTTAGGTAGTTACAAACATGTGGGAGGCTTGGAATATGAGCGAAACAATGGTCAACGTGCTGCTGCAAAACTGGGATTACGCGATGGAACAGGAGGATTGGGCCCCTCCTCTGAAGGATGCGCTTGCCGGCGTGGATGACGTGCAGGCGCTATGGAAGCCTGAGGGAAAGGCGGCGAATTCTATTTGGGAGACGGTGAATCATCTTTTGTATTATAAGGAAAGGCTGCTCCGCAAGTTTAAAGGACTGCCGCAGCTTTCATCTGCTGAAAATAATGACGATACCTTCACCGTAGCCGAGAGCGGGCCGGATGCTTGGGCAAAGGCAGTGCAGCATCTTCGTGAAGTGCATGCGGAGCTGAGAGCGGAGATCGCGAAATTCGGCGGCGGTGTCTTTATCCGGGAGGGAGAACGCCATGCGCCGGGTGAGGAGATTATGAGTCTGGTCCTGCACGATGCGTATCATACGGGCCAGATTGTGCTTGTCCGCAAGCTGCAGGGCTCCTGGCCGGCTCAGCGGCATTTTGGCTAGCACCATCCATCGCCGGCACAGTATAACGGACCCGTTCTTCCTTAGCGGAACAGCGGGTCCGTTATTGCTGCCGGGCGAACTTCCGATCTTTGCCGGAGGATGCTGCACGGGCGTAGGTCAGGCACGTCCCTGTCTCCGCTTAATCACGGAATCCCGGTAGAAGTACCAGCATTCGTTCAGCAGCTTGATTTGCCGCCGGTCTTTTTTGTAATACGCCTTCATTAGTTGATGACACAGCCATTGGGGCATAGGTATTCCTCCTCGAATGATTCGTATGACAGCATATGTGGGCGCCGGGTTAAAGGTGCGGTCTACTGCCAGGAGGGCATATGTCCGGAATAGCGGTTCTATAAGGCCGGGCAGCGGCCGCAGCACGGATTCTGGTAGTAATAGGAGGCAGCAGACAGATTGAGTTTTTGATCAAATGTGAGATAAGATTACACAAATAAGCTTTATTTTGAAGAGAAACTGCTTGAATCCTGCCTATTTTACGCACAAAAACACTGTTTATTTCACCTTTCATGTTATGTTTTGAAACATTATTTTATTTTTTTATTGAAAATCATGAAACATTAGTTTATCATACATTCAAGAGCTGCTACACCGGTGCATAGCTTGACTGTTATTACGGCGCTGAAGAAGGTGAGAACATTTATGCATGGAGGTCTTATCAGCATCAAGGAAGCCTTGCCCACACTGAAGCCGCAGGAGCGGATCGTAGCGGATTTCATTCTGGCTCATCCCGAGCAGACGGTGAAGCTGTCGGTTCAGAAGCTGGCCAAGCTGACAGGTGTCAGCGAAGCTACCATCATTCGTCTCTCCCGCTCGCTGCACTTCAAGGGCTTCCAGGAATTAAAAATGAGGCTTGTCGCCGATTTGGCCCAGCCGACCTGGGCGCTGCAGGATACGGAAGCCTATCAGGAGATTCAGGTGGAAGGGTTGACCTCGACCCTGATCGATTCCATTTCCCACAATAATATGCAATCCATTCAGGACACGCTCGCGGTTCTGTCGGCGAAGGAAGTGGAACGGGCGATCGAAGCGATCGAAGGCGCACGGAAGATTTGCGTATTCGGCATCGGCGCGTCGGCGATCATCGCCCAGGATTTCATGCAAAAATTCTCACGGATCGACCGCTGGTGTGAAGCCGCCTATGATTTCAATTCGCAGGCGACGCTGGCCGCCAATCTGACAGAACATGACGTTGCGTTCGGCGTATCCTATTCGGGTCAGACCGAGGATATTATCCAATCGCTGACGGTTGCCAAAGAGAGCGGAGCGACGATTATTACGCTGACGAAGTTCGGAAGCAATCCGGTATCCGGTCTGGCGGATATCAAGCTGTTCACCACCTCTCTTGAGAAGGGCATCCGCAGCAGCGCCACGGCTTCGCGGATTACCCAGCTGAACGTGATCGACATTCTGTATGTCGGGGTGATTCGCCTGAACTTCGAGAGCACGGTCGGGCTGCTGGAAAATACACGTAAAGCGGTAAGGAGCTCCAAACGCGATGGAAATGTGGAATGAGCTGATTGAGGGATGGGTGTCTCAAGGCAAAATACCTGGCGCGGTGCTCGATATCCGCTTCGGGGATGCCTGGCGATATTCGCGGGCATACGGTAGACTAGCTCCGAATACTTCTTCAAACAACGAATCAAGTCATGCGATTGACAGACCCGCCAAGCTGTCCACCCTGTTCGATGCGGCCTCATTAACGAAGGTTGTTGCCACGCTGCCCGCTGCGCTTCTTCTGGCGCAACAGCGGGAGCTTCGGCTGGATGATGAGGTGAGCCGCTATATTCCCGAATTCCGCCACGGCGGAGTGACGCTCAGACATTGTCTTCAGCATACAAGCGGGCTGCCTGCCGATATGCCCGGTTATCTGGATCGCTACACCGCGCTTGATCCGCTGCAGGATGCTCTGGCGCAGGACTTGATCAGCGTTCCCGGAGACCGGGCGCTCTACAGCGATGTCGGTATGATTCTCCTGGGGGTTGTTATCGCCCGCGTTGCCGCGCAGCCGCTCGATGCATTTGTTAAGCAGAATGTATTCGAACCTCTTGGAATGATGGATTCCACTTTCAATCCCCCTGCGGAACTGAGGAACAGAATCGCGGCTACCGAATGGGACGGCCGGCGTTATCTGCAGGGCGAAGTCCATGATGAGAAGGCGTATCGTCTCGGAGGCGTGTCCGGCAGCGCGGGATTGTTCACAACCGCCGGAGATTTGTCCCGGTATGCCGACAGCTGGCTCTATCCGGAACGGTATAACCTGCTGGACCCCGAATGGATAGATGAAGCTGTAAGCCGGGCGATTCAAGGCCGGGGGCTCGGCTGGCAGGTGTGGCAGCAAGGCGGCGATGAGATGGCATGCGGGAAACTGATGCCCGAGGGAACATATGGCCATACCGGTTTTACAGGCGGCAGCCTTTGGCTTGAGCCGAAGCGCGGACTGTCGGTCGTCTTCTTGACGAATGCCGTGCATTACGGGCGGAATAATCTCATCCGGGAGCTAAGGCCGGAACTGCATAACGCGATCTTTGCACATTTCTATATGTCATAAAGACGAATACATTGGATAAAAGGGGAGAGATTGATCTAATGAAGCGTATATTCAAGCACACTGCAACTCTGATGCTCCTGGCTTCTGTCGCGCTGGCTGGCTGCAGCAGCAATTCGGGCGGGAATGCCGCCGCAACGGAAGGCGCAGCCGCCAGTCCGGCAACCGCATCGGGCGAGAAGGTGAAGCTGACCATGGGCAGCTGGAGAACGGATGATAAGGAAGTCTACGATAAGATCATCGCGGCGTTCAACAAGCAGTATCCGAATATCGAAATCGACTTCAGTCCGACCAAAAGCACCGAGTACAACACTGTGCTGAATACGGCGCTCCAGACGGGCGGAGGCCCGGACATTATCCATCTTCGTCCTTATGCCGCAGGTATTGCGCTCGGCGACTCCGGATATGTTGAACCGATCAACGGCCTGAAGGGGCTGGATGCATTCTCCAAGGACGTGCTCGCCGCAGCTACAGGCAAGGACGGCAATATCTACGGTGTGCCGATGGGTCTTAATACGGTTGCCATTATGTACAATAAAGATATTTTCGCCAAGTACAATTTGCAGATCCCGAGCACCTGGAACGAACTGGTCGATACCGCCAAGAAGCTGAAAGAGAATAAAGTCACTCCGTTTGCCATGGGCACGAAGGATGGCTGGATTCTGTCCATCACACACAGCGCACTTGGACCGTCCGCGTATGGCGGCAGCGCTTTTGCGGAACAGCTCGTTAGCGGAGAGAAGAAATTTACCGATCCGGCTTATGTGAAATCTCTCCAGTTAATGAAGGATCTCTCCCCTTATTTCGCGGATAACTTCACAGGCGTGAGCTATGAAGATATGCGGACCCTGTTCGTCACAGGACAAGCCGCCATGTATATTATGGGCGATTTTGACGCAGGCGTCATCGAATCCCAGAACCCCGATTTGCACTTCGACGTATTCCCGGTTCCTCCGCAGAGCGCAGGCGGCAGCCCGACGGTAACGACCTATGTGGACGGCTCTTTTGGAGTCAACGCCAATTCCAAGCATAAAGAAGAAGCGAAGAAATTCCTGGAGTTCGCGGCGTCCCAAGAATTCGGCAATTTGTTCTCTAATGAAATGAAGCGCGTAAGTCCCGTTCCGGGAGTATCGGTCAGCGATCCGGTTGTAGCCAAATTTGCGGAATATGCCAACACCATCTCCACACCGTATGTCCTGCTGGCCAACTTCGGCGTAGGCAACCCGACCACGAAGGTCACAATGGAAAATGACATGCAGGCGTTGTTCTTCGACAAGATGACGGCTGAGAAGGTAGCGGAAGATATGCAGGCCAGCTCGGATAAGTGGAAGGCTTCTTCCAAGTAAGTTCGTTCGAATAAAGTACACTTCAATTCATGTAACAACGTAAATTCACTGATATACCCGGTGTCGGTTTCCGTTGAAACGCCGGGTATCCCTTTTTTAAGAAAGCCAAACGAGGTGAATGCACACTATGAACCAGCTCCCGTATACCCGCAGGAAGAGATGGACAATCCATTTGTTTCCGCTGCCGGCGCTTGCCATCTACCTGACTTTTATTATCTACCCGATCATCGCGGCCTTCTCCTACAGTCTGTACGATTGGTCAGGTATCCGGAAGCTTGATTTCATCGGGCTCTCCAATTTCGTCGACCTGTTCACAATGGAGCCGTTCAATACGATGTTCACCAACGCGCTGAAGCATAATCTGCTCTATTTTGCCTTGGAGATGATTGTCCAGAACGGAATCGCCTTTCTGCTGGCCTATCTAATATATCAGAAGGTCAAAGGCTCGGGGCTGTTGAAGATCGCTTATTTCCTGCCCCGTCTGTTGTCTGTCATTGTGGTCGGCTTCTTGTGGAAGCTGATTCTGAATCCGACCTACGGCACCTTGAACGTGATGCTGCAAAAAGTCGGACTGGAATCGCTCGCCATGACATGGCTGGGAGATCCCAAGACGGCGCTGGTTTCCATTATTTTCGTCAACTGCTGGTTCGGCGTCGGATTGTCGCTGCTTATTTTTCTGGCCGGCCTCCAATCCATTCCGACCGAGATTATAGAGGCTTCCCGTCTTGACGGTGTCAAAGGGATGCGAATGATTACTTCGATTGTTCTGCCGCTGATCGCACAGCAGCTCATTATGGTCACGGTACTGACCTTTATCCAGTCATTCGAAGCATTCGAACTGGTGTATGCCATGCAGGGCTCCATGGGCGAACCGTATTACTCGACGGACACGCTTGCAGTCTTCTTCTACCGGACGGCGTTCGGCGGTTCGGCGGACAGCTCCGCCGCTGTGGGACTCGGCTCGGCGCTCGCCGTGGTCATGTTCGCGATTATTGCCGCGATCTCCGCGCTGTTCCTCATGCTGACCAGGAAGGTGAGCCGCACATGAAACCACATCTTGCATACCGAATCGGCCAGCATGTCATTGGCTATGTGTTCGCTCTGCTGAGCCTGTATCCCGTCTTCCTGATGGTGACGGCTTCCTTCAAGACGACAATCGAAATCTTCACGAAGCCGCTGTCCCTGCCGACCAAATTCTCGCTTGCCGCGTACGACAAGCTGCTCGGCCAGATGCCGTTTGGCACCTATTTTGTCAACAGTGTGATTGTATCGGTTGTCAGTGTCTTCCTGATTCTGCTGACGGCGACGCTGGCTTCCTATTATATTTCCCGTACCCGGTATAAATGGAATGAGGCGCTGCTGTTCATCTTCCTGCTCGGGATGATGATTCCGATCAAGCTCGGCATTGTGCCGCTCTTCCTGCTGATGAAGGGACTGCATCTGACGAATACGGCCTGGTCCCTGATTCTCATCTATACGGCAATCGGCATCCCGATGGGCGTGATGATTCTGTCCGGCTTCTTCCGGACACTCCCGACGGAGCTGGAGGAAGCGGGCCGGATCGACGGCTGCACAGACATGCAGATTCTTGGCAAAATCGTGGTGCCCCTCATGCGCCCGGCGCTCGGAACGGTCATGATCATCAATTTCGTCACAGCCTGGAACGACTTTTTCTTCCCGCTCATTTTCATACAGAGCGAACTTAAGAAGACGATTCCGGTCGGCCTGATGTCGCTGTTCGGGGAATATGCTTCCGACTGGAGCACGCTGTTCTCCGGACTGACCTTGGCCTCGCTGCCGATGATCCTTTTATTCATGTTCGCTTCCCGCCAGTTCATGGACGGCATGACGGCTGGGGCGGTCAAATGACGATCCAGCGGAAACAGGAGGTATCAATCATTGAGCAGCGAGAGCTACGTTATCGGAATAGATGGAGGAGGCACCAAAAGCCGGCTGTATGTAGCCGATCTCTCCGGCGCTAAGCTGGGGGAGGCGACGGGCGGTCCGACCAATCTTCATGCCATAGGCGAAGCGGCCGTGACGGAATCGCTTCGGTCGCTGATAGGGTCCGCGACCGAAGAAGCCGGACGGCGGATTGAGGATTGCGCGGCATTATGCCTCGCAAGCGCCGGAGCAGACCGTCCGGATGACAGAGCGGCGCTTGAGCAGATAGTGGCGGCCTGCGGCATCCGCGGAGTGATCACGGTGACGAATGACGCCGAACCGGTACTGGCCGCAGGCAGTGGCGGGCGCGAGGGCGTAGCCGTCATCTCCGGTACGGGCTCGCTGGCCTACGGCCGCCGGGCGTCCGGCCTGATGGCCCGTGCTGGAGGCTGGGGACATCTGATCGGCGATGAGGGCAGCGGCTATGCGATAGGAGCCAAAGGCATTGCCGCCGCCGTCCGCGCCTATGACGGACGGGAAGCCCCGACTTTACTTATGCCCCGGTTGATGGAGCATTTGGGACTTAGCCGTATGGAACGCATCGTGCCCTATGTCTATCAATCGGCGGGCAAGAAGGAGATCGCCGCTCTTGCGGCGGTGGTCCATCAGGCTTATCTCGAAGGGGATGAAGCGTCCGCCCGCATTCTCAAGGAGGCGGCCGAGGAGCTTGCTCTGATGGCAGGTGCCGTAATCGAGGCGCTGTCTTTTGGGGAGGAACCGCTGACGGTTGTGTGCAGCGGCAGCGTATTTGCCAACATGAACTATATTTACGCCACATTTACGGAACTGCTGCAGCGGAGCTATCCGTTAGCCAAGGCAGTGCTTCCTGATACAGATGCGGCCTATGGAGCGGCTCTGCTTGCGCTGCTCTCCCTTCAGGATAACCCTTGAGTCCTGTATGCATAGCCGGGCAGCGGCGGGCATCGCGAGTATGGCCGGCAATTGAGGCAGAGAGGAGACACCGATGTTGGAGAACTTGGGAGAATTGTTGACAGAAGGCAGGAATGAACATCCGGAGTCTTTGGACACCTGGTCGAGTCTGGAAATTGTGAAGCGAATGAACCGCGAAGACGCCCTGGTGGCGGATGCGGTGAGCAATAGATTGGAAGAGATTTCGCAAGCTGTTGATTTGATCACGAATGCGCTGGATAACGGCGGAAGGCTCCTGTATTTTGGCGCAGGAACAAGCGGAAGGCTGGGCGTGCTGGATGCCTCGGAATGTCCGCCGACGTTCGGAACCGATCCGGAGCTGGTCCAGGGAGTAATTGCCGGAGGCACGGAAGCGTTGTTCACCGCCATTGAAGGTGCGGAGGACTCGGAGGAAGGCGGCGAGCGGGATGTCTGCGAGCGGGATGTGGGCGCAGGCGATGTTGTTGTCGGCATCGCAGCCAGCGGCAGAACGCCTTATGTCATCGGCGCGCTTAGAGCGGCCAGGGCCGCAGGCGCCTCCACGGTTGCCGTCGCCTGCAATACGCCTTCGGAAATCGGGAGGCATGCCGACATTGCCATTGAGGTGCCGGTCGGTCCTGAGGTGGTCACCGGTTCCACCCGGCTCAAAGCAGGCACTGCGCAGAAACTGGTGCTGAACATGCTGACGACAGGAGCCATGATCCGGCTCGGCAAAGTCTATGACGACCTTATGGTCAATCTGCAGGCGACCAACAAGAAGCTGCAGGAAAGGGCTAAACGGATTGTGGCGGCGGCCACGGGACTTACTGCGGAGGAAGCGGAGCATGTGCTGGCTGCAGCCGAGGGAGACTGCAAGACCGCCATTGTAATGCAGAAATGTTCCATTGACGCTGAATCGGCGCGTGAATTGCTGGTCCGGTCGCGCGGCCGGGTCCGCGCAGCGGTGGAAGCCGGTCTGGAAGGGGGCGGAGCTGAATGACGGGAGATTCCGCCGCCGCTGAAGGAGACCGGCATACGAGAATACGGGACATATCCCTGCGGCATATTTCCGTCCCGTTGATCAAGCCGTTCAAGACGGCGCTGCGCACGGTCGAAACGGCGGAGACGATAGCCGTCGTCATCACCGACGGCGAGGGACGGCGCGGCTATGGCGAAGCGCCGCCGACGCTGGCCATCACAGGCGAGCAGCTTGAGGGAATCGCGGCGTTCATCCGCCGCGCATCGGCATTGCTGCTCGGGCAGGAGCCGCTCAGGCTGGAGGCGGCTCTCGCGCTTCTCCAGCGCGGCGCCGTAGGCAACTCCAGCGCGCGGGCTGCGCTGGATATGGCGCTGCACGATCTAGCCGCGCAGCAGGCGGGCCTGCCGCTGTACCGATTCCTGGGCGGCTATCGCGATACCTGCCGTACGGATTTCACGGTCAGCGTGGATGCGCCGGCGCGCATGGCGCAGGATGCCGCAGACATCGCGGCTTCCGGCTTTCGGACTTTGAAGATCAAAGTCGGACTTGGCGATGTCTCGCTTGACATCGAACGTGTCGCCGGAATCCGCGCAGCGGTCGGTCCCGGCGTCAAGCTGCGGCTTGATGCGAACCAGGGCTGGAGCGCGAAGGAAGCCATTCGGGCGATCACGGCGATGGAGGATGCCGGACTGGATTTGGAGCTTGTGGAGCAGCCGGTTCCGGCCCGCGACCTGAAAGGACTTGCGCAGGTGACCCGCTCGGTCGGGACTCTCATTATGGCCGACGAGAGCGTCTTCGGTCCGCAGGATGCCATGGCGTTGCTTGCCGAGCGCGCCGCCGATTTGCTCAATATCAAGCTGATGAAGGCGGGCGGTATCCGTCACGCCGTCACGATCTGCCGGATGGCGGAGGCCTGCGGCATCGAATGCATGGTCGGCAGCATGATCGAGACGCGGATCGGCATCACGGCGGCCGCCCATTTCGCGGCCTCGCAGCCCAATGTCACACGCTTTGATTTTGACGCCCCCCTGCTGCTGTCGGCCGATCCCGTAGCGGGTGGCGTGCGGTACGAAGGAGCGGATATGTTCCTCTCCCCGTTGCCGGGCCTAGGCATTACGGATTTGAAGGCGGAATATATGACCGAACTCTAAGCTCAAAATCCTAAACTTTAAGCTCAAAATCCTAAACTCTAGGCTCAAAGTCCTAAACTCTAAAAAAACAAAACCCGAACATGCAGGCCGCATGCTTCGGGTTTTGCTTTTTTCCTATAGGGGCTTGAATACCGGTAGTTTACTGTGCCCGCTCCGCTTCCTCTTCGTACCACTGCTCCAGCTGAGCCTGGAGGGCGCGAATCTCGGTCAGCAGTGAGATTAGCGGGTAGTTCTGTTCGTCAATCGAGGCAAAAGCCTTCTCCAGACGGTTGATGTAATCCAGTCCGGATTCGAGGGAGTATCCTTCGCGGAGAAGCTCCAGCGAATCGCACTCCGCAACCGCCAGCGGCAGATCCGGCACATTGTCTGCGGTTAACTTGTCGATTTCCTTGTTAAGCCGCAGATTGAGCGCGCTGAGCTGATAGGCGTAATCTTCGGGCATTTCCACAAATTGAAGCTCCTGGTGCTGCTGCAGAATGACGTAACGCATATTTGACATCGATATTCTCCCCTCCGTGCTTTCCTGGGTGCGGCCGTGCCCGCAACATGGCGCAGGCTTCCGCTTTCTCTTGAAGTGTAGCGTATGCGCAAGTTACAATTCAAGTAGATCCATAGAAGATTACCGAAAGGACTGGAAGAGAATCTCATGAGCATGACGGACGAAGAGCTTCAGCACTGGATTGAACGGGTGTCTCGGGAGAGCTTCGGTTTGCCTTTTCGGCATAAAGCATCGTTCAACAGCAGGCTGTCCACTACAGGCGGACGATATTTTATGAAGAGTCATAACATCGAGATCAATCCCCATCAACTGGCCGCATATGGACATGAGGAGACAGAGAAGATCATCAAGCACGAGCTGTGCCACTACCATCTTCATCTGGCTCAAAAAGGGTACCGCCACCGGGATGCCGATTTCAAGACGCTGCTTGAGCAGGTCGGCGGAAGCCGCTTCTGCCAGCATCTTCCCGGAGCCAAGGCGCGCAAGCCGCTGCCGTACCGGTACAAGCTGGTATGCAGACGCTGTGCAACCGAGTATCTGCGCAAGCGGAAGGTAGATCCACGGCGATACCGATGCGGGAAATGTACCGGTCCGCTGAAGCTGACGCCCATCGGCGAAGCCTGATGAGATGGCGTTACTGTCAGCGGTCGCTTTTTTATTTTACCCGTCCAATGGACAGGCTTATCTTATAATTCCCGTACTTCAGCAGGCGGTCGAGCAATGCGTTCAGCTTGTCGGGACGATCCGTACGAACCCTCATCCAGTAACAGCCTTCGCCGCCTACCCGGTAAGCCTCCTCGATTTCCGTCTCCTCCTGGAGAAATTCGAGAAAGGGCTTGTGCTGAGTGCTTGAATTCAGGAACACCGTTACCAGAGCGTGAACGTGAAGACCCAGCTTCTCGGGGTCCCAATTCACCGAATACCCCGTAATGACGCCGAGATCCTGAAGCCTGCGAATGCGGGCGCCAACGGCTTGCCCCGTCAAGTGAACCACCTGTCCGATTTCCTTGTGTGTTAGCGCCGAGTTGCCGATCAACTGCCGCAGAATGAGCAGATCGGTGTTGTCGATTGCCGCTTGTTCCATTTACCTAAATTCCTTTCCTAATGAAAATAGAAGGGCCGCATTCCTTTCATCGCCTTCTGTACGCCCGGCCGGACTGGCAAATATACTTAATTGTACCAGATGTCATCTCAAAGAAGGAGTGCGAACCATGAAGCTTCAATTGATACGAAACGCGGCGCTTTGGCTGGAATACGGAGGTACATCCTTCCTGATCGATCCCATGCTGGGGGAAAAGGGGGCTTACCCGCCGATCATCAACACGGAGAATGACCTCAGAAATCCGCTCGTCGGCCTGCCCGGTGAAGTAGGGCAGTGGCTGAAGCCCGATGCCGTCATCGTGACCCATCTACACAACGACCATTGGGATGAGGCAGCCGTCTCGCTTTTGGACAAGGAGATCCCGGTCATTTGCCAGCCGGAGGATGAGGGGCGGATTGCGGCCCAGGGATTTCTCAAGATGATTCCGGCTGGGGTGGAAGAGAACTTCGGACATACGCTTCTGTTCCGTACCGGAGGACGGCATGGAACGGGAGAGATCGGCAGCATGATGGGACCGGTATCCGGATTCGTGCTGAAGGCGCCCGGCGAGCCCGTGCTGTATATTGCAGGCGATACGATATGGTGCGAGGAAGTACGCGAAGCGCTGGAACAGCACAATCCGGAGGTAGTAGTCGTCAATGCGGGCGGAGCCCGTTTTGTATCGGGCGACCCGATCATCATGACCGGGCGTGATGTTGCGGAAGTATGCCGGCATGCCCCGGAAGCCAAGGTGATAGCCGTTCATATGGAAGCAATCAATCACTGCCTGCTGACCCGGGAAGAGCTGGACAAGGAAAGGAAGGCGAACGGCTTCGGCGATCGCGTGCTCATTCCGGCGGATGGGGAAGCGATTTCATTATCACAATGACAGCCTTGACTCCAGGTTGAAATCATGATAAATTAAGTTTTGTTCACATTAAAATGTTCCCTGATAGCTCAGTTGGTAGAGCACTCGACTGTTAATCGAGTTGTCACAGGTTCGAGTCCTGTTCGGGGAGCCATTTTCTTGGAGAGATACCCAAGTGGCTATAAGGGGACCCTCTGCTAAGGGGTTAGACTGCGTAAGCGGTGCGAGGGTTCGAATCCCTCTCTCTCCGCCATAATTTCGAATTTGAAGACCGGCTGATGATCAGCCGGTTTTTTTGATGTTGGTAGACAGGGGAGAATAGAAAGGGGAGAATCATCACGACCAGTCGGATCGCCAGTCGGATCGTATGTGATTTGATCCCGAGTGCTATCCGAATCCGAATACTACCGAATACTATGCAATACTATATAGAAGGAAAAGTTCTGAGCGGCCTTTTTTCATTTGCAGGAACGCAGGGAGGCGTGCGGGAGCATGCCGAGTATCATACCTCTTCCAAATTGACCCTCTGTCAATTTGCTGTAACGGCGCTTTAAAGAGATAAATGTTATATTATTTGCGATAAAATATAGCTTAGCATTTAAGAAAAGAGAAATTACCCCGAATTTGAAATTCCGTCTCTCTTCATCTGTCTCCCTATATCTTCTCCAATCGCCATATATGTCAGTATACATATCATATAAATAACATAATGAGTAATTAAAATTAACACCAATTTTCGAATTTTCTTGGAATCCACCAAAATCTTAGTGACGGAAAAAAGGACATATGTTAATATAGGTAACATCATTACAGAAAAAGAAAGAAACGAATGAAAGAGAGCTGAGGGTTTTTAAAAATGAACAACAGAAAAGGGGATGACAATGGAGTACTTCATTCAGCAGTTAATTAACGGGATCTCCGTCGGCAGCATTTATGCGCTGATTGCCCTGGGTTACACCATGGTATACGGGATCATTAAGCTGATCAACTTCGCACATGGGGATGTGTTCATGGTTGGTTCGTTTATTGGACTCTTCAGCGCCAATTTTTTGAGCGACGCGGGACTTCCTCCAGTGCTGGTGCTGATTGTATCGCTTGTGTTCTCGATGACGGTCAGCGCACTCCTCGGTATTACCATTGAGCGTTTCGCTTACAAGCCTCTCCGCAAGTCCACTCGGATCGCAGCCCTGATCACCGCTATTGGGGTGTCCTTCCTGCTTGAATATACCGGCGTACTGGTGCTTGGACCACAGGCACAGGGCTTCCCGG
Source organism: Paenibacillus stellifer (assembly GCF_000758685.1). NCBI lineage: Bacteria > Bacillati > Bacillota > Bacilli > Caryophanales > Paenibacillaceae > Paenibacillus > Paenibacillus stellifer. The sequence goes on from NZ_CP009286.1 coordinate 1,429,909, forward strand.
ATATTCTGGTGAAGAAACAGTTCAACTTGTTCGGCACTGACATTCAGGTGGAGTCGAACCAGGTTATGATTCTCCTTGTAACGATTATTCTTATGATTCTTCTGCAGTACATCGTGCGCTACACCAAGACCGGCAAAGCGATGCGCGCGGTATCCTTCGATATGGAAGCGGCCCGTCTGATGGGGATTAACGTTGACCGCACCATCTCGGCAACATTCGCGATTGGCTCCGCACTGGCGGCGGCGGCCGGCGTTATTTTCGGAATGACGTATAACTCCGTTGACCCGTTGATGGGCGTAATGCCCGGACTTAAAGCATTCGTAGCAGCAGTTCTTGGAGGCATCGGCAGCATTCCGGGCGCACTTGTAGGCGGCCTGCTATTGGGAACGGTCGAAACCGAAATCTCCTCGCTTGGCTATTCATCCTGGCGCGATGGCGTGGCGTTCGCCGTCCTGATCCTGATCCTTATCTTCAAACCATCCGGGCTGTTCGGCAAGAATGTCCGGGAGAAAGTGTAGGAGGGAAGCGGCGTGAAGAATATAAACAAAAAGTTCTGGTTGGGTGTTATCGTCTCGCTGATTTTTTACGGGGTCGTCCAGGTTCTGATAACAACGGGAATATTTAATGATGTTACCCGATCCATGTTCCTCCTTATCGGCGTCAATGTCATGCTGGCCGTGTCTCTGAACCTGATTAACGGGATTACGGGGCAATTCTCTATAGGCCATGCCGGATTTATGTCGGTCGGAGCCTATACATCCGCCATTCTGACGCTGGATTACAATGTGCCTTTTGTATTGGCGATTGTTGCCGGGGGGGTTCTTGCGGCCGTGTTCGGGGTGTTGATCGGCATGCCGACGCTGCGTCTGAACGGCGACTATTTGGCGATCGCGACGCTTGGCTTCGGTGAAATTATCCGGATCATCATGCTGAATACGGAATATGTAGGCGGCGCTTCGGGCCTTAGCGGCATTCCGGCGAAGACGACCTGGACCGTAATCTTCTTCTTCACTCTAATTACGATTGTTCTGATTAATAATTTTATCCGGTCTACCCACGGCCGTGCCTGTATCGCTATCCGCGAGAACGAAATCGCTGCGGAAGCAATGGGCATCAACACAACACTTTACAAGGTTATCGCCTTTACGATCGGCGCTCTGTTCGCCGGCATGGCGGGCGGTCTGTCCGCGCATACGTTCTATGTCATTACACCGGGCAGCTTCAACTTCCTTAAATCCTTTGAAATTCTCGTTATGGTCGTTCTCGGCGGACTCGGCAGCACAGCCGGCGCAATCGTGGGCGCGGTCTTCGTAACGCTGCTGTACACGTATCTGCGCGATTTCCCTGAATGGCGCATGATTATCTATTCAATCGTGCTGATTCTGATGATGATTTTCCGTCCTGGCGGTCTCTTGGGCAGCACCGGATTCTCGCTCAAAAAGTTCGGCAAAAAGGGGGCGAAGGTAAGTGGCGACGTCAACAGCAGTGCTTCTTGATGTTCAGAGTGCGAGCCGTTCCTTCGGTGGTCTGAAGGCGCTCAGCGAAGTTTCTCTTCATATTAATAAAGGCGAACTGATCGGACTGATCGGCCCGAACGGCGCCGGCAAAACGACGCTGTTCAACCTTCTGACAGGCGTGTACCCGCCTTCGACGGGCAAGATCATTCTGGCAGGCGAATCTGTCGGCGGGATGAAGCCATACAAGATCAACCACAAAGGGGCAGCGCGCACGTTTCAGAATATTCGCCTGTTCACGGCGATGACGGTATTGGACAATGTCAAAATCGCGTTCCATCAGCATGCCAGGCATTCCATGTTCACCTCCATGCTGCGCCTTCCGAAGCACTTCAAAGGTGAGGGAGATATTACGCAGAAGGCGCTCGACATTCTGAAGATATTTAATCTTGTCGATCATGCGTACGAACTGGCGGGCAATATGAGCTATGGCAATCAGCGCCGTCTGGAGATCGCGCGCGCCTTGGCTGCCGGTCCGAAGCTCCTTCTTCTCGACGAGCCGGCGGCAGGCATGAATCCGAACGAGACCCGGGATCTGATGAATCTGATCGCCTGGATTCGCAAGGAATTTGATTTGACCATTCTGCTGATCGAGCATGATATGTCGCTGGTCATGGGGGTGTGCGACCGTATTTACGTGCTGGACCGCGGGATGCTGATCGCCGACGGGACGCCTGCCGAAATCCGGAGCAATTCCAAAGTTATCGAAGCGTATTTGGGACAGGAGGCGTAAAGGCATGCTGACAGTTAAAGGAATCGACGTATACTACGGAGCCATTCACGCCTTGAAAGATTTGAGCATTACCGTTAACCAGGGAGAGATAGTAACGCTGATCGGAGCGAACGGCGCAGGCAAGTCGACACTGCTCAAGACGCTGTCCGGTCTGCTTAAACCTAAAACAGGAAGCATCGAGTTTCTGGGCAAATCCATCACGAACCAGAGTGTTCAGTCGATCGTCAAGCAGGGGCTGATCCATTGCCCTGAAGGGCGGCGGGTATTCGCCAATATGTCGGTGGAGGAGAATCTTGAACTTGGCGCCTATCTGCAGAATTCCAGCAGCCTGGCTGCGGATTTCGAGAAGGTCTACAGCACGTTTCCTCGTCTTCATGAGCGTAAGAAGCAGCAAGCCGGAACGCTCTCCGGGGGCGAGCAGCAGATGCTGGCGATGGGCCGCGCCATTATGGGGCATCCGAAGCTTCTCTTGCTGGATGAACCGTCTATGGGTCTTGCTCCGCTGCTGGTTCAGGATATTTTTAAAATTATCCAGGAAGTGAATGCGGCGGGCACAACCGTACTGCTGGTCGAACAGAATGCCCACCAGGCGCTCAAAATCGCTCACCGGGCCTATGTTCTGGAGACCGGAAGAGTCGTGCTGGAAGGCGACGCCAAGGAACTGGCGGATTCCGAAGAGATCAAGATGGCTTACCTCGGGCACTAACGAGGGGCCGCAAGTCTAGGGGCATCACAGAAATAACATATAAAAAATCAAAAATTCTGGGAGGCTTGGAGAACAATGAAAAAATTTGGGGCCATTATTTTGTCGACCGTATTGACCGCGGTACTCGCGGCGGGCTGCGGCAGCAACAACAACACGGAGAGCAGCGGGAATTCTGGTGGAAGCAGCAACTCAAGCGGCGACACGATCAAAATCGGAGCCGACCTCGAGCTCACCGGAGGCCAAGCTTCCTTCGGCGACTCCGCATCGAAAGGCGCTAAGCTGGCCGTACAGCAGATCAACGATGCCGGCGGTATCAACGGCAAGAAGCTGGAGCTGGTAGTAGCGGACAACGCCTCGAAATCCGAGGAAGCTACACAGGCAGCCCAGAAGCTGATCTCCAATGACAAGGTTGTGGCGATCATTGGCGCATCGACTTCGACGAATACGCTCGGTATTGTTCCGGTCGCAACCGAGAAGCAGATTCCTCTGGTAGCTGTTGGCGCGACCAACCCGAAAGTAACCGTTGACGAGCGCACCAAGAAGACCAATGATTGGGTGTTCCGTACTGCTTTCATCGATCCGTTCCAAGGCCAGGTTATGGCGAACTTCGCAACCAACAACCTGAAAGCCAAGACGGCTGTTATCTACACTGACACATCCAGTGACTATTCCAAAGGTCTGCAGCAGTTCTTCGAAGAAACCTTCACCAAGAACGGCGGCCAGATTCTGAGCAAAGAATCTTACCAGCAGAAAGACTCCGACTTCAAAGCAGTATTGACTCGTATCAAGCAATCCAATCCGGACGTTATTTATCTGCCGGGTTACTATGAAGAAGTAGGCAAAATCATCAAACAGGCTCGTGAAATGGGCATTACGGCTCCGTTCCTGGGCGGCGACGGCTGGGATTCCCCGCAGCTGGCTGAAATCGCAGGCGCAGCGGCTCTCGACAACACTTACATGTCCAACCACTACTCGCCTGAAGATACTTCCGAAGAAGTTAAAAACTTCGTTGATGCTTACAAAGCAGCTAACGGCGGCGCAGTACCGGATGGTATGGCGGCTCTCGGCTATGACGCTCTGAAGCTTGTTGCTGACGCTATTTCCCGCGCTGGCGAAGCTGATCCGGCCAAGATCAAGGACGCCCTGGCAGCAACCAAGGATCTGCAGCTGGCAACCGGTAAGGTTACGCTGAATGAATCGCATGACCCGGTTAAAGCAGCTGTCGTTCTGAAATTCGTTGACGGCAAGCAAACGTTCGAAACTAAGGTTAATCCGTAAGCCAACTCGCTTTCACCAAGCATGATCAGTCTGACCGGGATGCCGCTCCATCATTGATGGGGCGGCTATTCCCATCTATCTTGCCATTATCCAACTAAGGAGGAGAAGCCTGATGATTATCGGAGTGCCAAAGGAAATCAAGAACAACGAGAATCGGGTCGGAATTACACCTGCTGGAGTGGAAGCGCTGGTCAAGTCGGGGCATACTGTGCTGATTGAGAGAGCGGCGGGAGCCGGCAGCGGTTTTTCCGATGACGAGTACAAGGATAAGGGAGCCGAACTGCTCCCGGAAGCTTCTGAGGTCTGGTCAAAAGCAGACATGGTCATCAAGGTGAAGGAGCCTTTGCCGGATGAATACGGTTATTTCAGGCATGGGCTGATCCTGTTCACGTATTTGCATCTTGCTCCTGAGGCGGGTCTTACCAAGGCTCTGGTGGACAGCGGGATTGTGGCGGTTGGTTATGAAACGATACAGGTGGAGGATGGCTCGCTGCCGCTGCTTACGCCAATGAGTGAGGTGGCGGGGCGAATGGCAGTGCAGATCGGGGCGCAGTTTCTGGAGAAGCCGCGTGGCGGCAAGGGTATCCTGATGGGAGGCGTTCCGGGAGTGAGCCCGGCCGAGGTCGTCATTATTGGCGGCGGAATCGTCGGTACAAATGCGGCCAAAGTGGCGATCGGAATGGGAGCGAAGGTGACCGTACTGGATTTGAACGCGAACCGCCTGCGGGTTCTGGACGACATGTTCAGCGGCCGGCTGATCACCGTCATGTCCGACTCTTATCATGTCGAGCAGGCGGTACGCAAGGCCGATCTGCTGATCGGAGCCGTACTGATTCCAGGCGCCAGAGCGCCAAAAATTGTGAAGGAATACATGGTGCAGCAAATGGCCGAAGGATCGGTTATCGTCGATGTTGCCATTGATCAGGGAGGCTCAATCGAGACGGTTGACCGGATCACCACCCATGAGAACCCGACTTATGTCCGTCATGGGGTCGTCCATTATGCAGTGGCCAACATGCCGGGAGCGGTTGCGCGTACCTCAACCCTGGCGCTGACGAATGTGACGATTCCGTATGCGCTGCAGATTGCGAATCTGGGCATTGCCGAGGCCGCCTCACGGAACGCAGCGCTTGCTCTCGGAATCAATGTGGCAGCCGGACAGGTCACGAACCGGGCTGTGGCAGAGAGCCTGGGGTACGTGTATAAGGACGGACTGGATACGCTGAAAGGTTAAGGAACTTAATAGACGGAGCCAAGCGTCGAACCGCTGGAGTAGCCCTCTTTTGCCGGAAGCTCAGGGGGAATCTGCTGCCTGACGGCTTCATATGGCACCTGGACCTGTTTTGAAAAAAATATAGGTTGTCAGATTAAATGATATTTGATATACTCTTTTTTGTTGTGGCCCGTTGGTCAAGGGGTTAAGACACCTCCCTTTCACGGAGGTAACAGGGGTTCGAATCCCCTACGGGTCATATCTGCTTCTTCGAATGGGGATGAGAACCCCTAAAGGTTCGTCGGAGCATCGGCATCGTTAGGCATACATCGCAGTCGGTTCGCTTGCGAAGCGTATCCCCTACGGGTCATATTGTGCGGTAGTGGTGGAATGGCAGACACGCTATCTTGAGGGGGTAGTGGGCGTACGCTCGTGGAGGTTCGAGTCCTCTCTACCGCATTCTAGCAACACGCATTATAGCAACAATAGAGAAAAGTCCTTGATTCCGGTCAAGGGCTTTTTTCTGTGTATCTTGAATTTGTAAGTGAAAAAGAGCTCAAAGGGAACTTTTAACGAACTCCGGACCAATAACGTACAGATTGAAAGGAGGGATAAGCTCTATGAATGAGGAGGAATTGTCCGGATGGCTCCGCAAGCTGAGAGAAGGGGATAGCCAAGCTTTTATTCAAGTTCATGCATGAATACATCAAAAGGCCGGTATACGGTACGGTCTGTCTGCTGGTCAAAACGCGAAACGATGCAGCTGATGTGACGAATGAGATCTATCTGGAACTGTTTCGCTCACTGCCCAAGTATGACGAGAGCAAGCCGTTCAAGGCCTGGCTAAACGGGATTATTGTCAGACAGTGCAGCAGCTATAACCGCAAGCAGTGGAGAAAGAGCCGGGTGGAGAGCCGAGTAAGGGATTATACCGAAGGGACGGTATCACCGGGCGCAGACCAGTTGGCAGTAAGCCGGGAGCGACGGGAAGAGCTGCTTCATTTGATTACGCAGCTTCCCTATAAATTCCGGAGCGTTATTGTGCTGCGATACTTTCAGGAGTGTTCGTTTGAGGAGATCGGCGCAGCCTTGGATATTCCGGTCGGCACGGCGAAATCCAGGCATTTCAAGGCGCTGGGTAAGCTGAGAAAGCTGGCGGATGCGGATGGGTTCTCAACCATGAAGGAGGAATGGCAATGGGTATCGAAGATGAATTGAGTGTGGGGTTTAAAAAATATACTGGAAATGTTGTTATGCCAGACAGCTTGGAACAAAGGCTGGAGCAAAGCTTTAACAGTTTCTATCACCGGAATTCGGAGAAAGCTGCAAATTCTACCCATCATCATGTCTCTTTCCGGGCGGGCCGTTTTGCCGCTGTCATGCTGTTTGGTCTCTTGCTGCTTGGCGGTACGGTATATGGTGCGCAGCGTCTGTGGTCGCTCACCTATTCGACCGGGCAGCTGAATGTCGCCAAGGTGAGCGCAGGTTCTGACAATGCAGGAACTATCGGATCGGCGGAATTAAATGATATTTTTCAACATGTACAGGATCAATTGAATCTTGGGGAGTCGGCTTATGTCTATGTGCCCGGAACTGTGGACGGCGATCGGGTGTTTAAGGTGAACAAGGTCATTTCTTATCGTAATTATAGGAGCTGGGAGTTTGTCACAACAAAAATCATTGGAGACATCGCCGTTCCGGGCGAGATGCCGGCAGGATTTCATTTTGTAAGTGGAACATCGGATAGTTTGCTTGGAATTCTGGATACCGCATCAGAGGCCAGATTTCGCTCTTTACTTCAAACAAGAGTGAATCAGGAACAACGTTACGCCTGGATCAAAAGCGATGAGGAACAGAACGAAGCGAGTAAGACGATTAGTCCGACAGTGGTTTATGAAGGTTCGTCCGGGGAAAAAATTGGAATTTCCTATTCGCCACTGCCACAGACCGCTTTGGGTGGGAAGTCGGTTCTAACCTGGAACGTTCCGGATACGGCAACTGTTGAGCAATGCCAGGTACGTGGAGTTATTGCCGCATACGTTCAAGTTCAGGATAAGGATATAACAAGTCCGGACCGGTATCACGCTTCCTTGCAATGGATAGAGAAACGGAGCGAGGGAGAGATGAGCATCTTCTATTCAGTAAGCACTACCTCTCCCAAGGTGGGAAAAGAGGAGCTTCTCCAGGTTGCCAAAGGATTGAAGTAACGTGACATCGCTTTTAATATTAGCAGTAACCTAACGTAGTATCTGCCGGAACGCTGATGACATCAGCCTCCCAAAGATTATTCCGCGCATACTCTCAGCGCCCCGGCATACTGCGGATACAGCGTATGGATGCAGTCCGGGCATATATCATGCGTCAGTTCGGTGTGCAGCTGCGCTTGAAGGTATTGTTCGACAGGGACCCAGGTCTGGCCCACCCGAATAGACTTGCAGGAAGCGCATATCGGCAAATAGCGTGCGGGATAGCCAAACGGGCGTTGGCTAGGCAGAACGCCGGGACGAAGACGAGCCGAAGGCATGTAACGATGAAACAGCAGAAGACTGGAGATCTCATGGCGGCTGTCGGTAAATTGGGGGACCGCTTCGATCAGGAATGTCTTGGAGCCCTTTAAGGAGGGCGGTTTCGTGAATCGGGAACTATAGGTTAGTCTCGCACCGTTAAATATTGAGTTCAGACCGGATTGAAGCATCGATAGCTGGGCGGGGGGCAGCACCAGTTCCTGCATCAAATCGAAATAATCGACGCCCTGCCAGTTGAAGCTCTTGGACAGGCCGGACAGGATGCCATAGGCTCTCCATTTGGCGTTAACTGCCGATATCACTCCATTTCGATTAAGAATCAGTGCTGCGTAACCTGGCGGGCTGGGAATTGGGGGAAGGCTTGATGTAGACAACGGGATCGCTCCTAACAACAGATAATCCTTATGATCGGTGAACGGTATGTACGGCAGCTCATGGGCGATGGTTGTCCGGAGGAAGCTCCAGCAGTCTTTCAACCTGGATGCGATACCGCCGCGTCAGACGCGTACCGTGAATCATATTGGACAGGCGGTAGGGCGGAATGTCGTGCAACTCGCAAAATTCCTGCTGGGTCAGCTTCTTCTCCGCCAGCCTCTGCTTAATAGCCCATCCAAAAGGGGTAATGGGACGTCTTCTGGACATTTCGCTCACCTCGGCTCTTATGATACCGTCAACCCTGTGATATAATGGGGAAAGACTCTCGATTTGTCTATTATACACGTTTTTACGTCATTTTCCAATATAAAAATACCTTAATTACGTAATTTTTTCCTTATTTGTGGGGAAGGCGGTTTGTGCATGCAGTCGATTTATGAACGGATTGAATACTTGATTGATCAGAAAGGCATGACCAAAAAAGCATTCTGTGAGCAGCTCGGCATCAGCACGGGTAATCTGGGAGACTGGAAAAGGGGCAAGTCGACGCCGGGAACCCATAAATTGATAGAGATTGGCTCCTTCTTCGGTGTAAGCCTGGACTGGCTCATTCTGGGGCGTCCCCCTGTGGACCCGGTGATCCGGGAAGGCGGGGAGGATTATTTTTTTGAGCTTAAGCGGCAATTCGATTGCCGGTTAGACGAGCTTTTGCCGGAAGAGAAGACCTTTATCGAGGAATATATCGCCTTCGCCGAGTACCGCAGAAGCAAACGGAATAAGGGCAAAGAACAATCTTGATATTTCTGCTTTACTTTTGTTTTACATAAGAGTATAATCATTTGTGTTGGTCTTCAAAAAAGACTTTCACCGCGCGGTAGTGGTGGAATGGCAGACACGCTATCTTGAGGGGGTAGTGGGCGTACGCCCGTGGAGGTTCGAGTCCTCTCTACCGCATATATAAGAAACAGCTTCGCTGGATGACAGCGGGGCTGTTTTTTTGTGATATCCCCCGTCTCATGCTGGAAACTTGTATTGGGGTCTGCAAAGCGTTATGCTATTAATACTGAGTTGTTTCATGGGAATAGACTACATATTGGATTGATTTTTGATTTGTAAAATTAGGAGGCGCGACAAATGGGAAGAATCGCGAAAAATCTGACGGACCTGATTGGCAATACGCCGCTGCTGGAACTGACGAGCTTTGAGAAGGAAGGAGCAAAGGCCAGGGTCCTCGCCAAGCTGGAATATTTCAATCCGGCCGGAAGCGTGAAGGACCGCATCGGCTATGCCATGCTGAAGGATGCCGAGGACAAAGGAATCATTAACAAAGATACGGTGATCATCGAGCCTACCAGCGGCAATACCGGGATCGGGCTGGCTTTCGCGGCGGCGGCGCTTGGATACCGCCTCATTATTATTTTGCCGGAATCCTTCAGTTTAGAGCGCCGGAAGCTGCTGAAGCAGCTCGGAGCGGAGCTGGTGCTGACCCAGGCCTCCGAAGGCATGTCGGGTGCGATCCGCAAGGCCCAGGAGCTGTCTGCCGAAATACCGAATTCCTTCATTCCCCAGCAATTCGAGAATCCGGCGAATCCCGATGTTCACCGCCGGACAACCGCCGAGGAAATCTGGAACGATGCCGATGGTACGGTAGACGTATTTGTAGCCGGTGTCGGTACTGGAGGTACGGTTTCCGGAGTGGGGGAAGGGCTGAAGCAGCATAATCCGAACGTTCGCATCGTGGCGGTGGAACCGTCGGGTTCGCCCGTGCTGTCCGGCGGACAGCGGGGACCACATGCTATTCAGGGAATCGGGGCCGGGTTCGTCCCGGGGAACTTCAACCGCAGCGTAGTCGATGAAATCGTCACAGTCGGCAATGAAGATGCGATCCGTACAGCTCAGACACTGGCCAAAACAGAGGGACTTCTGGTCGGAATATCGTCAGGGGCGGCAGCGTTCGCAGCGCTTCAGCTTGCCAAGCGGGAAGAATACGCAGGGAAGACGATTGTCACTCTTCTTCCGGATACCGGCGAGCGGTATTTGTCCACCGATTTGTTCCCCGAGGAATAAAATTATTTGGAGCACATTATTCATAGCGAGAACAGCAAAGGCGGCCTCCCTTAAGGAGACCGCCTTTTCGTCATTTGTCCAGCAAAGCTTGAATCTCGTCCTGCAAGCTCTCCGGGGTTGTGGTCGGGGCGAATCGCTTCAGCACGCGGCCCTCGCGGTCCACCAGAAATTTGGTGAAGTTCCATTTGACCCGCTTGGAGCCGAGAGCTCCGGGCGCTTCCTTCGTCAGATGCTTGAACAGGGGATGGGCGTTATCGCCGTTGACGTCGATTTTTTCATACATGGGAAAGGTAACACCGTAGTTCAACTGGCAGAATTCCTCGATCTCATCGCTGTTTCCGGGTTCCTGGGATGCGAATTGGTTGCTCGGAAAGCCGAGAACTTCGAATCCGCGGTCCTTGAATTTGTCGTACACTTCCTGCAGACCTTTGTATTGGGGAGTGAAGCCGCATTTACTGGCCGTGTTCACAATCAGCAGCACTTTGCCTTCGTACTTGGACAAGGATTCTTCATTACCCCGAAGGGTGTTGGCTTGATAATCGTAAATGCTCAACGGAAGGGCCTCCTTAATTATGATTTTATACTATTTAATTGTACACTATTTATTTAAGGGGTCAATATCTTTTATTTTTTCCGTTTCAAAGTCTTGACGAAGTTTAAATACATAGGGAGACGAACTTGAGTAAAAAGGGTCTTGGATGCTCAAGTTCGGTTTGTTCATTCCAAATTTGTTCAGGCAAAGGAGACGATTGCAATGAAAGCACTGTATACGGCCTCAGCGACGGTTCGCGGCGGGCGTGAAGGATCTTTCGAATCCTCCGACGGGGCCTTGAAGCATAACCTTAGCATGCCCAAAGAGCTGGGAGGTCCGGGCGGTTCCGGCACCAATCCCGAGCAGCTGTTCGCGGCAGGCTATGGCGCCTGTTACGAGAGCGCTCTGGCCAACGTGGCCCGCAAGGAGGGCGTGAAGCTGCAGGACGTGGAAGTTGTGTCCAACGTATCGATCGGCAAGGACGAGAGCGACGGCGGATTCAAGCTGGCGGTTACTCTGGATGTGAAAATGACCGGTGTCGACCATGCCAAGGCGGAGGAGCTTGCGAAGAAGGCGCATGATTTCTGTCCGTACTCCAAAGCGACGAGAGGCAATATCGACGTCAACCTGAATGTCGTGGAGATGAGCCGGCAGTAAGCTGTCGTCATTAATGTTAAAATGAATACCTGGAATCGGTATCCCCGTTCTTTCTTCCGGGAAAGGGCGGGGATTTTTGCGCGCATATAGAGGGGGCCTTCGGTTGACATCACCTGCAAAATTCTTTAAGATGTCTAAGTATCTGAAGCAACGGAAATACGCTTGGAATGAGCCAAAATTTAAGATAATAGGTGATGAACATGTCTTATAAACCCGTAATCACGAACGTGACCAAAGCCAGCAGCAACGAAAAGGAAGGGCTGTACGAATTCATTCTCAAGCTCGCCGACGGAACGGAGTGCCGGGCTTTCTACCACCGCAATCCGGAATGGAGAATGACGAACATCAGCCGTCTGCTGAAGACGCCTTGTCCGGTATGCCGCAAAGACTTCATCTGTAAATGTATGGAAGCCTTCACGGGCGAGTTGGAAGATCAGATGATTGGCGACAACTGGATCGAGAAGACAGTAGGCGAATAAGGCCACAGCAAGAGCGTGAGGCGCGGGAGCATTCCCGCGTTTTTTTATTTTTTGATGAATGTATAAGCTTCGCTGGAGTTATCCTAGTTTGCCCGAAAATGGGGAATGATACGGGTACAGGAAGGGGGGACAGAACTTGAAGGAGCGAGAGTCCGCGCAGGACATGAAGACCGGGAACTCCGGGATAACAGCAGGCGGCGATGCGCCGCCGGCAGAGATTGCAAGGCTGGAGGATGCCGGGAAGGAGTCCATTGTGCTGATTGACGGCGTCTGCCATTTATGCCAGTGGATCGTCGCTTTTATCATCCCCCGAGACCCGGAGGGGCGGTTCCGCTTCGCGCCGCTGCAGAGCGATATCGGGCGGTATTTATTGAAGCGGGGCGGGCTTAATGCGGAACAGCTGGATACCGTCGTGCTGATCGAGCAGGGCCGTTATTATTCGCATTCCGCGGCGGCACTGCGCATTCTGCGGCGCCTTCCGTTTCCGTGGCCGGCCGCCTATGCGCTGATCGCCGTTCCGCGACCGCTTCGGGACCATCTGTACTCCTTCGTGGCCCGGAACCGCTACCGCTGGTTCGGCCGGGATGACCGCTGTCTGATGCCCACTCCCGACATTAAGCGGCGATTCCTCTAAATGCATTCCCTGGAAGGAAACATTCCGATTTTTAAATATTGCCGAGTTCCTCTTAGGTATGCTAGTATAACTGTAAATTAAAGGAATCAGCAACGGAAGCACCGTTCATTGACCGTTTGACGCGGTTATTGACGGTGCTTTTTTGTGCTGTTTTGGACAAAAGGGGGAGTAAATATGGCCGCTGGCATTGTGTTTGCGGTGCGTGAGACCGAGTATATCGAACCGCTGCTGCACTACATCCAGCACAGTGAGTATGGCGAAATGCTGAAGGTGAAGGCGTTCAGCCGAATGGAGGCTTTCAGGGATTATATGAAGCGCGGAGAGACGCCGGATGCTGTGGTAGGCGATCCCGAATTCATTGAAGCCTGGCTGGTGGAAGGACGCTCGGAGGTGCCTTGGGCAGTTCTGGACGAGAACGGGAGCATGGCTGCTTGGAGCAACGGCAGTGCGGCTCATGGAAGAAGAATTGCCAAATACCAGGCGCTGCCTTCCCTGCTGTCCGCCGTGATTCAGTTGGGCAAGCTGAGACGGACCCGCAAGGAGGGGCGGTCTGATGGCGGTCCGCTTGTCATCGGGGTCGTCTCGCCCAGCGGCAGCAGCGGCAAGACGACGGTGGCGATGAATATGGCGAAGCTGTTCGGAAGCCAGGGGCTGTCCGTGTTCTATCTCAACCTGGAGGCGGTGAACAGCAGCGGACTGTATCTGCGTCCTCCCGGAGGAAGCGGGCCGGGACTTGAACGGCTGCTCTACGAGATCCAGGCCTCGCGCGAGCGGGAGAAGCCGGAGGAAATTGCGATCGCTCCCTATGCGGTCAGATTGGATGCGCTGCGCTGCGATACGTTCCGGCCTGTTGCTAACGTGAAGGAAATGCTGCAGATGAGCGAAAGGGACGCCAGAGAGCTGATCGCTCGGCTCGCGGCGGATGGAGGTTATGATCTTATCCTTATCGATACCGGCGACATTGATGAAGACCGGACAAGGGGGGCGATGGCGTGCAGCGACCGGCTCGTCTGGGTGATCCGGGACGATGAGGCCAGCGCCTATAAGCTGGGAAGATGGGCGTCTCATCTCGAGGAGATGCAGGATTCCCATCCGGAGGCGATAGCCGATCTGCGGGAGCGCAGTCTGCTCGCGGTGAACTTCGTCAAGGATGGAGTAAGGCAGATCCAACTTCCCGAACACTTGGAGCCGGATGCGGTTCTGCCCTATATTTCCTCCTGGAGTCTGCCTGGAATTGGGGAGCTTCTGCTTAATTCCCCTCCATTTCAGCATGGCATTGCCAGCTTGTGCCAGGCGATTACTGGGGCTCCGCAGGCGGAGGCGGTTCTTTCATCCGGTGTGAGGACATGAGCGACGAACTGTTCCGAACCCTCCGCAGCGATATCCGCGCAGGCCTTGATGTAAGATCATCCGTTGGCGATGAAGAGCTGATTACGCATATCGAGCGGACGATCTTTGATCGGGAGGAGCTGAAGTCGCTGACGGCGCATGAGAAGCATGCCCTTGTCCGCCGGCTGTTCGATTCCTTCCGGGGGCTTGATGTGCTGCAGCCGCTGGTGGATAACCCGGCTATCAGCGAGATTATGGTGAACAGCTACCGGGAAATTTTTGTCGAGGAGGAGGGTGAAATCCGCCGTCTGCCGGAAGGGTTTGAATCGGCCGCGCGGCTGGAGGATATTATCCAGGTTATCGTCTCCGACGTCAACCGGGTCGTCAACGAGTCGTCTCCGATTGTGGATGCCCGTCTCCGAAACGGCTCGCGGGTCAATGTTGTGCTTCCGCCTGTGGCGCTGAAGGGACCGGCGATGACGATCCGCAAGTTCCCGGATTCTCCGATGACGATGGAGGATCTGGTACGGAGGGAGACACTCGGCGAAGAAGCGGCAGAGCTGCTGCGGCTCCTGGTTGCGGCGAAGTACAACCTCTTCATCAGCGGCGGCACGGGATCAGGCAAGACGACCTTTCTCAATGCCTTGTCCCAGTTCATTCCGCCGGAGGAACGCGTAGTTACCATCGAGGATTCGGCGGAGCTGCAAATCGTAACCGTCCCGAATCTGGTGTCGCTGGAGACCCGAAACGCGAATACGGAAGGCAAAGGCGAAATTACGATCCGCGATTTGATCCGCTCCTCGCTTCGCATGCGCCCCAATCGGATCGTTGTCGGCGAGGTGCGGGGTGCAGAGGCGCTTGATATGCTGCAGGCGATGAACACCGGACATGAAGGCAGCTTGTCTTCCGGTCACTCGAATAGCGCCCGTGACATGCTCAGCCGGCTGGAGACGATGGTGCTAAGCGGCGCGGAGCTTCCGGTTCAGGTCGTCAGACAGCAGATCGGGTCGGCGATTGATATCATCATTCACCTGGCCCGCCTCCGGGACCGGACGAGAAGAGTTGTTGAGATTTGCGAAGTCACCGGAATGGCTGAGGGTGAAGTGCAGTTGAACCCCCTGTTCGAGTTCCGTGAAGACGGGGAGAACAAGGGCCGGATCAAGGGCGTGCTAGCGCCCTGCGGAAATCCTCTGAAGAACACCGCGAAGCTTGAGATGGCGGGAGTCCGGAAGAACCCGCTGAAGCGTTTCGAAGTAACCGGGGCGGGGAGAGGATGAGCGGATTGTTGAAGAATAGAGCCTCACGGGTAGTTGTCTCATCTGCGCCCCGCTCAAGAGAAGGGGCCGCCAGCAGCGCACCGTCTTCCCAAAGGCTGACCGACTATACCATGTATATTCCCGGCCGGAGAGAGAAAGTGCTCGCGGTTCTCACAGGCAGTCTGTTCCTGTTCGGGATCGGTTATTTATTCTATCACCACCTTGCTCTCGCGCTGCTGGTTTCGGCCGGAGGGCTGCGGGCTCCGCGGATCTGGCAGGATTACCGGCTCAAGCGAAGGCGTTCCGCGCTGAATCTCCAGTTCAAGCAGATGCTGTTCTCGCTCTCGTCCTCGCTGTCGGCGGGGAGGTCGGTGGAGAATGCTTTCCGGGAGGCTATACAGGATTTGCGTATGCTTGATCCGGAAGGGGGAAGCGACATGATTGCCGAGCTTGAGATCATATGCGCAAGGCTTGAGTACGGGCAGCCCATCGAAGAGGCGCTTCAGGATTTCAGCGGCCGGGCGGACATGGAGGATATAAGGCGCTTCGCCGACGTCTTCTCCGTGTCCAAGCGGACGGGCGGGGATCTGGTGGAGATCGTGCGGCGCACCTCGGCCATTATCGGCGAGAAGCTGGATATCCAGCAGGAGATCGCCGTCAGCATATCCCAGAAACGGTTTGAAGCCAAAGCGCTGCTGGCGTCTCCGCTCATTATGCTGCTCTTCATGAACATGAGCGCTGCGGATTATATGCAGCCTATGTACACCGGTGCAGGCATGATCATCTCGACTCTGGCGTTGGCCGGACTCGGCCTGATCTTTCTCTGGATCGGCAAGATCATGAATATTCCGCTGTAAAGGAGTGATCATTCTGAGATGGATCTGCGGAGTTGCGGCGGCCACCTGGCTGGCTGCCTGGCTGATGCTCCGATTGGCAAGCGGCAGCCGCTATGCAGCGCTTCGAAGGCTGCCGGCCGAAGGCATGAAGCTAAGGCAGATTTCGGAGCCGTTCCTCCTGTTGCTGGAACGGGTGAACGCCGCCGCGAGGTTTCCGGCTTTTGTCTTTCGGCTGCAGCGGTCGATTCAGCGCATTTACGGACAGCGGCACAGCACGGAGCTAACGCTCCTGTTCATGGCGGAAATGCTGGCCTATCACTGGCTTCTCTCTCTCAGCGGCTGGGTTCTGGCGGCGCTTAGCGGGGAAGCGGGACTCCTTGTGCTGGGGCTGGCGCTTGCGGCTGCGCTGCCCGCGGCTCTTGCAGCCGATCTTCACAAGAAGGTCAAGCTGCGCGAGCAGCTGATGATGATGGAGCTGCCGGAGCTGCTGAACGGCATTGTGCTGCTGGTCGGTGCGGGCGAGACGGTGCAGCGGGCGATCCTTCGCTGCCTGGAGACCCGGAAGAGCGACGCGAATCCGCTGTACCGGGAGCTTGCGGTGATGTCGGCGGAGTGGAACGGAGGCTACTCGTTCCAGCAGGCATTCGAGAACTTCAGCAAGCGCTGCGCGGTGCCAGAGGTCTCGCTCTTTGCGACGACCGTGCTGCTGAATATGCGCAGGGGCGGCGGCGAGTTCGTGCTCGCGCTGAGGGATTTGTCCCGGCTGCTGTGGGAGAAGCGCAAGGCGGTCAGCCGGACGAGGGGCGAGCAGGCGTCCTCAAAGCTTGTGTTTCCGATGGTTGTTATTTTTCTGATTGTTATTGTTCTGGTGGGAACGCCGGCTTTTATGATGATGAATATGTAGGAGGGTGAATATATGCTGACGTTAGTGGAGAAGGGCAAGAGCTTCTGGCGGGATGAAGAAGGGTTGGGAACGCTTGAAATGATTATGATCATCGCCGTGCTGATCGCCGTCGTGCTGCTGTTCAAAGATAAAATTCAGGAAGTTGTGGAGAACCTGATCGACATCGCCGGCGAGAAGAGCCGGAAGGTTTTCGATTAACCGCCGCCATGCGTAGCAGACTGCGAAGCGACGAAGGGAGCTTCACGCTTGAGGCGTCCATGGTGCTGCCGATTATCATGTGCATCACGATGCTGCTGCTGTTCTTTTGCCTGTATGCCTATCAGAAATCCATGCTGCTTCAAGTGGCGGCCTCCGCTTCGGAGCAGGCGGCTTTTAATTGGGATAACAGCCATAAGGCCAAGGACGGATCTTTTACCGCTGGGGAATATGATTCACTCTATTGGCGGATTGGCGATGACCGCCTGCTCAGCGGCTTGTTCGGACTCGGGTCAGATCAGAATGCGGCTGGGATTACCCTTCCTTCGGAAGAAGGAGACGGGGGGCTTCCCGAAATCAAGCTGGGCAATGCCGCGGTCCGGATTCCCGGTGAAATGACCGGTGAGATGAACTACAGCTACAGCCTTTCCGGAAGAGCGGTGAGCACACGGGTGTCGAAAATGCTGCATCTTCCCGTAATCGACGAACTGCTATCCGACGGAGCGCAGCCGGAAGCCGATTCAAGATCGCTTATAGTGGAGCCTGTCGAGTTTATTCGTACTGTGGACTTAATGCGCTATTATGGAGCCAAATTTCGCGGGACCTCCGGTGGAAGCGGGCAGGAGACCGGCATGAAGAAGGACGATGCATCGGAGATGGTGAAGAAACTGGGCAAGAAATAAGGCCGATATTCGGGTGAATAGGCCAGAGCCGGATAAGAAATGAAGACCGACAAAGGCTTGGGATCGGGCTGAAGGGCCAAGGTGCAGATTGAGGCAGGGAGTCCGGTCGGGAAAGGAACTGTAATGATGAGAAGAACAGCTTGCCGCTTACGCCGTCTTTTCAGGTTGGGTGTTCCTCCGGGACACGGAAGCGAAGGCTCGGTTTCGGTATTTTTAATTATGGTATTGGCTTTTGTATTTCTGTTCTCCGCCGTTCTGATCGATTATTCGCGGATGACGGCTGCCAGCGTTCAAAGTGAGCGGCTGGTTAGGGCCGGAGTCAGGTCATTGATGTCGGCCTACGATACGGAGCTGCTCAGCCGCTATGGACTGTTCGCCTTTGGATCAAGTAATGGAGATGAGCTGTTCTCCCGGACCCTTGCCGGTTCGGTCCAGAAGAGCGGCCGCAGCGACGGCTTCAACCTCGTGGCTTTGGGCTATGACTCTTCATCGCTGGAATGGGGAAGTACACTGGGGAGTTACGAGGTATTCCGTCATCAGATCAATGAAGAGATGAAGATCAAAGCGCCTGTCGATTTTGCGCTGGAGCTTGCCGGGAAATTCAAGGGCTTGTCGGGGGCCATGGATGAAGCTTCTAAGACCATGAACCTGTATGCCGGACTTGAGCCTCTATACGACCGGCGCGAGGCCGCGCTCGACAAGATGCTGGATCTGCGGCGCCAAGCGGCCGAGAACGCCCGGTCTGTGCTTGAGCTTACGGTGTCTCCGGTTTCGGGAGCTATATCCGATGCTTCGATCGGGCATATCTCCAGCGCGGGCGACATCGTCGCCCAATACGGCGACTATGTCCGAAAGAGCCGGGAGGACAGCGACCGGGAACCGGGTGAGCTTCCCAGTCACACCTATGAGATTGCCTCTTATCTTACGCAGTCCGCCAATATGCTGTCCCGGCTGGACTCTGCGCTGGCGGCATGGCGGAGCAATCAGGATGAACTCGCCCGGAAGGCGGAGGATGCCCTTGCAGAAGCGAAATCACTTAATGAGGAGATGCGGGAGAAGATCCGGCAGTCCGTAGAATCCCCAGGCTCAAGCGGCTATTCCTCCGCTGATTCCTGGGATATTCCGGACTCGGGGAACGAAGCCGCGACTCCCCGTATCCGGGAACAAGCGGAGCAGCTGCTGATGGATCAGGCTGAATTTGACGGCATGGAGAACCGCCTCCAGGAGCAGCAGCGAAGAGCTCGTGAAGCCTATTCACAGGCTTCGGGTCTATCGGGAGGCATCAATCCTGGGCAGTTGGGATTGTCGGACAGCTCCTATGCTCAAAAAAACATGGTAACCGGGGCAGCCGGCATTTTGAACCGTTATGTTAGGGATTATGGAAACGGCGGAACCGTTCTTGATGGAGAGATGGCGCAAATTGAGCAGCATCGTGGCTCTGATGCAGAACGAAAAGCTGCAGAAAGGGAGGCGCGTGGCAAGCTCGCCGATGTCAGAGAGATTATCGAGGGTCTCCGTTCATTAAACTCCGCAGCGGGGGAGGCAGCCGAACAGTTCAATGAACTGAACCGGTATTACGAGGAAAGTCTGGCCTATAATCAGGCATTGGATCAAAATACTTCGGGCCGGGATCAAGAAGATGAACCGTTTCAGGAGGGAGAGGCAGCGATGAACATGATGGATCATCTATTCGAATCGCTGGGCGATGTCCTCCTTGCTTCGAGGGATAGACTGTTTCAGACGGAATATAGTGCTCAGTACTTTCCCGCATTTGATATCACGCAATTAAAGGGTTTGACCTCAGGGTCCGCAGATGAAATCGGACAAAGGGTAGTGGAACAACTGAGTCCGCACAACCAGGAGCTGGAGTACATTTTGTACGGCCTGGATAAGCCGGGACTGAATGTCGCGGCTGCATACAGTGAAATTTTTACGGTGAGATTGGCTGTGCGGACCATGGAGGGATTCGTAGAGAAGGCGGGCCTTGGAAATCCGCTGCTTGTTGTCGCGGCCGCCCTGCTGTATGGCTTGACAGAGGCTATTAAGGACATGGTACTGCTGTGCACCAATGGGGAAGTTCCATTATCGGCCTACATACAGGCTAATCTGACCTATCGCGATTACTTAAGGCTGTTCATGGTGCTGCATGGATCGGGAGACGCAGAACTGTCCCGTATGCTGGCGCTGATCCGGCTTAATACCGGGATCAATCCTGCCGAGAGGAGTACAGCGGTGTCGGCCGAGGTCCGGCTGGGCATGCGTCTCTGGTTCCTCCCCGGCATTATGGAGCTGTTATCGTCTTCGGGTGCGGTTCCCGGAGAAATGGAAGACGGACTGTACTATAAAACAGTGAAAGCTCATTTTGCTTACTGACAGGGGGGTGCAGACGGTGACCGACAGATGCAGAGGGAGAGGCTTGAAAGAAAATGAAGGAAGCATGGTTGTCGAGGCGGCCATGGTCATGCCCTTTTTTCTCCTGTTCGTGATCTTCCTGATCTTTATTGTGCAGATGACGCTGTTCTCGACTGCTCTTCAGGGAACGGTATCCGACACGGTAAAGGAGGTGGCCTCGCATATGTATCCCGCTGCGCTGGCGGTTCAGCAGCTGGAGGAAACAAGTGATTCGGGCGCTGCTTCCGGGTCCGGGAACACCGAATCAGGAGCCGGCAGTGCTTCTGGCGCTCCGGATACCGGCGAATCATCCTCGAAGGGTTGGACCATTCCGAGGCTTTCGGTGGAAGAATGGGCGGACCGATACGCCTCGGAGCTGCCCTCCCCGCTGGACAATTGGGTGAAGTCGGCGGCGCATAGCGGGGAAGGACCGCTGCAGGAGCTTCAGGCCGAGGCATCCGAGGCTGTGCTGGATTCGGCCGTCAAACCGCTGCTAAAACCCTATCTGTCCTCCGGAATACTGGACTATAACCGGATTCATGTATCCAATGTAACAATCCCCAAGCTGGACGGGAAGTCGGAGCCATACTTCGGGATAGAGGTCAGCTATGAGCTGCCGATGAAAGTCCCTTTTATCGGACGCAGCATCGTCCTTGAAGCTTCGGCTATGGAGAGGGCATGGATCGGGGAGACAGAAAATGGCCAAGAAGGCGGAGACGGTGAAGGGGAAGAGGCCGGCAGCATTTCCATTCTGGAGAAGCCGAACCCCGCGATTCCCTGGCATAAAGGGACAATCCGCATACGGGTTAAGCCAAATGAATCGGTCAATTTGACGATTTATTATCAGAGCGGCAGAAGCACCGCGAAATTCCTGGGCTGGAAGCAGGCTGATGAAGATGGCTATATTACCTGGGAGTGGACGGTCGGAGGGCGGACGACGCCGGGTTCAACTCCAACCTTTGTCATAGAGACGGAAGATGGACGAAGAGCGGAGGGACAATTTAATGTTGCGGCTAACAACTGAAAAACTGCAAAAAGAAGGAGCAGCAAATGAACGACTGGGCTTTTTGGGGCTGTTTGCCCTTTTTGGCGGCGGCTTTCTTGACCGATGTGCTGACCATGAAAATACCGAACTGGATTTCGGGACCCGCCGTACTCGCCGGTTTCGTGATCCAGGGAGCGGGCGGTGGCTGGAAGGGGGTGATGTTCTCGGCCGCCGGTGCGGCGGCGGGCTTTCTCCCACTGCTGCTGATGCATATGGCCGGAGCTGTGGGGGCCGGCGATGTCAAGCTGTTTGCGGGAATCGGAGCGTGGACCGGGGCGGCGTTTACCGTACAGGTAATCCTCTTCTCGCTTTTGTTCGCGGCGGTGATCGGCTGGTTCCTTGTACTGAAGAGACGGGAGAGCTTCCAAAGGCTGCGCGGAATATGGCGTCTGCTCCAAGGATTCTTCTACGTGCCGAGGTGGGTGAGCCTGAAGGTTATGGACAGTGAACCGCTTCGCTTTCCTTTTATGCTGGCTGTCATCCCCGCGTTTGTCGCCGTGTTCTTGACCTTCTGACGGGAACAATGAACCGATTATGAAAAGGAGGGGGCGCCCATGTTTGGATTAACGCGGGATTTCACCCGGCATGAAGGGATGAGAATGGTGCTGGGAGTTCAGGAGGAGATTCCTGCATCCCGGATTCATTCCATCCAGAGCCGGATGCTCACTACGCTTGATATTCCGCATCATCTGCGTCTGTTTATCAAAGAGATCGATATGAACGTAACCCTGGAATATCATGTATCCGGAAAAAAGCTGCTGTCCCATCTTCTGAAGGGAACGAGGCTGACATTGTCCGGGCTGTATGGACTGCTGCTCCAGATCGTTCAGGGAATCGAAGAGGGACGTCTGCATATGCTGTCTCCGGAGCAGTATGCGCTGCATGAGGATTACATTTTTGTAGAGGGACCGCTGCAGAGAGGGAAGGTATTCCTGACCTATGTCCCGCTTCAGATGGAGGAGCCGGTTCGTCCTTTGGGAGACAGCCTTAAGGGATTGATTCTGGTGATGATGCCTCAGATCACAGAGCTCAGGGGTGACGGTCTGCAGCGGCTGCTTCACTACTGCGGTGAGGAGGATTTCTCGGTAAACGGCTGCAAGGAGCTGCTGTCCGCATTGTTCATGGAGAGTGAAGAGGAAGGTCAGAGCGGCCAACATGCGGACTATGCTCCTGCACTTCATACGAAAGCGGGGGATGTTCCGGTTGAACGTCTTTTTTGGGAAAAAGAACTCGAGAACAGCATCCGATTTTCCGCCCGTGATCAAGATAATGCACAAGGCGCGGCCGATTTGGGCACTGCTGTGGCGGACAAGTCTGTGTCAGGCCGAAGCTTGCCGTCAGTAGAGGATTGGCTCAAATCTTGGGGAACCGCAGGACCCGGTGTCAGGGCTGGACGCAACGCGAACGAGGCGAAAGAGGAGATGAAAGCGGAAGCGGAAGATGACAAGCCGGTTGGCGGTACCGATAAAGGGGCTCCAGTCAAAACCTATGTGCTGCTGGGAAGCGTTCTGCTGGATGCCCTGCTGTGGAAATATTTATACCTCGACCATCCCGGACGAACGGGACTCTTGGTCTGCGGAGCCGTGAGCGTTCTGCTGATCGCGGTCTGCGGATTAACCTGGCTTGGAAAATGGGAAGCGGTTTGGCCCGGAAGCAAGATGCGAACCCGGAACCGTTCAGAGGCGGAAGAAGAGGAATTATCCGTTTCGCGGGAAAGTGCGGACATGCCATTTTTCAGAGACGCGGATTTCGGAGAGTTCTTTAAGGGTGGGGAACGGCCGCAATTGGCTTCCCAGAAGGAGTTCCTACAGGTTAACCCGATCTGGCAGGGCAAACCTGCGGCAGCAGCGGCCAAGCCGCAGCTTGGCGAATCGGGTCCAGCCACTGTACTCTTGGTCCATGATAAGAATGAGGCCAAGCAGAGGGAACAGCCCAGAGCAGTGCAGCCCTATCTTGAGCGGAAAGAGGCAGGTACTGAAAGCAGTGAGGGGATCGAGAGAATCGAGCTGAACCGTACAAGCTTTATCATCGGGCGATCTCAGGAGGTTGCCCAGTATGTGGAGCTATCGGAAGGAGCCTCGAGAGTCCATGCCGAGGTATCTCGCAGCGGAGGCGGCTATGTGCTGAAGGATTTGGATTCACGCAACGGCACCCGGTTTCGGGGAGAGACAATGGTTCCCTATAAGGAATATCCCCTAACCGATGGCGATACGTTCACCATTATTAAAGGAAGCTATACGTTCAGACAGCAGTAGGCAGCCGGACCTTCGAATCAGTTCTTTAATTGTTCCAGGGCGCGGTGAAGCTCGGGGAACCCGAAGACAAAGCCGTGCTCCAGCAGTTTGGCGGGGAGTGCGCGCTGACCTAGCAGCAGAATCTCCGACAGCTCGCCAAGCGCGGCCTTAAGCACCCAAGAGGGCAGGGGGAACCAGTGGGGCCGATGGTATACGGAGCCGATTGCTGCGCCGAACTGATCGTTCGTTACCGGCTGCGGAGCTACGGCATTGACCGGGCCGGCCAAATTTGGACTCGCGGCGCAGAAATCGATCAGGGCTACCATATCGGAGAGGTGAATCCAGGACATCCACTGCCGCCCGCTGCCGATTCGGCCTCCGAAGCCGAACATGTACGGAAGCTTCATTTTGGGAAAGGCGCCGCCTTTACTGCCTAGCACCAATCCGGTCCGAAGCTTGACGAGCCGAATATCGGGGTAAGCACGATCCGCCGCTTCCTCCCAGGCCTGCACGACACTGGACGGGAAATCCATGACGCGCGGAGGCGAGGACTCATCAAAGGTATCTGTCAAGGAAGTGCCGTAGATCGCGACCGCAGAAGCTTGAATGACGGCTTTAGGTTTGACGTTCAGTCGGCCGATCAGCTGCGAAGCAGCGGATACAGTCTCGATTCTGGAATTCATAATCCGTTCCTTGCCGCTGCTGCTCCAGCGCTGGCTGAGAGATGATCCGGCGAGATTGACCAGGATATCGGACCCCTCTGCGGGTCCGGGATCTATACTGAGTTCCTCCCAGGTACGGTACTGAAGCCGGGGGTGAGATGCTGCATTGGCAGGAACCCGGCGGCCGACAACGACTATATCATGTCCGGCTTGCAGCCAATAAGCGGTCAGGGCGGTGCCGATAAAGCCAGTGCCGCCGCATATCATTGCTTTCATTGCTTCAAGCCTCCTTGCCTGAGTGCGGGTATTATCTGCTATTTAAAGTATAGCGTATCATTCTGCTGTTTGCGAAGATAAGGACCGCCCAACAGCATTGCCTGGATTTATTGTCCCAATCACGATAAAATAAATCTTAATTTCGAAGAAACGAGGGGAAACAGGCATGCTTAAAATCGGTTCCCATGTGTCTTGTGCAGACAAAGGGCTGCTCACTGCGGCCAATGAAGCCAATGAATACGGATCGAGCTCCTTCATGATATATACCGGCGCTCCGCAAAATACGCGCCGCAAGCCGATCGAAGATCTCTACATCGAGGAAGGCCGCGCAGCGATGAAGGCGAACGGCGTAGAAGAAATCGTTGTCCATGCTCCCTACATCATTAATCTGGCTTCCTATAAGAATCATACGTACCAGCTTGCCGTTGATTTTCTCCAGCAGGAGATTCACCGGACGCATGCTCTCGGCGTCAAGCATATTGTGCTTCATCCGGGCGCTTACACCGACATGGACCCGGAATACGGGATTGAGCGGATTGCCGACGGTCTGAACGAGGTGCTGAACGGGACGAATGAGACCGAGGTGCATATCGCGCTTGAGACGATGGCAGGCAAGGGTACGGAGATGGGGCGCAGCTTTGAAGAGATCGCCGCAATTATAGATAAGGTCACGCATAACGAGCGTCTCTCCGTCTGTCTGGACACCTGCCACATTCATGATGCAGGCTATGATATCGTGAACGATCTGGACGGTGTGCTGGAGCAGTTCGATCAGCTCGTCGGACTTAAGCGGATCGGCGTCGTGCATATCAATGACAGCAAGAATCCGCGCGGCAGCCACAAGGACCGCCATACCCCGATCGGTTCGGGGTGGATCGGATTCGATACCATCAACCGGGTTGTGCATCACGAGAGATTGGCAGGTCTTCCCTTCATTCTGGAGACACCGTGGATCGGCAAAGACGCCAAGACCCAGCGGCCGATGTACGAAGCTGAAATTGCGCTGCTTAGAGGGGATGTACAGGAACGCTTCGGCGGCGAGTTTTTGAATCAGGTTGAAGAGCTGCATGCCTTTTTTGCGAAGCAGGACGTGGATTCCCGCTCGTTCGTGCTGAATGTCTGGGAGCTGCTCAAGAGCGATGCCAAAGCCCGCAAGGCGGATCCGCGAGAACCGCTTGAACGTTTATATGATCAGATCATTGCGGCGGGATTGTTCCCCGGATTAAGCGAGGAAGCGGTGAACCAGCGGCTGATCGCCTGGCTTGCGGGCAAGCAGGTGCTGGTGGGCGCTTAAACATACGACCGGACAGACAACGAGAGGATGGAACAAGATTCATGGAACTGCATGTGAAAAGAGAACAACCCGCTTCTGAGGAACTGTATCCCGACCGCGCGCGGATGCTGATCTCCTGTCCGGACGGACCGGGCATCGTAGCGGCGGTATCGCGTTTTCTGCATGAACACGGGGCGAATATCGTGCAATCGGACCAGTATACGATGGATCCTTCCGGCGGAATGTTCTTTATGCGGATCGAGTTTGATTTGCCTGAGCTGGAGTCCCGGATGGAGGCCCTTAAGGCGGAGTTCGGCGAAATTGCGGAGAGCTTCCGAATGGACTGGCAGATCTTTCATGTAAGCCACAAGAAAAAACTGGCGATCTTCGTATCCAAAGAGGACCATTGTCTTGTGGAATTGCTCTGGCAGTGGCAAGCGGGCGATCTGGACGCTGACATTGCGCTTGTGGTGAGCAATCACCCTGATATGCGGGAGTATGTCGAGTCGTTCGGCATTCCTTATCATCATATCCCCGTTACGGCGGATACGAAGGCGGAAGCAGAGCGCCGGCAGCTTGAAGTCGTTGGCGATGATATCGATGTCATCATACTGGCGCGGTATATGCAGATTATTTCGCCGTCGTTCATCACGCATTATCGGAACCGGATCATCAATATCCACCATTCCTTCCTCCCGGCTTTTATTGGCGGCAATCCGTATGCGCAGGCATACAAGCGCGGTGTTAAAATCATCGGAGCGACGGCCCACTATGTGACGGAAGAGCTGGACGGCGGACCGATCATTGAGCAGGATGTGCAGCGGGTCAGCCATCGGCATGATGTCGGCGAGCTGAAGCGGATCGGGCGGACCATTGAACGCGTCGTGCTGGCGCGCGCAGTGAAATGGCATATCGAGGACCGCATCCTCGTCCATGAGAATAAGACGGTTGTATTTAACTAACATTTGCATATCGGCTTTTCGGTAAAAAAGCATTTTACCCACACTTTGGCGCTCACTGCCAAAGTGTGTTTTTGTATGTCCATAAAACAGGATTCTAAAGGAGGCGAACTGCTTGTCGGCCCCGCGCAGTCATTTGTTAAGGCGAAATTATGTATTGGCTTCACTCATTCTGGTCATCGGGTTCGGTGGATTGCTGGGCTATGATCTTTATTTCAAGCCCTATATTCTGTCGGAGTCTGTAGTGAAGGTCAGGGTGAGCGGAGGAGGCGTGCTGCCCAAAAATCACGAGCTTAAACCCGCTGAGCTTTATCTCGATTCGGTTCAAACGAAGGATGTTCCCGCAGGGGCTGTAACCAGTCTTGAACAGGCAGCGCGAAAAATAACCAACGTCAGCCTGACGGATGGAAGCATTTTGACGGGAGAACTGGTCGATTTGAATGATCTGGAGCCGCGAAGCGACGAAGGCATTTTCCCGGTTCCGAAGGATGCGATCTATGCCGTCAACGGTTCCTTGCGGAGCCGGGACAAGGTGGACGTGTATGTCGTGCAGGGAAGCGACAGCCGGAGGGACAGTGGGCTTCTCCGGACAGGCGATCAGGAGATCTCCGAAGCGGCGCTGCCGCCTGGGGAAGCGGTGCTGACCGGGATTACCGTCAATTATGTCCGTACGGAGGACAACAACGATGTCCGCGACACCGAGCTGGGCAATGACAACGACCGGGTGACCTCAACCGGCAAGGTGGCAGCTCCTGAGCTTAAGCTGAAGAAGGACGAGGGCGAAATGCTAAAGGGATATCTGGAGCGCGGCTTCAAGCTCTGGATTGTCCGGGTGGAATAGAAGGAATCGGAGGTGCAAGGACGATGAAAATATTCAGTGTAGGTTTGGACCAGCTTACTGTGAACGAAATCCGCCAGTCGGGCTACCAAGTGGTCATGCAGAGTGCTTTTCCCGATTCGGCTCAAGGTACAGACGATATGCTGATTGTTACAAGCGGCGAGGCGGGAGTATTGCAGCTGCGGGAGCTTCGGGAACGGTATCCCGGGTGGATGATCTTGTATGTCTATAACGAGCGGGGGGCTCGAGGCGGCAAAAGTGTGCATATGACCTGTGAGGAGCTCGGTATTCATTTCCTTCCTCCCCGTTCGACCGGCTCGGCTATCGTCGAAAAAATCCGCCTCATTCTGATGGAGGATCAGGATGAGCGGAGCAATGTGATTGCTGTGCTCGGTTCCGGTCCGGGCGTCGGCTGTACCAGTGTGGCGGGGATGCTCGCCGGCCGGATGGCTGCGGCGGGCCGGCGGGTCCTGCTGCTGGGCATGAATGTATATGATCCGGGCTATGACAGAAAACCGGCTATCAGCCTGGATCGCATCCGTTCCAAGCTGAGCGGCAGCCGGCTGAGCGATGAAGACTTCGGGCAGTGGATTCTTCAGGATGGCTACTACTATTTGCCGGGAAATTGCGATTACCTTGGTGCTCAGGATTACCGGGAGAGTGAGATGGAGTATCTTCTGGACCGAGCGTCGGAGCATGCCGAGATTGTTATCGCGGATTTGGGGGCGATTCCGGAGAGCGCCGCCTGGTATTCCGGGATGCGCAAGTCGGCGCTGCATCTCCTCGTTACCCATCCCCGGCATGAATCCCGGGTGGAGGCACTGCTTGAGCTGGCAGGGCATATGGACCTCGAACCGTCCGAATTCAAGCTTGTGGTGAACCGGCTCGGCCAGAGTGAAGCACTCTCTCCCAAGAGTCTGGCGCTCCGGTTCGGAGCTGAGCTGCTGCTGGAGCTTCCGCAATACGCTCAGGTATCCGGCCGACTGCCTCTTGGCAAGAAAGAGCTTGCCCAAGCCGATGAGAAGGTCCGGGCCATGCTGTCTTCCTTCGGCTTTGCTCCCGAGGTGCGAAAGAAAGGAATCTATCGATGACACTGCAGGAAGCGAATCAATCTCTCAGCGGTGCATCGAGAAAAGATGATGCAGTGGAGCCTCTTTTTTCCCTGAAGATGAGCATTCTTCGGAACAGCAAGCCCGGCAAGGAGGAGTTCTCCGCTTTTCTTAACCGGATGAAACAGGAAATGAATGCGGGACTGGAACGCGAGGATGAGGCTTATTTTGAGCTTAATGCCAAGGCGCTGACCGGCGATCCGCAAGCAGTTGGCTTTTTCATGAACGAGATTGAGAAGTATTTGCGGACCCATCCCTTCACCGGCAATGTGCCGGAAGCTTATGATACCGCCGCCGAAGCGCTGTTTCATGAATGGAAAGGCTTTGGTCCGGCTTACCGGTGGTTTACGGACAGGGCATATAGCGAGTCGACGGGACTACAGATCATAGGCCGGCAGATTTTTTACAACGTGAAGGGCAAATTCGTGCCGTATCCCTATGAGATGCCGTCGCTTGACCGGGTGGAGCAGCTGAAACGTTCACTTCTAAAGAGCGATCCGAACAAGAAGCTGAATAAGGACAACCCTTCCGTTGAATTAAAAATGGATGATCCGCTCTGGCCCGGCCGCTTCATTCGTCTGGCTATCTGGGTGGCGCCGCGGGTGTGGGAGGGTTTCACCACCATCTCCGTCCGCCGTCAGGTTGTGGAGTATCTGAGTATGGACGATCAGGCGGGAACGGAATGCATTCCGTCCGAAGCTGTGCCGATGATCCGTTCGCTGGCCATGACGTTCCGAAATACCATTATCGCCGGCTCGGTCGGCTCCGGCAAAACCACCTTCGCCAACACGCTTGTCGGCGAGCAGCTACTCGGCTCAGATTCCTGCATGGGTGTAGTGATGATCGAGAAGCACCCGGAATCGACGCTGCCGCACCAGATCAAGGGGCACCGGATTATTCCGATCCAGGCTGCCAACGAGGAACTGATGGAGGTCGGCATCGAATCGCTCCGCCATGATCCTAATCTGCTGTACATGACAGAAATGCGCTTCAACGAATGGGAATTTTACCTGTGGAGCGGGGAGAAGGGGTATGACGGCATTACGGGCACATTCCACACCGTCGATTCGGAGGACATTCCCTATCAAGGCGCTTTTGCCGTATCCACCCGGATTGGCGGCAGTCTGAAAGGACATCTGGTGTCCGCGCTAAAAGCTTGTGAGCTTGTGTTTATTTTGGAGAGTGTGGGAGAGGGGAAGAAACGGCTGTCCCGTATTTCCGAGGTCTTTTTCGATGAATCACGCAATTCGGTATTTGCGAATGATTTGATGCGGTGGAGCGGAGAAGCTGGGGGATGGACCTATAACGCTGAACTTACCAAAGGACTTGCGGCCAAAATGCGGCGAAAAAACCCGGATGCGGAAGCCGTGCTGCGGAACGAGCTGCGGAAGCTGGCAGCAGGAATGCCGATGAGTAGCCCGATCCGGGAAAGCCTGAAATCGAAAATCGTGCTGAACGAGTAGGAGGAACGGAAATGGAAGGACTAATGGGCCTCTTGCGGTTCGCACTGCATCTTCTGGCTGCTCTTGGCATCTGGATGCTGGTAAGGCAGCTTGCCGGACAGGAAATCCGTGAGGCGGTGGATCGTTTCCACTATCGGCTGAGTCTCAAAAAGTCCGCTTCGCGTAATCGTTATGGCCGGAACGGAAGGCAAATGCGGGTTCCTTTTTACGATCATTTGGATCGTCTTCTCTACATGGCGAAGCGGAATTATGATCCAGGAACCGCGGTATACGGCTTTCTTACTCAATCCGCCGTGCTGACGTTAGCCATTTTTATATGCGGCGCTCTTACCTTTCATGAGCTTCCGGGGCATTTGGTTTTTCATAACCCTTTTATGGAAGGCATGACCTTTGACGAGAACGGACCGGATGGGGAGTGGTGGAAGATGCCTCTTTTTCTCGCTGCTTTGGCCGGATCAGTGCCTTATCTGCGTCTGCGGTATGTCTCTGCCCACAACAAGGTGAGCGGAAGCTATCATCTGCTGGATGTTGTCAAAATCGCCGCCAAGTTTACGCATCTGCCGGTCGACGCGCTTCTGAGCAATACCGCTGATGCCCTGGAAGCTGACAATGTGCTGGCATCGCCGCTTAGAGTGCTGTCCTCTGCTTTTGCGGGCTACAGTACAGAAATGGAACTGCTGGATGAAACCCGGCGGTTCTCGGCGGCGGTCGGAACGACATTTGCCGTTGAGTTCGTGTCGGATCTGCTCTATTCGGAGAAGGAAGGCGGCTTCTATCTGAAAAATTCCCTGTTGACCCTGACCCGCTCCATGGAACGGCAGCGCGAAGCCATTTTGGCCGTAAAAGCGAACAGCCGGGATGCCATCAGTCTAGGGCTGTACGGCAATCTGATCGTTCTGTTTTTCTCGCTGGGAACCTTTATTTATATGCTGAAGCCTGCCGTTTACTTTCACCTTCAGTTTGAGACGAAGCCTGGGCTGGCTTTTATGATGGTGATTCTGGCGGGGCTGTTCCTTTCGTTCGTGATTGGCAGCGCGCTGTCCAGGCCGAAGCTTGATTATCATTGAGGATGGGATGAGGAGATAACGTATGGACCGATTTTTTATGCTTGCGGCCGTAATCGGAACTATTTATTTGGCGATTCTGGTCTTCGTGAGCTCGACGGAGCAGCAGGAACGATACATGCTCCGGCTTCGCCACAGATGGGAAGGGCTGGGAGAACGTCTGGATCAGGGGAAGCTGGCCCAGCTTCTTGATGACAGCGGCTTGATGATCTCTGCGAGAAAAGTAACGCTGCTTCGCTACTCAGCGGCACTTCTGTATGTGCTTGTGCAATCTCTAGGGAGCTATATCCGGGGCGTTCCTTTCAGCTGGTGGGATTTGCTGATTGGCGTACTGATCCTCGTCCTGACCAGCCCTGCCCGCTTACTGCCGTTAGGCTGGGTGCTGTCGTGGCTCCATCGGCGTTCTGTTATCCGGAAAGACGGTGAGCTGATCTCCTTCTTGAGGTTATATGAGAATAACCGGCTTCGCAAAAGAGGCTATTCGCAGTTCGGTATTTTTTGCGCGGAAGCTGCCGGCCACTTTGTTCACATCCGCCATGATCTGTACGAGTTGTCCGAGCGTGCGGTGGATGAAGGGCCGGAACGGGCAATTGTATGGTTCTGTGGAAGGTTTCCGGAGGGGCACCCGTTCATCGGGGACATCCGCTCGATTCTGCTGGCTACGGAAGGAATGGATGACGACCTGGAGGCGGCGTCTTATTTGAAGGAGCAGGGAAGCATCATCGCCCAAATTTCCAGCGATCAGTATCTTCGGAAGTGGTCCATCATTGGGGATGTCGCTACCGTTATTAACGTAATCCCGTCGATTGCCACTTTTTTGATGATCGTTACGCTGGCTATGCAGTACATCATGCTCATAAAGGGGAATTTCAATGAAATTCGTCTGTTTCAGTGAAGTGCAATTTTGTCATATTCAATCAAGCTTTAAAAAAATAAAATGAAAAGGGAGTTTTTAACAATGAAAAAAGATGCTATTTCTGCCGGTTTGTTTATCGCCATCGGATTTCTGTGTGTCGCTATCGTTATCGCCGTGCTAATTCCGCTTGTGCGGGACGTCATCGACGACGCGGACAACAACCGCCCCGACGTGCCGGCCGCCAGCCTGTACATGCCGCTTCCTCATGCAGATTTATTGTCGAACTCGGTCACAACAGGGGAGGCGTAAGCGCCATGAAGAATGACTCAATTTCCGTGGCCTTGTTTCTTGCCATCGGTTTTGTGATCGCCGGCATTTTCATTTCCTTTGCCACAGGCATGATCGGCAGCGGTCAGGATGATATTATCGCCCATTCGAAGCAGGTAGAGAGCTATTGATGAGCCAAAAGTGGGCGGACAGGCAAGCGGATCTTCTGAACAGAGGGAAAGGAGTAGAATCTGCAGGCGATGAAGGACACAGTTCTGCGGGCATTGTTCATGTGGCTGGTGCTGTTTATTGTGCTGCAGCCGATGATGACGTATGTCGATTATTTGCTGGATCTTCAGATTAAGGCTAATACCTCGTACCTTGCGCAGAAAGCCGCAACCGAAGGAATGGTAACCGCGAGCATGCGAAGCGAAGTGGTGAATAACCTTAAGGCTCTGGGCTTCACGGAATCGTCGGTCGAGATTTCAAGCAGCACGGCAGCGCTTCAGGATCGTGGCGTAAGACTTGACGTTTATATCCGAGCGCCGCGGATTTCCATGTTCCCCTACAATTTTTCCGGAAACGCGCAATCGTCCTACTACTACGGGCATGGCTCGACTATGAGCGAATATCTGGAGTAAGGGGAGCCTATGGACTATATAATCAAGCTGGCGTTTGTACTGCTGATCTTTATGTATTCCTGGTTTTTTCAGGTGCAAAATCAGGAATGGGATGTTGACCGGGAACTGCTTAAGAGCGCCAACAACATGGCGGTTCACGATGCCGCACAGCAGTTGGATGAGGCCGCACTGGCTGAAGGACAGCTCGTGATCGACCGGCACGAAGCCGAGGCTTCGTTCAGGGAGACGCTAAAGGCGAATTTGGG
The DNA here is from genome assembly GCF_000758685.1 of Paenibacillus stellifer. Classification (NCBI taxonomy): domain Bacteria; kingdom Bacillati; phylum Bacillota; class Bacilli; order Caryophanales; family Paenibacillaceae; genus Paenibacillus; species Paenibacillus stellifer. The sequence continues at coordinate 1,463,148 of NZ_CP009286.1, forward strand.
GCTGGATGACAGCCTCAATCCCCTGGCGGGCAGCCGTCTAAGATCCAAAGTGGAGATTGTGGATTTCGAGATAATTGACGAGGCTTCCGGCAGATCGTTCCCATTTTTGTACGAAGACAGCCGCTTCGGCATCACGAAATATCTTCAGGGGCCATCGGTGATTGCCGTAATCAAGACCAGGCATCCCGTACTGCTCGCCCGCTCCAAGCTTCAGGATGATATCCAGGTGCCGGCGGTTCAGGAGTACAAGCCTGATGAATGAAGAATCGTAGGGTTCGTTCTCTATATGAAAGGCAGCGGCGGTGGACAATTAACGACTTTAGGTGGTAGCACTACAAGCCGCCTGCCTGCGCTTTCAGTGCATCGGCAAGCATCCCCGCCGGAACAGATGAGGGAGTTTTGCCGATACATATGCGCAAAGGTAAAGGTACATAAATCAAATTAAGGGAGAGAGTCGATATGAAAAAAATGATGTTAAAAGCAAGCGCAGCGGTTCTGCTGCTTACCCAGGTAGTAGCGGGAGGGATTCCGGCAGCGGCTGCAGAGCAGCCTGCTCCAAAGGTTGCTGCGGCAGCCGCAACAGCGGCGCCGGTGATGACGGATAATTTGGCGAAGTATGGGTTGAAGAAGGATGTGGAGCTGCCGGTGACGGTAACAGCGGGAGGGTTGAGTTATACGCTGGAGAAGATCATGATTTATGAAACGAAGTCGGCCACGGCTCAGGCGCTGATTAAAAAATATGGGTATACCGGAACCGAAGGACAGAAGTATTTCATCTGGACAAAGATAACCATCAAGAACAGCAGCAATGCCAAGGTACAGTTTAGTTCCAAGGATTTAAGCGATAAATGGAGATTCAACTTTGGCGAAGAAGCCTTTACGTCCATGCCTAGAAAATTTGCGGAAAAGGTGAATAACACTGAAGTGCTTTGGACATGGGAGCTTGCACCAGGGAAAAAGCTCACGAGTTACCAAGCTTATACCTATAATGACAAATTAGAACGTTTTTACATCACAGTAGACAACAAAGGGCAGAAAAATGTTGTAGATGTGGTAAAAAAATGAAAAAGGCAATATTTCGAGGGATCATTGGAACTCTTCTAATCGCCGCAGTCATAAATCCTTCTGTTTCGTTCTCGGCTGAGGCTCCCAATGTGAAAACCGGATCGGTTTCCGTTCCTGTAAGCATTGGTCTGACGGGCTCGGGTAACGCGGCCAAAACCTACCTGCTAGATTTACCCAGCGGTATACTTGCTTCCTCGATCCGTAGCGGATCACTGAAATATTCCGGAAACAACACGATCATTGACTCCATTAGCATCGAGAACGGGAAGATCAAGCTGAAACTGAAGGGAAACGAGAAGAAAGAAACATTCTCAGTAAGAGGAGCCTACAATCGTTACGATGACAAATTTCGTAGTGTCCCTGGTAACTCTATTTGGAGATACGCAGATGGTCGACGTTGGCAAATCAACGATTACGACGAAGACAGGAAAGCCAACTTTAGCTACAATTTCAATGCCACGGATTCCCTGACGCCGTCTGGAGATCCGCCACATCGAGCAGTAACAACGAAATCAACACCGGTTGATCCGAGTACAGCCGTATGGTACAAGGATGAAAGTTCAAAAGTGGAATACAGCAGCGTAGATCCCTCCAGCGTTGATATTGTGGCTTCTCCGTCATCTAGTGGGGACCTCTCTATTAAAAACGGCGGCTTTACTGTAACCCATGTCATACCGACTCAGAATTTCACTCCCGAGGAGGTGCCCGACAGTTTTGAAAAAGGTCCCTGGGTTATTGGGAGGTTGTATTACACCACGGTATACTACTATTTCACCGGCACAGCCAGAGTCACAGCCTACAGCTATAGCGGTACAGTCTCTTTCGATTACACACTACCATCAGAACCCACCCTCGACGGCAAGGTAACCGTAGTCAACCCCAGCCCTAACCCGACTCAATTCAAGGGCGTTAATATCCCGGTTACCTTAAGGGTAAATGGCAATCTATTAGCCTATACGGATTCGTCTAACATCCAGGAATGGGTGTTTTATGCGAAGGAAACTGGGTCGTCGGATGTGAAAATGATGAAGGATTACAACAAGGTACTAAGCAGTACCCAGTCATTCAGTACCTTTATTCTTCCGAAGGATAAAGTTAAACAGGCAATCGAGGCGAGGGGCGAATTTGAGCAAGAATACACGCTTACCGTTACTGTGCGTTTCTCCAGACCTGTAGCCACAGCTTCCGGGAGTATCTCTTCACTAACGCAGACGATGAAGGCGACGGTAGGGGCTGCCAATAATCCTGATCCACCGCCAACCGGTGGCAATAAGCGGCCTGTCGCCATTCTGAGCGTTCCGGATTCGGTTATGGCCGGGCAGGAATTTTTGGTCTATGGTGCAGACTCGTATGACCCGGACGGAACGATTGTCGATTACAACTACGGCACGGGTCCTGCCGTCGATGAGGTAACGGGGAAATACGGGTTCACTTGGTATCCGTTGTCTGAGGTGGGGAACACGCGGACGATTAGCCTTGTCGTCACAGATAATGATGATCTCTCAGGCAGCACTACGGGCAAAGTGGATATTGAAGCTCCCAAACCAAGGGCGGCTATTACTGTTCTGGGTACGAAAAAAGAGAACCGTAAGGTTACGCTCCATAATGCCAGCATCGACCTGGCTACACATTTTCCAATGGACCCGGCCAAGACCCGGATTATGATTCAGGCTGTCAGCGGCGGCACGGCTTCCGATATCAAGTACAGCGGATCGCTCAGTGGCGTAAACGACAAAGATGTCGTGTTCAAAAAGCCAGGGACTTACAGGGCGACGATTTATGTGGAGAATAATGTAGGGTATTCCGACACCGCTCAAATCACATTTGATATTGCACCGGATCAACCGCCTGTACCGTACATTTCGGTTCCGAGCCAGGCTTACCGTGATCCGGACAATGGCAATAAGGCGGCGGCTGTGCTGGATGATTTGTCTTTTTCACCGGACTTTGATTATATCGGTCACCGGTTTTGGCAGTACCGCTATGATTCGGACAATGATGGCAGCTTTACCGACGAATCCTGGACAACGCTCAGTGATGGCAATGAGAGCCGGGTTAATTTCACCCCTGCAAAGGTAGGCCGGTATGAAATCAGGCTTACCGTGACCGAGGAATTCGACCAGCCAACGATTGACGAGTTCGTTACGGCGGCAGACCGGAAATCAGCTAATACGGATACGCAGAGTGCGGCAGAAAAGATCGTGACCGTATATAACCGTGCCCCGGTTGTGGACTGGTCTTGGTAGAGAGGAGGGAAGTACATCTTGAAGATATGGATTAGAAGCTTAGGTATCGTATCTCTGATCGCAGCGCTGCTGCTTCCTTTGGTCCCCGTAGTGGATATCCCAGTGTTGCTTCCGAAAGCGGAGGCAGCCGGTGAGGTCATCGAATTTAACCAGATTGATGTTCCCGCGCTGCATTTAGCGGCCAGCAGGCCGGCTCCGTATGGAGCCGATGATAACTGGTATGCGGGGAACATGACTGTTGATATTCCGGATTTTTCTGCGAATATGAAATACAATCAGGTCACAGGAGAACTGCATATTGATTTATCCCGTCTCTATCTCCCGACTTCGTGGATCATTAATCGTGAGCCATTAGGCGCTTATCCCAAGAGTCCGGACCAATCTTCCCGATGGACGCACGGATATGTTGCAGGCTTTGCCAGCCGTATTTTAGTTACGTATGCAGATGGCAGTACCGCAGTTATCGCTAACGTTGGAACAGGAGGGAGCTTTGATCCGCCGGATACCCGAACTTACGTTGATGCGACAACGCAATATACGGCGCTCCCCTCGTATGCCTATGTAGATCATTTTCTGGCAGACTGGGAATGGTACTCTTATGTGGAGCATAGGCAAATCACCAACTCGTTCTCCGCTTATGTGGTGCCGAGCAAAAAGCCAATCAAGATCCAATTCTTGCAGTCCTTTTCGGATACGTATTGGGTGAGCGATAAATTTCTTAACTCATCAGCTATAAAAATGTACAACTCATATGTAACTACCGATGACCGATCATTTCCGCTAACAACGAATAAAGATCCATCTTTGACGCTCACTTCGGCGCCGGGACTGAACATTATGAATGAGACGGGGTTTAGCACCTACAACCTGGAGGGCTACGTTCAAGACGTGGACAATGACACGCTGGATGTAATCGCGGAAATTCCGAATGTATTTTACAAAAAAATCTCCCTATCCAGTACCGCCTCGCCTAAAAATTTCATTATTCCTATCGACGCGATCACGGACAGCCTATCCCCGGGGAACTATACGATCAACGTGAAAGCTGTGGACCCCTTTAATATGAAGGCTGAAGCATCAAGTTCCATCACAGTAACGAAGAGGTTGAAAAACAAGGCGTTCCTGCTGGTTAATGAACCGGTCAGCATATCCGGCAGCTACTCCGACTATGAGAATGACCCGAAGTACGCGGAGAGGTTCAAATACGACCAGGACCCGAGTCTTTTTGACAATCCGATGGGGCTGATTTCAGATAGCGGGCTGTGGAGAACCAGCAAATATACGTCTTTCCCGTATACTGGTGCTTACGTGGCAAGCTTCCAGAACCGGGACAACCCGCTCAATGACGACCGGTTTGATGAATTCCGGAAATGGAGCCGGGACAATTTATCCAGCATGACCTTCCTGGTGCATCGCAGGCCCATTGCGCTGTTCACGGCAAGGTTGAGCAACGGGACCGTATCGCTTGCCGACCGATCGTATGATCTGGATCATATTTCGGCTCCCTCGAAAGGGATCTATGCCTGGCAGTGGCAGTATAAGAAAACATCGGAAGAGGTTTGGACGGAAGGCCAGCTCTCAACCCTCCCAAGCAGCGACCAATACGACATCCGGCTACGGGTACGGGATATAGACGGTCCGGATGGGATCGGGGTATGGAGCGACTGGTATCAGGTCACGGTTGGCAGCCCAAGCAATTTGCCTCCTGTCGCCCTCTTCACCGTTACGCCGAACTATGTCAGCCACCGGAAGAGCACAACGATCACGGATCAATCCTTTGACCCGGACAACGATCCGCTGGATCAGTACGAATGGTCGGTTGTGAAAAATGGAGTGGGAACCAAATGGTACTCAATTGGCTCAGCAACGACACCGCCAAATATTGCTTCCTATGGAGTCGGCAGCTATACGGTTACGCTTAAAGTCCATGACAACCGCGGGCTATGGTCCAATCCGTATTCCCAGACCGTGCAGGTGATCAACTCGCCTCCGGTGGCTGCTTTTACGATGCCAAGTGAGCTGTACCGGGATTCGGTGGTTGCCATGACCAACTTGACCCCTGATCCGGATGACGACGACGAGGCTGTCAGCTACAGCTGGAACTCCAGGTTGAACAGCAGCGGGTATTATTACGAGGGCAGCAACCGCAACCAGAATGTTAGCATCCGGAGTCTGATCTCGCAAATGGGGATTACGGATAAGCAGGCCGTTTCGGATGGTTGGGAAATGCGCTTGACGGCATCTGACGGTACTTTAAGCTCCAATGCGACGCAGCTGTTCACGGTTCTGAATCATGTTCCCAGTGCTGCCATCAACGGGTCAGACACGGCAGTTCAATACAATTCCTATGCGTACACATCGGCCGACGAAGACGGAGATCCATCCGATATGAGCAGCCTGCAATATTATTGGAAAATAACCGATTCGGACGGCGGGGTGAAAATGCTCCGGACGCCAAATGTGCAGCTCACCTACAATGAGCCTGGCGTTTATACACTCGAACATTGGGCCGTGGACCAGATTGGAGACAAGTCGAATATTGCTTCGCTGAAGGTAACGGTAGCCGAGAATCAGCCTCCAGCCATGACGCTGACCTCTCCCCCGGGCATTCGGTCCAATCCGACGATCATTGATGCGGAGAAGGAAGGGGACCCATTGATCAAATGGAATTACTCAGATCCGAATGGAGATCCGCAGGAGAAATACCGGCTGGAGTTCTACACCAAGGATAGCCTTTTAGCCAAAACGATTGAGAACGACGACAGCACCGGATCTATCCGGCAGTACCAGATGCCCAACCAATCCCTGGAACGATTCCTGTTCTACTCGGTGGTCGGTCGGGCGTATTCCAAGAACAACTGGTCCGAAATCTCTAACGAGAAAGCGTTCATTATCGACAACCCGCCCGTTCCCGGCTTCACCCTGATCACCGATACGGGGAAGGACGCCACGAAGGTTCCCATTTATCGGACGGATGTTTTGCAGGTTGAGAGCACAGCGTATGACGAAGATGAAGCCAAGGGCGACACACTGTCGTATCAATATTATCTGAAAAAGAGCGGCGGTTCCGAGGGGCAAGTAAACACAGCCGCCGACTTCAGCAAGCAGTTCACTAGCAACGGCATCTTTACGTACCGTCAGGTGGTGACAGACTCTCTGGGTCTGTTCCGTGAGGTTATTCACGCTTTGACCGTGGTGAACCGGCTGCCGGCAGTCAGCTTGACCTTCCCGACAAGTGACACCTTGTCCAAGCCGACCATCTCCAGCACATTGACTCCGATCATCAAATGGAGCTATTCCGATCCAGACGGGGATGAGCAGCAGCGCTTCCAGGTCAAAATTTACGATGCTGTATCGAGTGTACTGCTCGTGGATTCGGGGGAACAAGTCTCCGCAGCGAACCAGTGGAAGGTTCCGGCCGGTGCGCTGGAAGAGAATCGAAAGTATGCGGTCGAGGTTACGGTTCACGATGGTCTGGGAAGCGAGGGCTTTGGCAGCACCACTTCCCCGCGCAAGTATATGCTGGTTAATCTGCTGAGCGTAAAAGGCGGGGTCAAGCATACATCGGATTGGAATATGAACCGGCAAAATTACAATCTGAAGCAGACCGGCGATCCGGAGAGCCCGCGGGCGTACAATGTCTTTTGGGCGGGAGAGAAGTTCGTACTGGCGGCAGATGCAACCGGACTACCGGATACTATCGAAGTTACCATGGACGGCGGTTTTACCACACAAATGACAGTAATCGATGAAGATAAGAAATTATGGACCGGCTCGCTGAGCGATGAATCGTTCCAGTATCTGACGGATGGACCCATTACGTTTACCTTTACTGCCACAAATGAATATCAGACGAAAACGGATAAGGTTACGGTCTATATTTCAGGGGTCTGGAGCGACTACTTCCGGAATCACCGGATCAAATGATACAGGGAAGAGGCCGCGCGGCGGCTTCTTCCTTTTTATGATGGAACATAATAAAAGGGCCGCGAATGGCCCATTAAATACTTTACTTCTTTAGTTTCAATTTATATTTGCTAATAACAGAATTTAAAAAGGTCTGATATTCAGACTCCGATGCTTTTTCTTCAATTCTCATTGATTTTGAATCTGGAGCAATCTCTGAGTTGCCATTTAAATTAAATTTACCAAGATTCAAATTCAAGACGAAGTATTGTCCCTGGTCATTCTTTTTAAGAAAGATAACATATTCCGAATCTTTTTTGAGCTTTGAATACTCGTTACGAGTAATTTTTGTATCTTTCTTTTCCGTGTCAGTGTAACCTACGGGTTCAGCTACTTGGAATGTCTGACCGGACACCAAATCCAGGTCGGCAGGCTTCTTCAGCACTGACGTTACTTTTAGATCTGTTAAAGTGTAAAACTCTTGAATATTCCCATCACCATACGTTGTAGTTACATGTTCTCTATCTTTAAAATCACTGACAGGAGTCCCTGTAAGTATTAAATCTGAGTGTTCCTCCAGCGCATCTACATTTGAATATGTTATATAAAGGCCTTCAGTGCTTACAACCTTCTCGTCAGCTATAGAAGAAGGCTGTGGGGCATTGATATTACTTTTTACTTCATATGATTGATAGAAAAAATACCATCCTGCTGCCAGAGTAAGCATTATACTCAATAATAAATAACTGCTGTTTTTAACTCTTTGACTTATCATAGGATCTAATTCCTCCTAAAAAATGAATATCCCCATTTAGTTTGCTTATTTATCGTAAAATAAACTTTACACTAAAATCTTACAAATTATATGATATTTATAAAATTGTCATAGCATAGTGCTTGCAAGAAACATTAATCCTTATGAAGCTCCGAAAAAAATTCCGGCTGGAGTGCAATGCCAAAGACTTTTCCACTCCAATAACGTGTATAAATCGCGCGTCAAACTGGCGACACTTGAATGGTTAGACCGAAGGTTCGCAAAAACAATGGTAATGCTTCCACATTAGTGATACAATAATAGTCAAAATGACATTCTTGAGTTCCAGAGGAGGATTAATTGAATGACTGAACAACAGGCAAAAGAGCAAGCGATCCAGAAAGACGAGAACTCCACGATCGACAATCTGTCGATTACGACGATCCGTACGCTTGCTATTGATGCAATCGAGAAAGCCAAGTCCGGCCATCCGGGTATGCCAATGGGCTCCGCGCCGATGGGCTATCAGCTTTTTGCGAAGACGATGATCCACAATCCGGACCATCCGACCTGGGTGAACCGCGACCGGTTCGTTCTGTCGGCCGGACACGGCTCCATGCTGCTGTACAGCCTGCTGCATCTCAGCGGATATGATCTTCCGATGGAAGAACTGAAGCAGTTCCGCCAATGGGGAAGCTTGACTCCGGGTCACCCCGAGTTCGGCCACACCGCAGGCGTTGACGCTACTACCGGTCCGCTTGGCCAAGGCATTGCCATGGCTGTCGGCATGGCGATCGCGGAAGCGCAGCTTGGCGCTACCTATAATAAAGATCAGTACAATGTGATCGACCACTATACCTACGCCATTTGCGGCGACGGCGACCTGATGGAGGGTATTTCCTCTGAAGCCGCGTCTCTGGCAGGCCACCTGAAGCTGGGCAAATTGATCGTGCTGTACGATTCGAATGACATCTCTCTCGACGGCAAGCTGAACCTGGCGTTCTCTGAAAATGTGGCTCAGCGCTTTGAAGCCTATGGCTGGCAGGTGCTGCGCGTGGAAGACGGCAACGATCTGCCGGCGATCGGCAAGGCTGTTGCGGAAGGCCAGGCTGTAACGGACAAGCCGACCCTGATCGAAGTGAAGACGGTTATCGGCTACGGCAGCCCGAACAAGCAGGGCAAGGGCGGTCATGGCGGTACGCACGGTTCGCCGCTCGGCGCCGAAGAAGCGAAGCTGACCAAGGAATTCTACAAATGGGTATACGAAGAAGACTTCTATGTTCCGGATGAAGTGCGCGCCCATTTTGCTGAAGTGAAAGCTAAAGGCATCGCCGCCAACAAAGCGTGGGATGAGAAGTTCGCGGCGTACAAGCAGGCAAATCCGGAGCTTGCGGCCCAGCTCGAAACCGTGCTGAACGGCGACCTGAAAGAAGGATGGGACGCCAAGCTTCCGTTCTTCACAGCAGAAGACAAAGCGGTGTCCACCCGTGTGGCTTCCGGCAATGCACTGAACGGCCTGACCGAAGGCGTTCCGCAGCTGTTCGGCGGCTCCGCAGACCTGGAGAGCTCCACGATGACGCATCTGAACGGACTGGCTTCGTTCACGCCTGAATCGTATGATGGCCGCAACATTTACTTCGGCGTGCGTGAATTCGGCATGGCCGCAGCCATGAACGGCATCGCGCTGCATTCCGGCCTGAAGGTGTTCGGCGGCACGTTCTTCGTCTTCACGGATTACCTGCGTCCGGCCGTTCGTCTGGCCGCGATCATGAAGCTGCCGGTTACGTACGTGCTTACGCATGACAGCATCGCTGTTGGCGAAGACGGTCCTACGCATGAGCCGATCGAACAGCTGGCTTCCCTGCGCATTATTCCGGGCCTCACGGTCATCCGTCCGGCTGACGCCAACGAGACCTCCGCTGCCTGGGCTTACGCCATGGAGAACAAGTCGAACCCGGTAGCCCTGGTGCTTACCCGCCAGAACTTGCCAATCCTCCCAGGAACGGTGGAAGGCGTTCGCGAGAACATCAAGCGCGGCGGCTACGTCGTGTCGGAAGCCAAGGGCAAGCCGCAGGCTCAGCTGATCGCAACCGGCTCCGAAGTTCAGCTGGCTGTAAAGGCCCAAGCTGCGCTGGCTGAACAAGGCATTGACGTTCGCGTCATCAGCCTGCCGAGCTGGGATCTGTTCGAGAAGCAGGATAAGGCATACCGCGATTCCGTCATCCTGCCGGATGTCAAAGCTCGCCTGGCGATCGAAATGGCGCAGACCTTTGGCTGGGAACGTTATACCGGCGACCAAGGCGACATTCTTGGCATTACTACCTTCGGCGCTTCGGCTCCTGGGGACACGGTAATCAAGGAATACGGCTTCACCGTAGAAAATGTTGTTTCCCGCGTGAAAGCTTTGCTGTAATATAGTAAAGACCATACCAGCGAAGCCAAGGGGGACAAGAGAAGCATGAGTCAGTTCAACAACGCAACCGTTCAGAAGCAAGCCAATATTTATTACGATGGAAAAGTAACCAGCCGTGCGGTGACTTTGGAGGATGGCCTCAAAGTTACACTCGGCATTATGCTTCCGGGCGTGTATGAGTTCGGTACCGAAGGACCGGAGACGATGGAGATTCTGTCCGGCAAGCTGAAGGTGCTGCTGCCAGGCGCGGACAGCTGGCTGGATATCGATGGAACGGAGACCTTCCATGTTCCCGGCAATTCCAAGTTCTCTCTTGAGATTTTCACGGTAACTGACTACTGCTGCTCCTATCCGAAGAACCTGTAATAATCAGACAACCCTAAACTGCACTACCGATTGCAGCAATAGCGTCCAACAGCCTGATAAGGCGGATGCTGTTGCTGCATTTTTTACCTCAATTGAATATGTGCGTATGATGATTTCATGATTGGCAGCCCGAAGCGGGCCTTCGAAGGGTAGACGGGGCGGTCGGAGATTGGAGGCCGGTGTTTCCCGGAAAATGGGGCAATATAACTTCAGGCTCGGTCAGGAGGAGATGCAGCGGATGGCGACTAAGAGTCCTTCTGAGGCAAAAAAACTGCCAGCAGGCGGTATTCATACCGCAGCCGGCAGTTCTATGGGATATGGCGAGTTGGGAGGGTATCGGCGAAACCCGACGGCAAGCGTTAGGAAACTGTTAGGGATCTGACGAGAAACTGTTAGGTAACGCCCGGTCCACAGGCTGCAATGTGTTATTCGCTGATTGTGCTCCTGGTCCGCAAGCCGCTTCGCGTTATTCACCGATCGTGCGCCCAGTTCACGGGCCGCTCCGTGTTATTCGCCGATCTTACGCCCGATCCAAGCCTCGTAGGTCTTAACCACGGCGGACAGGTCTTCGTCACCGCTGCCGCTGTTGTAGCCGGCCTGGAACAGGCTCTTGACGAGCTCGAGGGCAGGAGTCGGCACGCCGTTCGCTCCGCCGAGCTGGGAGGCGAGCTTGAGATCCTTCAGCATAAGTCCCAGGGAGAACTGGTTGCTGAAGTCGCCGTCGATGATTTTGCGGCCTTTGAGTTCGACCTGCTTGCTTCCCGCGGACCCGTTCTGGATCAGCTCCAGGAACTTGTCCGCCGGCACGCCGGATTTCACGGCGATGGAGAAGCCTTCGGCCAGCGCGATGTTGTGGATGCCGACCATCGCATTATGCGCCAGCTTCGCCGCAGCGCCGCTGCCGTTCTCGCCCATATGCAGGAGCAACCGCCCCATGGCGTCAAATACGTCGCGGTTCGCTTCAATAATATCGGCGCTGCCGCCGACCATGAAGACGAGCGTCCCGTCGACAGCGCCGGGCTTGCTACCGGTAACCGGCGCATCGAGGAAATGCCCGCCCTTCGCGCTGACGGCGGCTGCGATTTCCTTGACGAGTCCGGGGGAGATGGTGCTGGAATCGATGATCACCGTTCCGGGCCGGAGCGTTTCGATCAGTCCGTCCGTTCCGTAGAAGACGTCACGGATGGAATCATCATTGCTCACCATTGTGATGATAATGTTCTTGCCTTCCGACGCTCCCCGGGGAGTGGAGGCAGAGGCCGCGCCTTCGGCGACCAGCGGCTCGCATTTGGATGCCGTGCGGTTGTACACCGTTACCTGGAATCCCGCCCGCAGCAGGTTGAGAGCCATGGGCGCCCCCATCGTTCCGAGTCCGATAAAAGCGATTTGTTTCATGAAGTTTCACACCTTTGCTAATTTTTAACAACTGGGTAGGGTGAGGTAACGAGTTGGCGGGGGATTAACCGGAACGAACACGCTTGTTCTCTAAAGAAAACGGGCGCATTCCCGGAAATCCTGCCTAATCCTCTCTAGTTTAGCATGGCCAGGGAGGACGTTCCAGCGCCGCAGGGGCCGGGATTGCTGGCAGGAATCCTTCCATGCGGCCCGCTGTCTGGTCCAAATTGATACTCCGCCCTGTGCCCAAGTACCTTGCCAGCCCCGAGAAATTAAAGTATCCTATTATCAAGTTGTTACATTCGTGTCAAATCGAAAGAGAACCAGGAGGGTACCATAACCGATGTCCAAGAAGATTAGCTTCGACTACAGCAATGCGCTGACTTTCGTTAACCAGCATGAGATTGACTATTTTGCAGCGCCGATCAAGCTAGCTCATGAGCAGTTACATAGCAAGACGGGAACAGGCTCCGATTATACCGGATGGATCGATCTTCCCCAAACGTATGACAAAGAAGAATTCGCCCGCATCCAGGCGGCTGCCAAGAAGATTCAAGGCGACTCCGAGGTGCTGATCGTGATCGGCATCGGCGGCTCTTATCTGGGAGCCCGAGCAGCGATCGAATCGCTGACTCATTCCTTCTACAATAACCTGGACAAATCCAAACGCAAGACTCCGGAAATCTACTTTGCCGGCAACAACATCAGCTCGACGTATGTGACTCACCTGCTCCAGCTGATCGAAGGCAAGGATTTCTCCGTTAACGTTATTTCGAAATCCGGCACCACAACCGAGCCGGCAATCGCTTTCCGTATCTTCCGTGCAGCACTTGAGAAGAAATACGGCAAAGAAGAAGCTCGGAAGCGCATTTACGCAACCACCGACAAGGCAAGAGGCGCACTCAAGACGCTTGCCACTGAAGAAGGCTATGAAACATTCGTCATTCCGGACGATGTTGGCGGACGCTACTCCGTACTAACAGCTGTGGGCCTTCTGCCGATCGCCGCAGCGGGCATCAGCATCGAAGAGATTATGGCAGGAGCCGCAGCCGCAGCCGACGAGTTCAACAATCCGGACGTGGCGACGAACCTGAGCTATCAATACGCGGCAGTGCGCAACGCCCTGTACCGCAAAGGCAAGACGACTGAAATTCTCGTCAACTACGAACCGTCGCTGCACTATGTATCGGAGTGGTGGAAGCAGCTGTTCGGCGAGAGCGAAGGCAAGGACTTCAAGGGCATCTATCCTTCCTCCGTCGATTTCTCGACCGATCTGCACTCCATGGGCCAATTCATCCAGGAAGGCAACCGCAACATTTTTGAGACGGTTATCCAGGTGGATCAGGTCAGAGAGCACATCACCATCGAGAGCGACCCGGATGATCTGGACGGACTGAACTTCCTGGCAGGCCAGACCGTTGACTTCGTCAACAAGAAGGCATTCCAGGGCACATTGCTGGCCCACACGGACGGACAGGTTCCGAACCTCGTGGTCACCATTCCGGACCAGACGCCGTACAGCTTCGGATACCTCGTATACTTCTTTGAAAAAGCCTGCGGTATCAGCGGATACCTGCTTGGCGTCAACCCGTTCGACCAGCCGGGCGTAGAAGCATACAAGAAGAATATGTTCGCGCTGCTTGGCAAACCGGGCTACGAGAAGGAGAAAGCCGAGCTGGAAGCCAGACTTTCCGAGTAGTATTGCCGTTACACACGACATCAACTGAACCAAAGGCGCAATTCACTGGAGAGCAGTCCATAGGGTATCCATTACCGGGGCTGCTCTTCCCATATCATGAAATCATCAACGCACACAAGGAATGAATGAAGAATGCTGGAAGAATACCGGACGGTACGGACTTCGGGATCGAAGGAAGTCGTCATCCGCAAATCGCGTTTTATCGGTCACGTCATGCCGGTCGACAGCGAAGAAGAAGCCGCTATGTTTATCGAGGACATCAAGAAGAAGCACTGGAACGCGACGCATAACTGCTCGGCTTACATGATCGGCGAACGTGACGAGATTCAGAAGCAGTCGGACGATGGCGAGCCAAGCGGAACGGCCGGGAAGCCGATTCTGGAGGTCATCCGGAACCAGGGTGTGAAGAATGTGGCGATTGTTGTTACTCGCTACTTCGGCGGCATTTTGCTGGGAGCAGGCGGGCTGATCCGGGCTTATACGGACGGAGCCGTGCTTGCACTGGAGGCCGGTGAGGTGATCACCCGGGTGCTGCGGCGCGAGGTATTCGTGGAAATCGAGTATACCTGGCTGGGCAAGGTCGAGAATGAGCTGCGCAGCCGCGGATATATGACGGGAGAGACGGAATTTACCGACAAGGTGAAACTGTTATGCCTCCCCAAAAATGCAGAGGCGGATGCTTTTATGGCATGGATGACGGATTTAACACAAGGGCAGGCACTGGTCACGGAAGGCAGGCGGATTTATTTTAGCGAAGGAGATTAGAAAATATGGCTAGAAGAGCAGTGGAGCAGGAGTTGTCGAGGGAACGTATTTTGGAGGCGGCAAGACACCTATTTATTACCAAGGGATACAGGGCCATCTCCATGCGCAGTATAGGTCAGCATTTGGGATACAGCCACGGGTCACTGTATTATCATTTTAAGGAAAAAGCCGAGCTGTTCTATGCGATTGTCGTAGAGGACTTCAATTATGTTGCTTCTCTGCTGGGCGATGCAATGAACAGAGCGCCTGAAACGGGGATTAACAAGGTGGAGCAGCTGCTTCTGGAGTTTATCCAGTTCGGGATCGACCATCCGTATCAGTATGAGATCATGTTCATGATCCGCGACGAAGAGCTGCTGGCATATTGTCGAGCGGAACAGGGAAAGTGTTTTGACTTGTTCTCCAGCATGGTGCGTCGGCATCTGAAGGAAGAAGGCTATGTGCCGGAAGACTGGCAGAGCGTGCCTTTGACCTTGTACTTGTCCGCGCACGGGTTCATTTCCTACTACATCCAGGATAAAATCAATTTCGAAGATGTGAAGGCGGAAGCTCTGTCCCATGTGAAGGTGTTGTGCCGGAATTTGTAATTCGTCACGCTTTTATGCTTTAGGGCTGTGAATTGGTAATTGGGCAGTTCTTTTATCCGTAAAAGCGCGAAAGCTGGATTACAGCTTTGGATGAGCGTGTCCACAGAGACAGCGGGCGCCTTTCCCTGCCGGGAAGGGCGCCCTTTCGGTTGATCGCTTCTCAACCTTCCAAAATTTTCACCATATATTGACGCCGTCTCGGGCCGTCGAACTCGCAGAAGTAGATGCCCTGCCAGCGTCCCAGCAGCAGCTCTCCCTCATGTATGATGAGATGCTGCGAAGGTCCGGCCATAATCGATTTGAGATGTGCGGCCGTATTGCCTTCCGCATGCCGGTACTTAGGATGTTCCCAAGGAAATACTTCGTCCAGCAGCAACAGACAATCATGTTTGACGTCGGGATCGGCGTTCTCATTGATGGCAATTCCGGCAGTCGTGTGGGGACAATAGACAAGAGCCAACCCCTCGCGGACCCCGCTTTTTCTGACATGAGCATTTTGCATTAATCTAAGCCCTTGTTACACAAAGCAATTTTGAGCATAAAAAAGGACTTCACCCCAACTTGGAGAAGTTTTCAAGTGACCAAACGAGAAAACCCAAGGGAGTGAAGTCACTATGTATATTCTCCAAGAAAGTCTATTTTCCTTTGAAGAGCTTCAAAAAATCGAATCGAAAGAGCGATTGCCCATCTTTTTCAGCGCTTTGGACCTGCGACCTTACGCAAGAGAATTGAGAAATCCCTCACCCCGAGGAGCAGACGGACACTGTCGTCAAGGCATTCTTCGCGCGCTACTCGCAGCTCCTTTAGAGAATATCGATACGTTCACCGGCCTAGCGCGCAGACTAAAGTTTGACCTCCGTTTCCGTTACCAATGTGGGCTTCGACTGGATATCCCCGCTCCTTCGATTTCTACATTAAGTCGAGTCTTTGCCGAGTTGACTGGCAAAGGCCTTGCCAAGCAGTTGTTTGAGGATCTTGTGACTCAGTGCCAAGAAGCTGGAATCATCGACGGAACTCATGTCGCTATCGACAGCGCCGCTATTCACGCTTACGAGAAAAAGGAACCCAAGCGAAAAAGTGAACTCACCGGCAATGCCAACTGGGGTGCCAAGTTTGACACCTTTGGCAACAAAGTCAAGTGGTTTGGCTATAAGTTGCATCTGGCCGTCGATGCCAAAAGTGAACTTCCCATGGCGCTCAAGGTGACCTCTGCCCATGTGAACGACGGAGACGAAGGGCCTGCACTCATGACGACTGTCGCTGCGAAATCTAAAGTGAAATTCTTCATGCTGGATGCGGGCTACGACCAAATAAAAAACTACGAGGCCGCCCGGAACGTCAAGGCGCAAGCCATTATTCCGCTGAATCCACGGAATGAAAAGGAACCGCCAGCGGGGATTACCCGCAAAGGCACGCCCTGTTGTTCGATGGGATTTCCCATGACGTATTGGGGACAGGAAAAGGTGCATTTAAAATTCCGTTGTCCACATGCGACAGGTCAAGTGGATTGTCCTTTGGGCATGGCCGCTTGTTCGTCCTCCAATTATGGAATGGTGGTTAAAATCAACAGTCAAACGGATCTCCGGCGTTATGCGCTACCGCATCGGGAAAGCCGAGGCTGGAAGGAACTTTACAATAAACGAACCAGTGTAGAACGCTGCAATTCTCGAATGAAGACCTATTTAACTGCAGACCAGCTTCACGTCTGGGGGATTCAAAAAGTGACAACTCACCAATATTTAAATGCGATTGTGTTACTTGCCTCTGCGCTTGCCATTGCGAAGCAACGAGTACAGAACGCCGCTTAAAAACTTCCGATTCATTGAAATTCTGTCCGTCTGTCTATTTTTCACTCCACTCTCACAACACTGAGATTTCGTTGTAACCTAACTTTGACTTTAAATCAAAATATGAATTATGCAAAATGCTCACATAAGAAACAACCTCTCTCGTAATATCCCGCAGCTCGTCCCGTTTGCTCGTTGAAATTTCGAAGGTTTGCAGCATAGAGGGCTCCCCTTTCATGATTGGGTTTCGATCGGTTCCAGACTTATTTTACCGCAAAAAAGACTGAAAGTAATTGACGGTAGCAAGAGTAGGGTGGTAAAGTATAAATTAATTATTAAACCCAGTATGTTAATAGGAATTATAAATGGATTTTTTGCTTTTTAAATGCCGACCCGTCAACCGGAGGTAGGAGGAACTTTGCCCGTGAATTCGCTGTTAAGACACAAAGGATGGACCTGGGGATTCAGATCGACCATCCTGCTCTATTTCGTCGTATTGATCGTGCTGCCGATACTCGGCGTCTATTACAACTCGTTCTCGCTGGGCTTCGCCAATTTCATGGAGAGCATCTCCGATCCGATCGCATGGAAATCGGTGATCCTGACGCTGCAGCTCGCGCTTGCGGCCACCATTATTAATGTCGTGCTTGGCACCATGATCGCCTGGGTGCTCATACGCTATAAATTTCCGGGGAGATCGCTGCTGAACAGCCTGGTCGATCTGCCCTTCGCACTGCCGACAGCTGTTGGCGGCCTGATGATTCTGCTCCTGCTCGGACCGGGAAGCCTGATCGGCGGCATCGCTGATAAGCTGGGCTTCGAAATCGTCTTTCACCGGCCGGCGATCGTCATCGCCATGGTATTCGTTACTTTCCCTTTCGTCATTCGCGCGGTGCAGCCGCTGCTGGAGGAGCTTGATCCGTCGGAGGAGGAAGCGGCCTACACGATGGGCGCATCGGGCAGCCGGGTGTTCCGGCAGGTCATCCTTCCCTCTATGGTACCTGGAATGGTCGGGGGCGGGATGCTCGCATTCTCAAGAGCACTGGCCGAATTCGGGGCCGTTGTTCTGGTAGCAGGCAATATTCCGGGGCGCACGCTCGTATCCTCCGTGTTCATTTACGGCGAGGTGGAGAGCGACAATCCGACCGGTGCCGCGGCCGTGTCCGTCATTCTGTTGACCTTGTCCTTCCTGATCCTGTGGCTGATCAATGTGGTACAGATGAGGGGGAGACGGGCATGAGAAGATTATGGATCGGAATTACGTATGTGGTGTTCTTTCTTCTAATTGCGGCTCCTCTGGGCAAAATGATCTCGAACGCCTTCAGCGGCGGGCTGTCCGGCTTCCGGGATGCGCTGAGCAGGCCAGAGGCGCTGCACGCGCTGCTTATGACCGCGCTCGTTGTAATCGCCGTAACCGTACTGAATACGCTGTTCGGCGTCATGACCGCGCTGTATCTGGTCCGTGCTAATTGGCTGGGGCCCCGGCTGAAGAGCCTGCTCAACAGCGTGGTGGATCTGCCATATGCGGTATCCCCCGTTATCGGCGGTCTGATGATCGTGCTGCTGCTGGGGCCGGACAGCGCGCTCGGCGTTCTTTTTGAAAAAATCGGCTTCCAAATCGTCTATGCCTTTCCCGGCATGGTAATTGCCACGCTGTTCGTCACATTCCCACTTATGGTCCGGGAGGTCATGCCGGTCTTGCAGGAAATCGGCGGACAGCAGGAGGAAGCCGCCTCCACACTGGGCGCTTACGGCTGGACGACCTTCTGGAAGGTCACCTGGCCATCGATCCAATGGGCGGTCTTCTACGGCGTCATCCTGACAGTGGCTCGTTCGCTCGGGGAGTTCGGCGCCGTGCTGGTCGTGTCGGGCAGCATCATGAACAAGACCCAGACGGCAACGACACTGGTCTATCAAGATGTGGAGAATTTCAATGTAACGGCGGCGGGCGGCGTCGCACTCATTTTGGCCGCTTTTTCAGTAGGACTCCTGCTGCTCATGGAATGGAGCAAGAAAAGAAAGGAAGTGCATTGACATGCATGTGGAAGTACGCGGTCTGAACAAGCATTTTGGAGATTTTCATGCGGTGAAGGATGTCGGCTTCGAAATTACAAAAGGACATTTAATTGGCCTGCTCGGCCCAAGCGGCGGCGGCAAAACGTCCATTCTCCGGATGCTGGCGGGACTTGAGTCGCCTGATTCCGGCGAAATCGTCTTCCACGGACAAGTCGTAAATAATCTTCCGCCGCAGGAGCGCGGGATCGGCTTTGTGTTTCAGAACTATGCGCTGTTCAAGCATATGACGGTATACGATAACATCGCCTTTGGACTTAAAGTGAAGAAAGTGAACAAGAGCCAAATCCGCGATCGCGTTATGGAACTGGTCGAGCTGACCGGTCTTAAGGGCTTTGAGAAGCGGTATCCGCAGCAGCTGTCCGGCGGGCAGCGCCAGCGGGTGGCCTTCGCACGGGCGCTCGCACCGGAGCCTCAGCTGCTCCTCCTCGACGAACCGTTCGCCGCGATCGATGCGAAGATCCGCCAGGAGCTTCGTTCCTGGCTGCGGGAGCTGATTGAGCGTGTCGGCATCACCTCCATTTTTGTAACGCATGACCAGGATGAGGCGATCGAGGTAGCGGACGAGATTATGATCATTAACCAGGGCCGCCTGGAGCAGAAGGGCACGCCTTGGGATATTTATAAGGAACCGAAGACAACGTTCGTGGCGACTTTTATCGGGGAATCAACCCTGATTGAGAATGCATCCGAGCTGAAGGGCTTCAAACAGGCGGGAAGCGGACAGCCGAACAAAGCCTTGATCCGTCCCGAATACATCGAGATCGGACAGCTTCATGAGTTCAAAGTAGCTTCCGCTACGGAAAAAGGGATCGTCAAGCATCTGCAATTCCGGGGCAGCGAATGGCTTGTCGAGGTGGAAGTGAACGGCCACAAGCTGGTGACTTACCGGTCGCTTGAGAAGGAGACGCTGGAAGTGGGCCAGGAAATCGCCGTGCTCGTGCACCGCGCTTACCTGTTCAATGACGAGCGCAGCTGGATTCAGGAGAACAGCCTGAAGACCGACCCGATGCCGGTCTACATTTAATACAGGAAGCTGGACACTGCGCATTTATTAAGGAATGGGGCTAGGAAATGAAGCTTAGGAGTAGGAGCAGACAACTGCACGCCTGGCTTGCCGTCCTGCTGCTGGCACTGACGCTCTCCGGATGCGGGGGCGGCAATAATGCAGCGGCGGATACGGCACCAAAAAGCGATGTGACCCTGGTCATCGGCGCTTATAGCGTAGCGAAGGATGCGATGGCGGATATTCTGCCGCTGTTCGCGGAGAAATGGAAGGCGGAAACCGGACAGTCGATTTCATTCCAGCAGTCATATGAGGCTTCCGGAACGCAGGCCCGGGCGATTGCCGGCGGGTTCGAAGCGGATGTGACGCTGCTCGCCATGGAAGGCGATGTCGACAGGCTCGTCAAGGCGGGTCTGGTCAAGGACAACTGGAAGGATCGCGGCGCGGACGGCATGGTGACGCGTTCAATCGTCGTACTCGGCACCCGTGAGGGGAATCCGAAAGGGATTAAGGATTTTAGCGATTTGACGAAACCCGGAATCAAAGTGCTGTACCCTAATCCGAAGACCTCCGGAGGCGCGCAGTGGGATATCAATGCCATCTACGGCGCGGGTTTGAAGCAGTCCGAGGAGAAGGAAGGAGCTAAGGACCCCGCTGCCGCCAAAGCGTTCCTGGCGAGTGTTCATGCCAATATAGAGTCGCTCGACAAGAGCGGACGTGCCTCTATGGCGGCTTTTGAATACGGCGTGGGCGACGTCATTGTCACCTACGAGAACGAGTTGCTGGCGCGGATCGCCCAGGGCGTGAAGTACGAAGTCGTCATTCCGAAGAATACCATTCTGATCGAGAACCCGGCTGCTGTCGTAGACAAGTATGTCGACAAGCATGGAACGCGGGCCGCCGCCGAGGCGTTCGTCAATTTCCTGATGACGCCGGAGGCGCAGGAAGTATTCGCCAAGCATGGCTTCCGTCCGGTGGATCAGAATGTATACAAGGAGAATGCAAGCCGCTTCCCGGTTCCAGAAGGATTGTTCGATATAAGCTATCTGGGCGGCTGGAACGAGGTGAGAAGCACCCTGTACTCGAAAAAGGGAGTCTGGTATCAGGTGCTGGCCGGCATTTAAGTGCGGATGCTGGGCGTGAGCTGGGGCTTCGCACCGGTCCCGTCTTCTGTCTTTCGAGCAACTCATTCGAATTAGGAGCAGGCCGTCTTCGGAAGAAGGCGGCCTTTTTGCATTTGCCTGTTTTACATTTGAAATTTCACAATCGAAATCATCATTAGAGTGATAGCGCTTCCCTGTTCTATAATAGGGGACAAGCATTTTCGGACCATCAGAAAGAAATGATAATATGGCATATAGAAGGGAGAGAACGTTATGGATACATTGGTGTTTTTGGGAACGGGCGACGCGATGGGCACGCCCAGAGTGTACTGCGGCTGTGAGGTGTGCGAGGAAGCGAGAGCGGGCGGAATCAACGCGCGGCTGCGTTCCTCCGTCATGATCGAAGGGAAGGACGATTTCTTGGTGATCGACTGCGGGCCGGACTGGCGGCGGCAGATGGAAGCTCTGGACATTCGCTTGATGCGCAGACTGCTGATTACCCACGGCCATTTCGACCATATCGGCGGGCTGCCGGAATGGGCGGACGCCTGCCGATGGACCGGAATCAAGGGCGAGCTGTACACGCCCGCCGAGGTCATTCCGGTCATTCTGCGGCAGTATCCGTGGCTTGGCAACCAGCTCAACATCATCCCCATGGACGGCGGAATTGCGCTGGACGGCTGGCATATCTCCTCCTGGCGCGTCAACCATGGCAAGAACGGCTACTCCTATGCGTTCCGGCTGGAGAAGGAAGGCTATGCCTGGGTGTACTGCCCGGACTCGATCTCTCTCGGAGAAGAGGAAACCCGGCTCATGCGGGATGCCGATCTGCTGGTGCTGGGCACGAGCTTCTACCATGAGGAAGCCGAGCTGTCGACCCGCTCCGTCTACGATATGACCGAGGCCGCAGAGCTGCTGCAGGACATCAAGCCGGGCCGGACGTTCTACACGCATATGTCGCATGACGTCGATCTGCGGAAGGCCTATGTGCTGCCTGAGCGGGTGGAGCTTGCACGGACGGGACTGAGAGTGAAGCTGGGCCGCTGACGCGTCCAGCCGGGAGATCAAGGCTGCCGGTGTGGAATCATTCAGTTGAAGCCCTTAATCCGGTTGGCTTAAATCGGGCTTACTCGCTGCCAACGGGCCGGGATGAACTGGCGCTCAGGCATGCGGCGGCATGCCGGCCGATGGCCGATATGGCTTCTCTGGCTTCCGGAATCAGGTAAGCGAACAGATGGAAGACGCTCCACATCGGCTCATATACCTCCAGCTGTACTTCCACGCCGGCTGCTTCCGCTTTGGCGGCGAGCCGGACCGCATCGTCGAGCAGCACTTCCTGGCCGCCGGCCTGGATCAGCAGGGGAGGCAGGCCGGCAAGGTCCATGCGCAGCGGCGAGAGGATTTCCGGAATCTCGCCATACCAATCCTGCAGGTAATCCAGCAGGATACGCTTGCTGGTCTCCAGGCTGCCGGTCGGGTCGCATTCGCGGCGGGTGACGTAGGACCCGCCGTCCAGATGGACCAGATCCGCGTGCGGCGAGACCAGAAAGGCTCCCGCCGGCATCTCTTCGCCGGCGTCCCGCAGGGCAAGCAGCGTCATCAGGACCAGGCTTGCCCCCACGGAATCGCCGCCGAGCACGATGTCGTCCGGCGAATACCCGGCCCCGAGCAGCCAGTGGTAGGCGGCCAGGGCATCTTCATTGGCCGCCGGGTAAGGGTGCTCGGGGGCGAGCCGGTATTCCGGGACGAGCACCCGGATACCGGCGGCTTCCGCGAGGCGGCCCGCCAGCTCGCGGTAGAAGGCGCAGCTTCCCGCCGTGAAGCCTCCGCCGTGCAGGTACAGCACGGCCTTGCCGGCCAGGGCGGGAGCGGGCTCGCCGCAGCTTACCCATTCGCCGCGAATATGCCCGAACACGGCCTCATGGAATTGCAGGCCGGGCAGCGGGGGGCGCCGAACGGCTTCCTGCTCCAGCGCCTCCCGGATCTGGACATGATCATGGCCAGCCTGCCGGGTGTTTTGTCTTAAGGCTTCTTTGATTGCTTCAAGTATTTGTGAATCGCTAGTTTCCACTTGAGAATTCCTCCTTGACTTGGGATGGCTTCATTCTAAAGCCTGTAGCAAGAAACAAGGTCAAGGGGTGTATCTCTATTCCTACATTTCTACATACGGAGAATGGATTTGACCGTCTGGATGTCAGGATGGACCTGCTCTGCGGTAAGGGCCTGTTTAAGCCCGGCCAGATTTTGGCGGGTCTGCTCCCTGAGCTCGATCTCGCGGAGCAGCGTCTCCATTTTCCTGTCGATTATTGCCGTGAAGTCCTCCAGCCGGATTCCCTGGTCCTGCGATTTGCCGAGCGCCTTGCGGATTTCCTTGATCGTGAAGCCGCACTGCTTGGCGTTGCCGATGAACGTAAGCCGGATCAGCACATCCTCGGAGTACAGCCGGTAACCGGCGGCAGAGCGCCCGGGAGGCGGAATCAAACCCTGCTGCTCATAATAGCGCAGCGTCTCGGCATGAAGCCCGCTTCGTTTGGCGAGCTCCCCGCGTGTATATGTCGTCATACTTTCAGTATCACCCCCGTCCTAACTCAAGTATAGGCTAAGTCTGAACACCGATAAATCCCAAAAGATGGAGAGGATTGCCGTGAACGGAAATCAGCAATTTAACCCGATTTTACTGTCTTTTCCCGAGAGCTTTGAGACCGAGCGGCTTGTCATTCGCGCTCCGCGCTGGGGCGAAGGCGGCTCCATCAATGAAGCGGTTCTGGAAAGCCTGGAGGAGCTGCGGCCCTGGATGCCTTTTGCCCGGAAGGCACCGACTATGGATGAATCCGAGGCTTTTACCCGTCAGGCCCGTCTGGATTTTCTGAAACGCACCGAGCTGCATATGCGCCTGTTTCACAAGGAAACGGGACACTTCATCGGCTGCAGCGGTTTGCATCGGATTGACTGGGACATCCGCAGCTTTGAGATCGGCTACTGGATCAGGACATCTTGCGCGGGACAAGGCTATGTAACGGAGGCCGTGAACGGAATTTCGGATTTTGCCATAACGGAGCTTGAGGCGAACCGGATCGAAATCCGCTGCAGCGACCGGAATGCGAGAAGCGCGGCGGTCGCCGAGCGGGCGGGTTTCAAGCTGGAGGCGGTGCTGCGGAATAGCCGGAGGGGAGAGAGCGGGGAACTGGAGAGCAGCCGGATTTATGCCAAGGTCAGAGGCTCCGAGTTCTAGCGGAGGAGGCTTTGAATGGCGATAGAAGAATGAAAGCGGGATGAAGATGAAAGAAACAAGATGAGCCGGATGAAGCGCCTGCTGGCGACCGCTTTGCGGGACATTTCCCCCGGAAATATATTAAACGCAAAAGAGCGGATGTGCGCGAAAGGCGCATACCCGCTCTTTTTTACTAATGCATAGTCATGCCGCCTGTAACATTGATCGCCTGTCCCGTCATGTAGGAGGCCAGCGGGCTTGCCAGAAACAGCACGACGCGGGCGACGTCCTCCGGCTGGGCTGTCCGGCCAAGCGGAACCTGCGAGCAGTCCTCGGCCAATATGTCCTCGGGCGTCATGCCCCGAAGCTGCGCCCCTTCCACGCGCTCACGCCGCTTCATATCGGTCTCCACAATGCCCGGGCAGACCGCGTTGACCAAAATCTGTTCCTTCGCCAGCTCCAAAGCCATGACCTTGGTGAAACCCAGAACAGCATGCTTGGAGGCGACGTATCCTCCCATGCAGCGGTAGCCGTTCTTGCCGGCCTGGGAGGAGATATTGATGATTCTGCCCCCGGTTCCCTGCCGCAGCATTTGCGCGGCTCCCGCCTGAGACACCAGATAAGTGCCCTTGGCGTTGACATCCATCATCCGGTCCCAGTCGGCCTCTTTAATATGTACCGCGTAATCCATGGCTGAGGTTCCGGTGTTGTTCACAACATAGTCGATTTGGCCAAAGGTCTCTACGGCAAAAGAAATCAAACGCACCGCATCGCTGGCCTTGGATACATCGCAGCGGATGGCGGCAAGACGGTCGCCTAACCGGGCCTCTCCGGCTTGCGCGATATCTCCGATGACAACATTGGCTCCGGCTTCGAGGAACAGATCCGCGACGCCCTTGCCGATTCCGGATAATCCGCCGGTCACAACCAGCGTTTTGCCGGTCAGATCGATAGTCAGCATACCGTTCCCGCTCTCCTTTTATTTTCGAACAAAGGGATCGTCGCTAATGCCGGATTCAAGGACGAGCTTCGCGTATTCTTTGGCTCCGAACAGGGAATGGTCCTTGTAGTTTCCGCATTCCAGCGGGCTCACTGCCGGCACAGTCTCCGTTTCGAGCACCTTGTGGAGCACTTTCGTCAGCGCTGCGGCGACATCGGCCGGAGAATGCTCGTCCCAGATGATCAGATAGAAGCCGGTGCGGCAGCCCATTGGAGAAATATCGATAATGCCCGGAAGCTCGTCGCGCAAATAGGTGGCAAGAAGATGCTCAAGCGTATGGAGAGCTGCTGTCGGCACCGCGTCCGCATTGGGCTGCAGCAGTCGCAGATCATATTTTTGTACAATGCCGCCTTTGCCGTTCCGTTCGGTTCCGGCAATTCTGACATACGGGGCGATAACTTTGGTGTGGTCCAACTGGAAGCTTTCAACTTGTGCCATGAGGTTCATCCTTTCAAGACGTGATGGTTTTATTCAAAGTAACACACTCGGATTTTCTTGTAAACATAAAATTCATATATATCCGATGAGATAAATAAAAATTACTTAACATGCTTATTGACACGTATTAATAGGCGTAATATGATATAAACCAATTAATTCCGACAAAAATAATAGGTTAAGGGGAGATTGGGAATGAAGAGAAAAAACAAATTGTTGTGGACGCCGCTGCTGCTGGCTGCTATGACCGCCGTTGTGGTGCTGTCAGGCTGCGGTTCCAATTCTGACGCGGCTTCCTCGAATTCTGCAGACGGGAAACAAGAGACCAAGACGCTGAGGATCAGCTTCAACCCGGGACCTTATAGCGATCAATTCAAAAAGGGCGTTGCTCCGTATTTGGAGAAGAAAGGCTATGAAATTACATATAAAGAGTTCACCGATGGTATCCAGCCGAATGTGGCTGTAGCGAACGGAGAGATTGACGCCAATGTCTTTCAGCACTCTCTCTATCTGGAATCGATCAACAAGCGGGAAAAAATCGATTTGGTAGGGGTGGTACAGGTTCCGACTCCTCCGATGGGCCTGTACTCCAAGAAGCACCAGAGTCTGGACGAGATCCCGGACGGCGCGCAGGTCAATCTCCCCAACGAGCCGGTCAACATGCTCCGGGCGCTGACGATTCTGAAAGAGGTCGGCTGGATCACACTGAAGGATAATATTGATCCGCTGCAGACTTCCATTAACGATGTGACTTCCAACCCGCACAACATCAAATTTGTGCCGACGGAGCCGGCACAGGGGCCGCAGGCGCTTCAGGACGTCGACTATGCCGCCATTCAGGGGAATTTCGCCATCGCGAACAACATCAAACTCACTACAGCGCTTAAGCTTGAGAATATGACCGATCCGTTCACGAATATCGTGGCAGTCGCCAGCAAGAACAAAGACAAACAGTTCGTAAAGGATATTATCGACGGCTATCATTCCCAGGAGTTCAAGGATTATATCAAAACGAATTCCGCATACGAGGGCTATCATCTGCCGGCTTATTTCAATGAATAGGAAGTGTAGCCAGCGGATCAATATTGAGGTGGAGGCGCGTTTGTTATGGCGATTTTTCAACCTTCCGCCGTCATAGGACGGCTGCCGGAGCACTATTTCCGGGCTCTTAAGGAAAAAGTCGCGGATTACCGCGCCAGGGGAATTGACGTCATCGATCTATCAACCGGCAATCCCGACGGACCGACTCCGGAAGCGATCGTCCGCAGCCTGAAGGATGCGGCCGACAAGCCGGAGAATCACGGCTATCCCCCTTTTTACGGCAAGCCGGATACGCTTCGTGCTGTCGCCGAGTTCTATTACCGGGAATACAGCGTGGAGCTGGACCCCGATAAGGAGATTGCGGTCTTTCACGGGTCAGGTACCGGAATTATGGGGATTGCGCATGCCCTCCTGGGAAAAGGCGATGTTCTGCTGACAGCCAATCCGTCATATCCGCCATACTATGCGGCGGCGGCATTGACCGGGGCGGAGGTGCATGCCGTTCCAGTTGAAGAGCACAGCGGCTTTCTCCCGGATTACCGGGAGGTGTCACCGGATATTTTGAAACGGGTTCGGCTGCTGCTGCTGAATTATCCGAACAATCCTACCGGAGCGGTGGCGACGCGGGAATTCTTCGAGCAGATTCTTGAGCTGGCTGCCGAGTATCATTTTCCCGTTGTGAACGACTTCGCTTACGGCTCGCTCGGATTTGACGGACATAAACCAATCAGTCTGCTCCAGATCCCTGGAGCCAAGGAATACGGTGTTGAAATCTATACACTCTCCAAGACCTACAATATGGCGGGCTGGCGCTTCGGCTTCGCGGTCGGGAACGCTTCGGTGATCAGTGCGCTTAGGCTGTATCATACCCATGCGTACAGCACGGTCTTCGGCGCGGTGCAGGATGCCGCCGCCACGGCGCTGCTCGGACCGCAGGATCAGGTGCGGGAGCTTACGGCCAAGTACGAGCGGAGGAGGGATGTGCTCGTCTCCGGACTGCGGGACATCGGATGGGAAGTTGCGGCTCCCAAGGGCACCTTCTTTGCCTGGCTGAAGCTGCCGGAAGGCCGCCGTTCCCGGGAGTTCGCCGACTGGCTGCTGGAGGAAGCCCATGTAGCGGTCGCTCCCGGAGAAGGATTCGGCACATTGGGTGACGCTTATGTGCGTGTTGGGCTTGTGAGCGGGGAGGACCGGATCGCTGAAGCCGTGCGGCGGATTGGCCGGACAGGGATTTTTGGCGATACCGCTATTGCGCTGAATGAAGGGGGGCTTCGGGGATGATCGAGCTGCAGGATATACACAAGTCGTTCACCCGCAAGGGCCGGACGATCCAGGCGCTGAAAGGCGTGTCTTTGAAGGTTGAAAAAGGCGATATTTTCGGCGTCATCGGCTACAGCGGAGCCGGCAAGAGTACCCTGCTCCGGATGGTGAATTATTTGGAGCGCCCGACCAAAGGGCGCGTGCTGGTAGGAGGACAGGCGCTGGATGAGCTCACACCGTCTCAGCTTCGCGCGGAGAAGAAGAAGATCGGCATGATCTTTCAGCACTTCAATCTGCTGGAGTCCAAGACCGTGTATGACAATATCGCAATTCCGCTTGTGCTTCTTAAGCGGAGCAAGCACGAGATCCGCGAGCGTGTGAACGAGCTGCTCTCCTTCATCGGGCTGGCCGACAAAGCGAACAGCTATCCGAAAGAGCTGTCGGGCGGTCAGAAGCAGCGGGTTGGCATCGCCCGGGCGCTGGCCAGCAATCCATCAATTCTGCTGTGCGATGAGGCCACTTCGGCCCTGGACCCGCAGACGACGCGTTCGATTCTTGAATTGCTTCAAAAAATCAATGAAGCGTATTCGATTACTATTCTGATCATTACGCATGAAATGGGCGTCATTCAGCAGATCTGCAACAAGGTTGCCGTGATGGAGAAGGGCGAGATCATCGAGCAGGGCGGGGTGCTTGAGGTGTTCGGGAATCCCGCCCACCCGACAACGGAGAGCTTCGTGCGGACGGTCATTCAGACATCCGTACCGGACAGTGTGCTGCGGACGCTGGAGCCCGAAGGAGCCCCAGGAAGGCTGTTCAAGCTGAAATTCATCGGCAGCAACGCCTCGGAGCCGATTGTTGACAGCCTGGTTCGCACATATGGTGTTGGTATCAATATTTTGTTCGCGAACATGAACGAGATTCAGAACACGACGCTGGGAACGATGATCCTGAAGGTGACAGGCGGCCAGCATGAAGTTGCCAGAGCCGTTGAATTTCTGGAGGCCCGGGGAGTGGAAGTCCGGGAGCTTCATGACGGCACGAACACTCGGGAAGCCGGTCGGGAGAGCGAAGCCGTGGACCTGACCGGAGAATTGTTAGAATCAGTAGAATCGGTGAAGGACAGAGACGGGCAGCATGCCGCAAGCTCTGAGCGAACCGCCGGCATTCATGAAGACTCAAGCTGGCAAGAGCATGAAGGCGAGGGGTTGAATACCCGCGTCCGCCTTATCAAGAAGTCTGAAGGCAGCAGTCAAGCGGCTCCGAAGGATGCCGCAGAGGGCGAATCCGCCGACCATACTGCCGCTAAGGAGGTATCGATTCTATGAACACGATTATTACAGCGGATCAGCTGTTTCAAGCGCTGCGCGAGACGGTGGTCATGGTAGGGGTCTCATTATTCTTCGGTGCGCTGCTCGGCATCCCGATCGGCATCCTGCTGGTGCTTACCCGGCCTGGCGGGATTAAGCAGAATCGGTTCATCTACTCGATTCTCAATCCGCTGATCAACGTCGTCCGGTCCCTTCCTTTTATCATTTTGCTTGTCGCCATTATCCCGTTCACCCGTATGCTGGTCCATACTTCAATTGGAACAAGCGCAGCCATCGTACCGCTGGTCGTGTATGTGGCGCCTTATATCGGCCGGCTTGTCGAGAACTCCCTGCTGGAAGTCAGCCCCGGAATCATGGAGGCGGCGGAGGCAATGGGAGCGACGACGTTTCAGGTCATCCGGCATTTTCTGCTGCCCGAAGCGTTCGGTTCCCTGATTCTGACGATGACTACCGCTACAATCGGCCTGATCGGCGCAACGGCGATGGCGGGAACGGTCGGAGGCGGCGGAATCGGGGATCTTGCCATTTCCTACGGCTACCAGCGGTTTGACACCTTCGTTATCCTGGTTACGGTTGCCATACTGATTCTTTTTGTTCAGGGCATTCAGTCGGCGGGGAACCTCTTGTCCCGCAAAGCGCGCCGGGAATAGCGAGTAAGGCACGGCGAGTAGTGCGGAGAGGGTAGGGCAGCGGCAAGATACAGGCAGGATGGCAGGTACGTGTCACGGCTCAAGGATTTGGTTTGGGAAAAGGAGGGGAAAGCGTTGGAACCTAAAGTGATTGTCCGGGCGGCTCCGCAGGAGTACGTGTGCGGACAGGGAGTCTGGGAGGATTTGCAAAGTCATTTGGAGCGCCGGGGCATCGACTCTGCGCTCGTCGTGCATGGCGGGCGCTCCTGGGAGGCGGCCGCTCCTTATTTTCCGGACGTTCACACCGTCCGGCTGGAGTACTATCGGTACGGCGGCGAATGCACCTATTCCGAACGGGATACGATTGCTTCGAAGGTGACGGAGTTTGGAGTGCAGGCTCTTATCGCCGTGGGCGGGGGCAAAGTCAGCGATTCGGCGAAAGCGGCGGCCGCGCTGCTGCGCATACCCGTTATTATTTTGCCGACGCTGGCAGCGACTTGCTCGCCCTGGTCCTCATTAAGCGTCATGTATGACGCTTCGGGGACGGCGGTTGGATATGAGGTGTATCCGCACAGCAATGCGCTCGTGCTGGTGGAGCCGCTTGTGCTTCTGGAATCGCCAAAGGAGCTCCTGGTAGCCGGAGTCGGCGATACACTGGCCAAATGGTATGAAGCCGATGCGATTATCGCCCATCTGCCGAGTGTCGCCGAAGAAATTGCCATCGCTCATTACGCCGCGCGCAGATGCCGCGACAATCTGCTTGCGTTCGCCGCGGAGGCTCTGGCCGCCCAGGAAGCCGGAACGCTGAATGAGGCGTTTGTCCGGGTCGTGGAGACCATCTTCCTCACCGCCGGACTTGTAGGCGGATTCGGAGAAGATTACGGCCGCACCGCAGCAGCTCATTCTATTCACGACGGCCTGACCGTTCTGCCGCAGTCGCATGATCTGCTTCATGGCAGCAAGGTGGCTTACGGTGTAATCCTGCAGCTGCTTCTGGAAGGCAAGCGGGAAGAGATCGCCTCGCTGCTGCCCTTCTATGAGGCGTTAGGCTTGCCTGCTTCGCTGGAAGATATGGGGCTTGGCGGACTTAGCCGGGCCGAACGGCTGGCAGTAGGAGTCCGGGCCACCGAACCCGGGGCCTCCATCCATCGGATGCAGGGGCATTTCGACGCGGAGCTGGTGGCAGATGCGATGGAGGAACTCGAGTCTGTGGTGACTGATCTGCGGGCCAAAGCTGCCGGTCAGCCCGGACAGCCTGGACAGCCCGGACCCACCCAGGCCGCTGTCCCGGAGCAGAAGCGGGTAAGTGCGGGGAGACGTTAATTCCCGAAGCAAGCGGAGGAAATGCAAACAACTATGCTGCGTCCGGGTTATCCGGCCGCCGGCGCTTGCAGCACTGGGCCTTTCTTGGTCCGCAAGCGCCGATGAAGGAGAGAACGATGGGAATCGCGATTATCGGAGCGATGGAAGAAGAGATTGCGTGGCTGCGCAGCCGGGTGGAGCAGCCGATCCAGACAGAAGCCGCAGGGGGAACATTCTACAGCGGAACGCTTGCGGGCCGGGAGGTTGTGCTGCTCCGGGGCGGAGTCGGCAAAGTCAACGCGGCGCTGACCGCCGCGCTTCTGATCGAGCGCTGGCAGCCTGAGCTGATCGTGAATATCGGCTCGGCGGGAGGCATCGGCGACGGTCTTCGGATCGGCGACGTTGTAGTCGGTACGGAACATGCATACAGTGACGTGGATGCGACGGCGTTCTCCCGTTACGAGTACGGGCAGGTGCCGCGCATGCCTGCACGCTACAAGGCAGCGGAGCAGCTTGTGGCGGCGGCTCTGCGGCTGGCGGTTGCGCAGCCGGATCTCAGAGTTGTGTCCGGTCTCATCACGACCGCCGATTCCTTTATCGGAAACCGGGATGCCGCCGACCTTATACGAACCCGGTTTCCGCAGTCGCTGGTCACGGATATGGAAAGCGCGGCGATCGCCCAAGCCGCCTATTGGTTCCGGGTGCCTTTTCTCGCGGTTCGGTCGGTTTCGGATATCGCAGGCGGCGGAGCCGGAGAGCTGTTCGAAGGCAATCTGGAGCTGGCGGCGCTGAATTCGGCAAAGTTCGCGCTGGAGCTGATTAGCGGGGGCTTGCCGGATGTCGGCGAAGATGCTGACGCCGGTGTACCGCTTGAAGACGACGAGCGGGTGTCCGGCGAGGTCACGAGCTGAAGAATCAAGACCCGGCTTCAAGCCGGTATAGTAAGACATAGCAATATACAAAGGAGCGCGGAACCCGCTTATTGCGGTTTCGCGCTCCTTTATATTTGACCGGCCTTTGGCCCGACCGTCCGTATAAGCTGATCTCAGAGACACCGCAAGTTACAACCGTAAGTTACAACCGCAAGTCTCCACTGCAAGCTGTAACCCGCCGCAAGCTGCATTCTCAAGTCCGCTATTAGATCGTCTGCAAAATAAATTTATCGATAACTTGCTTGACGCCGTCTTCGTTGTTGCTGGCCGTCACATAGTTTGCAATTTCCTTCAGCGCCGGAATAGCGTTCGCCATCGCTACGCCGAGACCGGCCGTTTCAAGCATTTCATGGTCATTCCAGGAGTCGCCGACGGCAATTGTCTGGGACAGGTCGCAATTAAAATAATCGGCCAGGAACTCCAGCGCCAGCCCTTTAGTTCCTTCCTTATGCATAATTTCGAGAAAATGCGGCTTCGATTTCGTAATATGGACTTCTTCGCCCAGCAGCTCGTGAAGCTTGGGGGCAAGCTCATCCAGGAAATCGGGATCATCAATAATGAGCAGCTTGGGCGTCTGGTAGTCCAGAAGCTTTTTCCAATCGGGCTCGATATAGTATTGGGTCTTGTTCAGGGCTGCATAATCGATAAGCTTCTGGTTCTCTTCGCGGGAGTACAGCTTGTCGTCAATGTAGGTCTGCAGGTGAAGGTTGTGCTCAATGCAGTATTCGAACAGCTTGCGGACAGCATCCTGCGGCACATAGCGCTCGTACAGCACCTTCTCGTCCAGCAAATTCTTGACCAGCGCACCTTGATACGTGATGATCGGCACGTTGAGTCCGGTTTGGCGGGCAATCGCCTGGGCGGAAGCGTAGGCGCGTCCCGTGGCGAGCGTCACGACAACGCCGGCGGCTACAGCGGCTTCCAGCGCCTGCTGGGTGGCGGGCGTTACTTCTTTGTCGTCATTGATCAGCGTATCGTCGATATCGATGGCAATCAGTTTATACATTCGGTTCTCTCCTTCTCGTCTCTTTACGTCTCTAATGCTGCCGGACCGGGCCGGGGATGTCGGCCGAAGCCCCATAAGGCGGACCCAGAGCCTGTCGCGTTAGCCAGAGTCCTTCAAGGAGGACTGGGAGGCTTCGCTCTCCCATCTCAGAGCAGCCCGGAGTGCGGTCCGGCAGCCGTGGCAAGCTGACCAAATTGTATCCCAAAACCGCCAAGCCGACAAGGCGGGACGTGGTTGTGCAGGCTTCGCCCAGCTTGAAGCAACAGGCTGAAGGAACATGCTGGACAAATGCAGCGCGCCTTGGTATACTGCGATAGCCGTACATTTGTTCTCATTTGTAAGGATTGGCCCGAAAGGAGCAGGAACAAGGCAATGATGGGCAAATCCCACCTGGTGATCAGCACCGGGCTTACCCTGTCGGCCATGCAGCTGGCCGGCCTGCATATCGGAGTACCCGCCGTCGCCGTAACGGTCTTAAGCTCCCTGCTGCCTGATATCGACGAGCCGAATTCGCTGCTCGTGCGCAAGGCGCTTCCGACATTTCTGCTGCGCATCCTTCAGCTGGCGCTCATTGCGGGAGCCATCTATTGGTATTTGGCCGGGATATCGCCGTATCCCTGGAATCTCGTCATGGCACTGCTTGTCGCCAGTGTCGCGTTCCTGCCGGGGCGAAGACTGCGCCAACTGGTCATGCTGCTGCTTGCCGCGACGCTCATGGCGTATGGAAATGCCTTTGATCCCTGGAACGCGATTGTCGGCTGTATTCTGGTGATTGCCGCAGTCGTCCCCCACCGAGGACTGACCCATACGCTGTACGGGCTCGCCGGATGGACGGCGCTGCTGTATTTTGCGGGCCGCTTGATCGAGGGCGGAGACACTCTGTGGATCGCCGGAGGCCTATCCTACGGCCTGCATTTGCTGGCCGATTCGCTCACTCAGCGCGGCATTACTCCGCTTCCGCCGCTCGAATGGAAGCTCCGGCTCAAGCTGATGAGCACCGGGACGAAGAAAGGCGGAGCACTGGAGGCGATCTTCGTCATGCTGACGCTGGCGGTGGTCACTTATACGTTTGTACTGACCCGGTAGAATGGAGGCGCAAGCTGCCGGACAATCGAATAGTCATTCAGGCGCGAAGCATCCGGGCGATACTCCATTCCCGGATGCTTCGTTTTCTATATCGCTGGCGACAGACGGAGGGAGCGACAATATTACCGGCTAAGTGCACTAGGAACGTAGAACAACAGGGGCGAAGGGCAGGAAGAGGCAAGAGGCAAGAGGCAAGAGTTGAAGATGCGTCGGTTTCACTGGAAAGCGGGCGGTCGTGTTTGGTTTAGAGGCAAGAAAGGTAAAATGTAAAAAGGAGCTATTGCCTTCAGGAGGGCAAGAAAAGGAGCGAAAAAGGAGCGATAGAAACCATGCCGCAACCAATCGTTGAGACCGCATACGGCAGACTGCAGGGCATCACGGCTCATGGGGTAAGAGCCTTCAAGGGCATTCCCTACGCCAGCCCCCCTGTCGGAGATTTGAGATTCCGTGCACCGGCGGCGCCGAAACCTTGGGATGGGGTAAGGGATGCCTCGCATTTTGGCCCCTTTTGTCCACAGCCGGGCGGCGGAGCAGGCGGGGTGTTCGGCGAAGCCGACGGAGGAGCCGGCATGTCCGAGGACTGTCTGTATTTGAATGTATGGACACCGGAAGACACCGGAGATGGAGCGCTTCCCGTCATGGTCTGGATTCATGGCGGGGCCTTCGAGACCGGTTCGGGCAGCATTCCGGCCTATGACGGAACCGCGCTTGCCGCCCGGGGCAAGGTCGTGGTCGTGACCTTGAATTATCGGCTGGGTCCGCTGGGCTTCCTTCAGCTGCATTCCCTGCACGAAGACTTCGCGCCCAACGCGGGCTTGCTCGACCAGCTCGCGGCTCTGCGCTGGGTGCAGGGCAATATCGCCGCTTTCGGAGGAGACCCCGAAAGCGTGACCGTCTTCGGCGAATCGGCCGGCAGCATGAGCATCGCGGCGCTGCTGGCGATGCCCGGCGCCAAGGGCCTGTTCGCCCGGGCCATTATGGAGAGCGGCGCGTCGCAGGCGCTGAGCGCTGAGCAGGCCCGCGCCATCTGCGCCGGGCTGCTGGAGGAGCTCGGCCTCCCGCCGCAGGAGGCCGGTCGGCTCCGGGCGATGCCCGCCGCCGAATTGATCGAGGCGGGCGAGCGCATGAAGCGGCGGATGGGCGGCATGGGCATGCCGTTCCAGCCGTTCATCGATCCGGCGACGCTGCCCGTGCCGCCGATCGAAGCGGTCCGCTGCGGCGCAGCAGCGGGAATACCCTTGCTGATCGGCACGAACCGGGACGAGGGGGCGCTCTTCTTCCGGCCGGATTCGCCGAGTGTGCCGGATGAAGTGATCGCCAGTGCCATGGAGCTGCTTAGCGGCGATCATCGCGTGAAGCCGTTCATCTCGCGTTACGCCTCCGATTTCGAGGGGCGGGCGGAGCTGATGACCGACCTCTATTTCTGGCGGGGTGCGCTGGAGTTCGCCATGGGGCAGAGCAGCCATGCTCCGGTCTGGATGTACCGGTTCGACTGGACGCTGCCGTCGCATCCGCTGCTCCGCAAGGCGGTCCATGCCGCCGAAATCCCGTTCGTATTCGGCACGCTGCCTTTTCTGCAGCAGGCGGGTCTTCAGATTCCTCCAGCAGGGTTCGCGCTGTCCGAACAGATGCAGGAAGCCTGGATCGCCTTCGCGCACGGCTGTCCGCCGGGCGATCCCGGAGAGTGGCCGGTCTACGAGAGCGGGGAGCGGGCGACGATGATCTTCGGCGACCACAGTCTCATGGTCAAGGACCCCGATGCGGACAAGCGCCTTGTGCTGGGCATCTGATCTTCAGGCGCAGCGGCCCAAACCCAAAAAAGGAGAGGACCGGCGCAGCCGGCTCTCTCCTTTGTCTTTTTCACCATATCTCAGTAACTCATTACCCGGAAACGACGCTTATTCCGACTCTTCCAGAAAAATAAGTCCGATCACATCCTCCGGCTCAATGCGTCCGAAGTAATGCTTCAGATCCAGCGGAGCCAGCGCTTCCCGGACCTCTGTCTCCTCATAGCGCTTGCCGCGCAGCGCGTTCTCCACATCGGCCACATCGCCCACGCCGAAGAAGTCTCCGTAAATCTTGATGTCCTCGATCCGCGCATCCTTGATGTCCATCCGGATATCGACGATGCCGCCCGGGAACTTCACCGCATGCTTGACGTTGCTCTTCGGCGACTGGCCGTAGTTCCAGTCCCAGTTCCGGTAGCGCTCCTCGGAGATTTGGCTGATCTTGCTCCAGTCCTCGTCGGTCAACTTGTACTGCGGCACCTCCGATGGGTCCATGCCGAAGATGGAACGCAGCAGCCCGGCGCGGAACTCCTCGATCGACATATCGGTTCCGAGCAGGTCCTTGATGTTGGCGACCCGGCTGCGGACGGATTTCGTGCTCTTGGACTTGAATTTGGCCGGATTGGCCTTCAAGGAGTTATGCACTTCGTCGAGATCCGAATTGAACATCAGGGTCCCGTGGCTGAACATGCGTCCTTTGGTGGCGAACTGGGCGTTGCCGGAGATTTTCTGCTCACCGACCTGCAAGTCGTTGCGTCCGCTCAGCTCCGCATTCACTCCCATGCTTCTCAAATAATCGATGACCGGCTGGGTGAATTTCAGAAAGTTATGGAATGATTCGCCGTCGTCTTTGGTCAGGAAGCTGAAGTTGAGGTTGCCGAGATCGTGATAGACCGCGCCGCCGCCGGACAGCCGCCGGACGACCTGGATATTGTGGTCTTTGACATATTCCTGGTTGATCTCTTCGATCGTATTTTGATGCTTGCCGATAATGATGGACGGACTGTTAATATAGAACAGAAGGTAGCTGTCATCCATGGGGAGATGCTTCAGCACGTATTCCTCAATCGCCAGATTGATGGAGGCGTCCGTGATCCCCGCGTTGTCGATAAAGAGCATGATTCATTCCTCCGCTTCAGCACTTTGAATACAGCTATAATTGTAAACCAAAGTCTGCTTTTTCACAAAAAAGCCATGGACAACCCAACCATACCACAATACGCGGAAAACGGCTCTTGCGCGGTTCTTTTGCCGGGGAGTGGAATGTGACATGATAAGGAAGAAGGAGAGAGAAGGATGTTCAACGATTTCAAGCTGGCCGAGGGCCGGCCGGTCTACCTCCAGATCAAGGATTATATGAAGCGTCTGATCGTCCAGGGCGCGATCCAGGCGGACCGGCGGCTGCCTGCCACTCGGGAACTGGCCGCGCTGCTTGGCGTCGGGCGGGGAACGATCATCGCCGCATACGCGGAGCTTGAGGCAGACGGCTTCGCTTACACCGTCCAGGGCAAGGGAAGCTTCGCCACTAGCGTCAAGCCGCAGAGCGGAAGCGGCGGCGAAGAGCCGGAAGACGCCGGAAGGATCGGCTGGGAGGACCGTATCAGCGACTATGCCCTGATGGCCGAAGAGCTTGATCTGATGAAGCGCGGCATCCGGGCGTCCAAGGGAACCATTTCGTTCACGAGCATTGCGCCGGACGAGAAGCTGTTCGATCTGGACAGCGTGAAGCGCGCTTTTCTCGACCGGATGTCGATGGAAGGCCATGTGCTCCTGAATTACGGCTATGCCAAGGGCTACAAGCCCTTGATCGATTATTTGCTGGATTATATGGCCCGCAAGGGTGTGGATACACGGAATCAGGATATGTTGATCACGAGCGGCTTCACCGAGGGCTTTGACCTCGTACTCTCGACCGTCAAGAAAGTGAGCGGCAGAGTGCTGTGCGAGAATCCGACCCATAACACCGCCATCAAGAACCTGAAGCTGCACGGCTTTCAGATTCGCGGTGTTCCGATGGAAGCGGATGGTCTGAATCTGGAGGAGCTGAAGGAAGCGCTGGATGAGGGGGATTATGATCTGGTCTATCTTGTGCCCTCTTACCACAATCCTACCGGAACCGTCATGTCCCTTCGCAAAAGGCTGGAGCTGATGGAGCTGATGAACCGCCGGGGCATTCCCGTCATCGAGGACGGCTTCAATGAAGAGCTGCGGTACTCCGGTTCGCATGTGGCGCCGCTGGCGGCGCTCGGCTCGGCGGAAGGCGGTGTCGTCTATATCGGAAGCTTCTCGAAGGTGTTGTTTCCGGGACTGCGGGTAGGGTGGGTGCTCGGCGACCGGCGGCTGATCGGCGTTCTGGAGAGCGTGAAGCGTGCCAGAAGCATTCATACCTCGACGCTGGACCAGTCGCTGCTCTATCAATATTTGCATAACGGCAATCTGGAAAAATATCTCCGCCGCGCCCGGGCCGAATACAAGCGGAAATATGAGCTGACGCTGGCGTGCTGCCGGGAGAAGGTGCCGTTCTCCTCGCTGTCGGGAGACGGCGGGCTGCATCTGTTCATGACATTTGAGCCGGGATTAAATACGCGGGATCTGCTGGCGGCCTGCCAGCAGCGGGGCGTGATCTTCACGCCGGGCGATTCGTTCTTCACGGACGGAGGCGGGCAGAACACGCTGCGCCTGGGCTTCTCCCGGGTAAGCGACGAGAATATCCGCCGGGGCGTCTCGATCATCGGCGAGGAGGCGAAGCGGCTGCTTAAGAACCGTTAGCCATAAATAGGCAACAATTAATTGACAATCGACAACAGAGGGAAAGGATGCGGGGAGCATGAAGGTTGGCGTTATTATGGGAGGAACATCGTCGGAGCGGGGAGTCTCGCTGAAGACAGGAGCGGAAATGCTGAGAGGGCTGGAACAGGCCAAGTACGAGGCGGTTCCGGTAGTTGTGGACCGGAGAGAGAATCTCGCAGATCAGGTTCGCGGCCTGGATTTCGCGCTGCTCGCGCTGCATGGCGCATTCGGTGAGGACGGAACCGTCCAGGCTGTGCTCGAGACGCTTGGCATCCCGTACAGCGGCAGCGGGATGCTGTCCAGCGCCATCTGCATGGATAAGGATATGACGAAGCGGCTGCTTCGGGCTTCTGGCATTCCAACCGCTGACTGGCTGTGCCTGGAGAAGATCGGTGAATATAGCGCCGAGGCCGCTTCGAAGCTCGGCTTCCCGCTGATCGTCAAGCCGTCCGCAGGCGGCTCCAGCATCGGCATGTCCAAGGTGAAGAAGCCGGAGGAGCTGTATCCTGCCGTGGCAGAAGCGTTCCGCCAGGAGCAGCCCGTAATGCTGGAAGCCTTCGTTAAAGGCATGGAGTTGACCTGCTCCATTCTGGACGGCGAGGTTCTGCCGATCCTTCAGATTGTCCCGAACCATGCAGAGTGGTTCGACTATAACGCCAAGTACAGCGCGGGCGGGGCGATGGAGGAGGTAGCCGATCTGCCTCCGGAGCTTGAGAGCCGGGTGAAGGAGACGGCGCTGGCCTGCTGGCGCGCGCTGAAATGCGGCGTCTACGCCAGAGTCGACGTCATCGTCTCGGACGGGGTTCCCTATGTGCTGGAGGTTAACACGCTGCCGGGCATGACCTCGGCCAGCCTATTGCCCAAGAGCGCGAAGGCCGCCGGCTTGACGTTCAGCGGCCTGCTGGATACCATCATCTCCCTGTCGCTGAAGGAGAGAGGGGTGCCGCAGCATGTCGGTTGAACAGTTGCGGATCAACCCCCTTGTCCGGGAGCTGCCGCCTTCCGGTATCCGCGCGTTCTTCGACCAGGCCGCAAAACGTCAGGACGTCATCTCGCTTGGAGTCGGCGAACCCGATTTCAAAGTTCCCGATCATGTGCGCGACGCCGTCTTCGCTGCTCTGAGCCGGGGCGAAAGCGGCTATACTTCCAATCGCGGGCTCCCGGAGCTGCGGCGTGAGCTGGCCGGCTACCTGGCCTCCGGCTTCGGGCTCTCCTATGACCCGGAGGATGAGATTATTGTGACGGCCGGAAGCAGCCAGGGGCTGGATCTCGCGCTGCGGACCGTTATTACGCCGGGTGACGAGGTGATCATCCCGGCTCCGGGCTACGTAGCCTACGCACCCATGGTATCTCTATGCGGCGGGAAGCCGGTTCCCGTCATGACCCGGATGGAGGAAGGATTCAAGCTGACTGCGGATGCGCTCCGCCGCGCCATCACGCCGCGCACCCGGGCGCTCGTCGTGAATTATCCGAACAATCCGACCGGAGCCGTTATGACCCGGGAGGACTGGGGGCCAGTTGCAGAGGTTGCAAAGGCCCATGATCTGATCATCATTTCGGATGAAGTATACGCCGAACTGACCTATGGAAGCCGGCATGCCAGCGTCGCCGCGCTTCCGGGCATTAGGGAGCGGACGATTGTGGTCAGCGGCTTCTCCAAGGCTTTTGCCATGACCGGCTGGCGTGTTGGCTATGTCTGCTCGGGGGCGGACCTGTCGGCGCCCATGCTGAAGATTCACCAGTACACGGCCATGTGTGCTCCGGCGCCGGGCCAGATCGCCGCCCTGCAATCACTTCGGGCCGGACTGGGCGATAAGGACATAAGAAAAGCCGCCTTTCAAAGGCGGCGGGATGAATTTATTCAAGGCTTGAACCGGATCGGACTGCCTTGCCGCCTTCCGGAGGGCGCATTTTACGCCTTCCCTTCAGTGGCCGGCATTGGCCTGAGCGCGGAAGTGTTCGCGCAGCGCCTGCTGCGAGAAGCCGGCGTTGCGGTCGTTCCGGGCACCGCCTTCGGACCCGAAGGCGAAGAGCATGTCCGGTGCTCCTATGCTGCTTCCTCCGAGACGCTGAGAGAGGCGCTCGAGCGGATCGCCCGGTTCATGGACAATCTGAATCTGACCCGTGAACCGGTAATGGCCCGGATTCCGGCAGAGATCAGATCTTGAACTGGCGCACCGCTTCCTGCATCTGCAGCATTTGCTTGTACAGGCGTTCGACCGTGCCCGCGTTCTCCGTCATCTGCTCCCGCAGAGCCTGATAGTTGTCGGACAGATGCTCCGCGCCTTCCTGCGATTTGGAAGTGATTTTGGCCGTCTCCTCCACGGAGGCGGTAACCTCTTCCGTACCGGCGGTAATTTGCTGGGTCGCAGCCGAGACGGACTGGATGCTCTGGTTGATGCTTTGAATGAGGACAGACAAATAATTGAAGGCATTGCCCGCTTCCTCGACCCGGCCGAGGCCGGAAGAGACTTCGGCATTCACCGCGTTCATGCTGCTGACGGAGCGCTGCATTTCCTCGCGCAGGCCGATCAGGAACTGGCCGATCTGCTCTGTCGCTTCCTTCGACTGCTCAGCGAGCTTCCGGACTTCTCCGGCCACGACCGCAAAGCCGCGTCCGTGCTCGCCCGCGCGGGCCGCTTCAATGGAAGCGTTGAGGGACAGCATCTGAATCTGCTTCGTAATCTCCGCAATGCTCTGCACGACATCTCCAATCCGGTGCGAATGTTCGTCCATCCGCCGGATCTGCTCCAGCGATTCCGCCGAGGCTTGTCCGACCTGGTGCATCTGGTCAACCGCCTGCTGGGCGGTTTGATTGCCGCTGACGGCCCGGGCCGAGGCTTCGATAATCTGCTCCGACACTTCCCCGGCCGCCGAGGCGATGTGGGTGATGCCCTGGCTGATTTCCTCCATAGCGCGCGCGTTATCCGCGGCGCTTACTGTCATTTGTCGGCTGCCCTGGCTGATTTCCTCAACGAACAGGGTGGATTGTTCGGACTGTTCGCGGATGCTGTCCACCCCGTCCTTCAACTCCTTGGTACCTGCCATGACGGTGCCGGCCGTGTCCAGCACCTGGCCGATCAGAACCTTCAGCCGCTCGGACATTACCCGGAAGCTGTCGGCCAGCCGGCCGATTTCATCCTTGCTCTGAATCGTCAACTCCTCGGTGAAGTCGCCTTCGGCCAGCCGGTCGCTGTAAGCCGCCAGTCTGGTGATCGGTTTGGTAATGCGGCGGCTCAGGAAGTATGACGCTCCCATGCCGAGAGCTACCGCCAGCAGCGTAATCCACGTGCTGGTCCATAAAATGCTCTTCATCTTATCCTGCACAAACGTCATATCGGAGCTTACGCCGACGACGAGACTGCTGCCGGGAATGCCGACATAAGCCGTCTTGTGGACACCGTGGCTGTCGGAATAGATGCCGCTGAGGGTGTTTTTTCCCTTGGCCGCATCAGCCAGCTCCGGAGTAAGCTCAAGCTCTTCCTTCCGCTTAAGTTCCGAGCCGTGATCCGCGCTTAGCACAGTCGCTTTGCCGTCATTGACCTCCGCCAGAAAGATGGTCTCCACATTGTGCTGTTGCCGCTTGTCCTTGAAATAGAACGCAACAGTCGAAGACGCTTCGTCATTGCTGCGGGCCTGCTGGGCATTGGTCGAGTTCAGCGACTTGTAAATATCCTGGGAGGCCGAGGTCAGCAGCTTATCGATTTGGGGGACAACATAGTTGTCGATGGTGTTCTTCGATATAAAGTAGAAACTGACACTTAGCAGCAGCGAAGTGAACAACAGGGCAGCGAGCAGCAGCAGCATAAATTTTCGGCCAATGGTATGCATGATCCGAAACATAGCGTTTCTCTCCTTTAATATGTATAATTTCCCATATCCGCCGGCGCGTTCGGCACAACAGCGGGACCTTGCTTCCCGGGTTAGTTCACATGGCCTAACTTACAACCTGGTACAAAGACATGGATTACGGGTACTGCCTACTATTTTATTAAATTAACCTGCGGTTGAATAGGTAGATTATAGGCGATGTCAGGTATATTTTTTCAGTAATTCACGGTTTATTACGAATTTTTTCGTAAATCTATCTTTTTTTCAGAAACTAATCATATTTCAGGGAAAAAAAGTTAAAATTTTTTTCAATAAAGAGCTTGGCATCTAGTCTCGTCTGATCGGATATGTTAGAGTGAAACATGCAAAAATAGAAGGTAAGGGAGACAAGCATGTTCAACTTGATATGGGGCATTTTATTCGTTCTGGTTAACTTTGCATTTTTTCTGCTCTGCTACCGGCTGTTCGGCAAAAAAGGAATGTACGCCTGGATCGGGGTAGCCACCGTTATCGCCAACATTCAAGTCGCCAAGACGATCGCGATGCCGTTCGATATCGTCATGACGCTCGGCAATACGATGTACGTAACGCTGTATATGACAAGCGATCTATTGAATAAGAAATACGGGCGGGCCGAGGCGCAGAAGGCGGTCTGGTTCGGTTTCTTCACCTTGATAATGACAACGGTAATCATGCAGATGGTTCTCGTATTTAAGCCTGCTGCCGATGATATGGCCCAACCGTCGCTGGAGACGATCTTCGGACTGCTTCCGCGGCTTGCGCTGGGCAGCCTGAGCGCCTATTTTGTCAGCCAACTGCTCGATGTGCGGCTGTATACGTGGATCCGGAAGTTCTTCGGAACACCGGGCCAGCTGTGGATCCGTTCGAACGGCAGCACCATGTTCAGCTCGTTCGTCGATACACTGATCTTCTGTACGATCGCTTTTGCGGGACTGTACAACTGGGAAGTGTGGTTTGAAATTTTGTTCACGACCTATCTGGTCAAATTTCTGCTGACGGCCGCCGGAACGCCCGTCCTCTACATCGCCCGGAGCTTCCGCTTCCCGGAGGACGAGCCCGAGCGCGGGAACAGCCGGAACCGGGAGCGATCTCTATAGAGCCGCCGGCAGGATGCCGGAATCGTTGTATCCATTAAGCCAATAAGCCAAAAGAAACGGGAGGGAACAGGATGGGGCATTCGCACCATCATGGACACGAACATTCGCATGGCCATCTGAATAAACATCCTCAGAAGAATCATCATGATTCGGCGCATCATAATTCAGCGAATCATGATCCAGTGAATCACAGGCATACCGGTCATGAGCATATGGATCACCATCATTCAGGCCATGGTCACAGCCACCATCACGGGCCAGCCAACTATAACCGGGCATTTCTGATCGGCATTGTGCTCAATACGGTCTTTGTGGCGCTCGAGGCGGTTTACGGGATATTCAGCCACTCGCTGGCGC
Source organism: Paenibacillus stellifer (assembly GCF_000758685.1). Taxonomy (NCBI): domain Bacteria; kingdom Bacillati; phylum Bacillota; class Bacilli; order Caryophanales; family Paenibacillaceae; genus Paenibacillus; species Paenibacillus stellifer. The sequence goes on from NZ_CP009286.1 coordinate 1,507,432, forward strand.
TGCTCGCGGACGCGGGACATAATCTGAGTGATGTGCTGGCTCTTGTCCTCGCATGGACCGCAAGCCTGCTGGCGCGGAGAATTCCGACGGAGCGCCGTACTTACGGTTACCGCAGATTCTCGATTCTGGCGGCGCTCTTTAACGCGCTGTTCCTGCTGGTTGCGATAGGCGCGATCGTCTGGGAAGCCGTAGGTCGCTTTCATGATCCGGCGCCTGTAACAGGGCAGACGGTGATCTGGGTCGCCGCCGTCGGCATTGCCATCAACGCGGCGACCGCCATTCTGTTCATGTCCGGACGTAAGGGGGATCTAAATATCCGCGGCGCCTTTCTGCATATGGCGGCGGACGCGCTCGTATCCGTGGGCGTCGTGATCGCGGGTATCCTCATTTCCTATACCGGCTGGCTGTGGCTCGACCCTTTGAGCAGCCTGATCGTTGCGGTTGTCATTTTTGCGGGAACCTGGGGACTCCTCAAGGAGTCGGTCGGTCTGTCGCTGGACACCGTCCCGGGCGGAATCGACGCCGCTGCGGTCAAAGCCTACCTGGGCTCGCTCCCCGGAGTGCTGGGGGTTCATGACCTTCATATTTGGGGGATGAGTACGACGGAGGCTGCTTTGACGGCCCACCTCGTGGTGAACGACAGAACCGGGGAGGACGGAATGCTCCGGGAGATTGCGAAGGAGCTGCATGAACGGTTTGATATCGGGCATGCGACGATCCAGATGGAGACGGAAGCCTACATCTGCGGTCTTTTTCCCGATGACATTGTGTAATTCAATCCATGTGCAATAAAATCAATCCAACGTAAAGAAGGCATCCCCCGGGCAGGGAGATGCCTTCTTTTGTTCCCGGATAATACTGATGACCTACCCGGATTATACTCTGATCATCCTGCCCTGATAACACCGATGAACCTATAGCCAGCTCTGTAGGTCCGGTTCTATCCCAGAACCGTCCAGCCCTTCGGGAAGCTCGTCAGCGTGCGGGCGCCGGTCTCGGTAACGAGGATATCATCCTCGATCCGGACGCCTCCAAGCCCCGGGACATAGATGCCGGGCTCTACTGTAAAGACGTTGCCGGCTTCCATAATATCTTCGTTCAGCCCGTGCAGCGACGGATACTCATGCGTATCCATGCCCAGCCCGTGGCCCACGCGATGGACGAAATATTCGCCGTAGCCGGCTTCTTCGATGACAGCACGGGCAGCTTGATCGACCGAGCCGTAAGAGGCTCCGGCCTTGGCGGCGGCGATGCCGGCTTCGTTCGCGGCCAGCACGGTTTCATAAATGGTCTTCAGCTCGGCGCCTGGCTCTTCTCCGAACGCAATTGTTCGGGTGATGTCCGACGCATAGCTGTTCGCGAATACGCCAAGATCGAACATGACGAGATCGCCAGGCGCGATCTTCCGGCTGCCGGGAACGCCGTGCGGCAGGGCGGTATTCGGGCCGGACAGCACCATGGTATCGAAGGACGGCCCCGAAGCGCCGAGCTTCTTCATCAGGTAGTCCAGCTCCGCCACAAGTTCAATCTCGCTGACGCCTTCTTTCACGCGGGTCAGCCCCTGGCGAAGCACTTCCTCGACCAGCTCGGCTGCGTGAACCATCCGGTCGATCTCGGCGGGCGATTTGATGGCGCGCATCTTGCGAAGCATCGGCCCGATATCGGAGAAGCCGGCCGCAGGCACCTCTTCGGACAAAAGCTCAAAGCGAGCGAGCGACATCTGCTCCTTCTCGATGCCGAGCTTGCCGGGCTTGCCCTTAAGCTGGCAGCTCAGCAGCTTGTAAGGATTGTCGGTATCGGTGTGGGTGACGATGGTCTGAACCGAAGAGGCCGCGCGTGCGGATTCGGCGTCGAGCGCAGGGACGATCAGCACCGGCTCTTCGCCCCGTTCCAGGAGAAGTCCCAGAAACCGTTCATGCGGATTGCTGGCGAATCCGGTCAGGTAGTAGACATGCTTCGGATCGGTCACGAGCAGAGCGTCCATTCCCTCTGCGGTGATTTCCCGTTCCAGACGTTTCAGCGATTCATTCATTGATGTTGCTCTCCCTTCGAGTTCACGGTATCCCTGACGGCAATGAGACTATTATAGTCTATTGCGCGGTGGGACGCACGGCCGGTGATTTGTTGCTGATACATGATCTGCTAAGAGGAAGTGGAAATGGCATCCATATCATAAAAACAGCGTAAGGCTAAGGCCGAAAGGAACGGGAGTCAGTTCCACGGCCAGGCTTACGCTGTTTTTCGGTTTTATTTGCAAACGCTGCCGTCCAGTCCGTTCGTTATGGCGCCAGCTCTTCGATCAGTGGATGGGGGCTGCCCTCGTAGAGTCCGCCGTGGTAGCAGAGCACACGGGAGACCGGCCGGCCCTCCAGCTCTCCAGGAAATGCAGAGCCATGTCCTTGGCCGGGCCGGGCATCATCTCAATCCGCTCCCGGGTGAACTTGATGAACGGCAGATCGCCGGTCAGGTAAGGGATATCATCGGCGTGGGCCAGCAGTTCAAGCTCCGGAATCAGATTGCTCAGCTCAAACAGATTGCCGATGTGGTCGATGTCCTGGTAGGTGATGATCACCCTTTTGATGTCTGACAGCTGCAGCCTCTTCTTATTCAAACGTCTCCTTCAAGGAGCTGAACTGGCCCGGCATGCCGGAATCGACAAGCGTCAGCCCGTCTTCATCTGCCAGCAGCGACGGAAAAATCTGAGTCGGCCCGAAAAGAGGGGACAGCATGGGAACGTTAAGCGCGTAAATGGATGGAGCAAGCTTCATCAGGTTCGGGACAATGGTCCCGAGTCACTTCCTTTCCATAAGTTGTGCCGATTCCCCCATCCGTCCTGTTTGGTGTACGATGGGAAGAAAAGGAGGAGCGACATGCACGAACAAATCGCTATCGTTACCGGAGCCAGCGCCGGCATGGGGCTTGCCACAACCATAGAGCTCGCCCGAAGGGGAATCCGGGTTGTGATGGCCTGCCGGAGCCGCCAGCGCGGTGAAGCCGCCCTCGAGGAGGCGAAGCTGCGGAGTGGCAGCTCGAAGCTAGAGCTTATGCTCTGCGATCTCGGGTCGCTGGCAAGCATCCGCAGCTTCGCGGCGGAATTCAAGGCGAAATATCCGGTGCTGGATATTCTGATCAACAACGCCGGCGTGGTCGCGGTCAAACGGCAGCTGACCGAAGATGGCTTCGAGCAGGACTTCGGCGTGAACCATCTGGGCCACTTTCTGCTGACCCATCTGCTGCTTGAGCCTATAAAGGCTGCGGAGCGAGGAAGAATCGTCGTTGTGGCGTCCGGCGCCTACAAGGTCGGAGCGCTCCATCTGGACGATCCGACACTGTCCAGAGGCTTTAACCCGGCCAAGGCCTATGGCCGGTCCAAGCTGGCGAATATATTGTTCGCCAGAGAGCTGGCCGAGCGGCTGAAGGGAACCCGGGTGACCGTGAACAGCCTGCATCCCGGAGCTGTAGGCACGAGCCTTGGAGTGAACCGGGATAACGGCTTCGGCAAGGGCGTCATGAAGCTGCTCTCGCATTTCTTCCTGACGCCGGAGCAGGGGGCGGACACCGCCGTGTATTTGGCGACCGCGCCGGAGCTTGCCGAAACGACGGGACGGTACTTCTATCGCCGGAAGGTCAAGGAGCTGACGCCCAGGGCGGAGAGCCGGGAAGAAGCCGGACGGCTCTGGGAATTCAGCCTGCGCGCGGTCGGGCTGGCCGAAGATTGAGCAGGCTCTCTGGGCTGTGGGAGGACGTCACGGCATAGACGGCAAATCCCCGCGGGCAACGGCGGCGGTCCTCATGAATGCCGATCCAGTTGACCGCTGCGCGTCACTCGCCAGTGTGAGTAGCTGGTAGGGAACCTGCACATCAACATTGCTTCCATTTTATGTACTGTCCGCACGTTGTTCTCCGTTTCCAATTGACTTGACCGGGCATATGAATTACGTTTGAATGAGCAGGATGCGGGTACATGCAGCTTGTACCTCCGCTAGCCTTAGAGTAACGCCGCAGCGAGACGTTTGTCAAAAACTGGACCGGCGGCCCGATGGAGGATGAAGACATGAATTGGGAGAACAGCAGGATCGAGAACGCTGTGCAAGGCGACCTGCCGGAAATCGTTGAGATTTACAATTCCACGGTAGCGGGACGGATGGTAACGGCCGATCTGGAGCCAGTCACTGTTCAGGACCGTCTGCCCTGGTTTCACGAGCATAGCAGCAGCCACCGGCCGCTGTGGGTATTGAGAGCGGACGGCGGCATCGCCGCCTGGCTGAGCTTTCAGTCGTTCTATGGACGCCCGGCCTATAACGGAACAGCCGAGCTTAGCATATATGTAAGCGAGAAATTCAGGGGAACGGGAGCCGGCAGCCTGCTGATCAAGCGGGCGATTGAGGAATGCGGGCGGCTGAAGCTTCAGAATCTGGTAGGCTTTGTATTCGGGCATAATGCGCCGAGTCTGGGGCTGCTGGAGAAGTTCGGTTTTGAGCGCTGGGGGCTGCTGCCCGAGGTGGCGGATATGGATGGGGTGCTGCGCGATCTTGTCATACTGGGACGGAAAATCTGACGGAACACCAGGAATGCAGGACGGGCCGGGATGCAGTTGCTTCCGGGAAGCAGGCAGAACAAAGTAGGGAAGCGGCATTTGCCGCTCCCCTCTAGGGTCTATGGATAGGCGCCTCAAGTCCGGCTGCCCTGACCGGCCCTAACAAGGGGCCGGTCAGGACCGGTCTGGCTTCTCGCGGCAGATCGAATCCGCCTCGATCCAATCATGCGACCAGTGCTCCAGGTCGCGGATGACGGATTCCAGCGCCAGACCTTTATCGGTCAGTGAATACTCGATGCGCACCGGCGTTTCGGGAAATACCATCCGGCGGACAATGCCTTCCTGCTCAAGATCCTTCAGTCTTTCGGACAGGAGTCTTCCGCTAAGAGGCAGAGCAGCTTCAATTTCGCCGAAGCGCTGCGGCCCTTGAAGAAGCTGGTAAATGATCAGGCCGGTCCATCGTTTGCCGATGATATCCATGCTTTTTTGCAGCCGGGGACACAGGGAAGTCTGCTTCATGATTCTCACCTCTTGCACACTATTATAAACGAAAAAACAAACCACTAAAACAAATTTGAAATAAACGGAGACGGAAGGAGATATACAAGAATGGCGAAGAAGAAGAACACCCCGCCCGCTCCGCGTGCGCCGAAGGCAGATGCCCAGCCTACGCTGAAGGATCTGCTCAGCAGCGAAGTGCTGAACAAGCTGAAGGCGCAGGCTGACGAGCTGAAGCAGGAGGAATCCAGCCGCAAGGAAGCGGAGCGCAAGGCCGCCGAGGACGCGCGCAAGGCGGAGCAGAAGCGGCTGGACAATGATTTTTCCCATCTGCTGGAGAACAGCGATCCGAATTGGCGTAATTATAAATAACCGGATTTATACCGGTTTTTGGCTGGATTCATGCAAAAAACACTACCGCGGGGCTGTCGTCAAGAGCGAGAACGGCGAATCCTCTCCGGCAAAGGAGACGGTCGAGAACGAACTCGTTCAGAACACGAACGCCTTCAAGAACGGAAAGATTGTATATCTGGACCCGAATTACTGGTAGCTGTCCGGCGGAGGACTCATCTCGGTCAGCGAAATGGTCAAGGAAGCGCAGACTATGCTGGAGTAGAGGTTGAATTGTTTTTCAATAAGAAAAATGTGAACTGTCCGGTGCGTGCCGGGCAGTTTTTTTTATATCTGAAAGCCGCGAAATCCTCGTCCGTCCCGCCGTTTTATCCCCTTTTCCTTTTTTCTGCCAAAAATTAAAAAGTTGTTACGAAATCGGGGGTGCTGTGGGAATAATATAAACATGTCGCCGTTTTGAGGCAGCACAATTGGCAAGGAGAGTTCACCATGAATATGAGAAAAATAGGGATTATCGCAATTGTATTCGCCGTGGCTGCCGTCCTGACGGTTCATTACGGTTTCGAGAGGGGGAAACGGCCCGTTCATTTTGTCATGGGGAACCGGGTCATACCGTATTCGGGACCCTTCGATTACAAGGGGCATGAGCTGATGGTGCCGAAGAACGTCGCGGAACATCTGCTTGGCATCAAGATCGATTGGAAACCGGCGCCGGCTCTTCCCAAAGGAGTCCATTACCGGGACAAGGTGGCGGTTCTGATGTACCATCATCTGTCCACGAAGCCGCTCTTGCCCTCCATTCTCTCGGTTAACCGGTTCGAGGGGCAAATGGAGCTGCTGAAGCAGGAGGGCTATCATGTTATCACAATGAATCAGTACCGGAAGTTTATGCTGGATGGGGGACAAGTGCCGGATAACGCTGTGCTGCTTACGTTTGATGATGGCTATGAGAGCTTCTACAAGCTGGCGTATCCTGTTCTGAGAAAATACGGCTACACCGCAACGAATTTCGTCATCGTCTCCGACGTCGATAATCCCGGCAAGGGGGGTCTGCCCAAGCTGACCTGGGCGCAGATGCGGGACCTGAAGAAATCCGGTATGAGCTTCTACAACCATACCTATAATTTGCACTATTATGATGTGGTGGATGCCGAAGGCGGCAAGCAGCCGGCTCTCTCGGCGCTGCTCTACATCAACGATGAGAACCGGAACGAGACGAACGAGGAATATTACCGGAGAGTGGAGGGGGATCTGGGTAGGGCGGAGCTGAGACTGAAGCAGGAGCTCGGCAACACCGACTCGGCGCTTGCTTTTCCTTACGGCGCTTACAATGACCGGGTGCTGCAGGCGACATCATCGCTCGGCATTCCGCTGACCTTCACGGTGAAGGAAGGACTGGCGCAGAGAGGCGTACTGAACGCGGACCGCATCAACGCCGGAAGCAATCTTCGCACGCCCCGGCAGACGATCGACCGGATTCTCCGCTACGTTCCGAAGCAAGAGCTGCTTGTCAACGGGCAGGGTGCGGCGGATCAGACGGCGCCGGAATACAAGATGGGCAAGCTGTTCGTTCCGCTGGACGACATCTGCCGGTCGCTGCATATCACGATGGACTATGACCGCTCCAGCGGGACGGTCCGGCTGACGCCGCTGCTGCAGGCGGGCGCCGGCACGGCGGCACACTCCCAAGCCGTGCACGCATGACCTCCCGCTGTGCAGCTTCGCCGCAAGCTTTGCACCGCCTGTCCTCTCTCCGTGCATTGCTCTGTCCTTGTGCAGTGTCCTGCCGCCTTCCAGGTAGACCTGCGCCGCCATTCGTCGTACAATCAGGAAACAGCAGGAACCATTCTAAACGGGGAGCTGACCAGAATGAAAGTAGGAGTCGTATCGGATACGCATATGACGCGAATGGCGAAGAAACTGCCGAAGGCGCTGACAGAAGGGCTGGCGGGAGTCGAACTGATTCTGCACCTTGGCGACTGGGTCGATCTGGAGATCGTGGACGAATTGGCCAAGATTGCGCCGGTTGAAGGAATCGCCGGCAACAACGACGGCCGTGAAATTGTGGAGCGTTTTGGAGAGCAGAAGATCCTGACGCTTGCGGGCGCCCGCATCGGGATGATTCACGGGCACGCGCCTTACTCGGGCAGAGGTACGGACGGCAACGCGCTGAAGGCTTTTGCCGGTGAGCAATTGGACTGCATTCTGTTCGGACACTCCCATCAGCCGCTGCTGCGCCGGGAGAACGGGCTGTTGCTGTTCAATCCCGGCTCGCCAACCGACAAACGGCGGGAGAAGCTGTATTCCTTCGGTCTCATGGATATTGAGGATGGAAATATTGAAGCACGCCATGTGTTCTACGAGTAGAAGGGGTGAGAGGAATGCCGCTGCAGCTGCGGGAGCTTGAACTCCAGGAGGACAGAGATCTCTATGCCATGGCCCGCGAAATCGGGCCTGGTGAGAACGGCTTCGTCAATACGCTGTACACCTCGGGTTACCCGAGGTTTGTTAGGCTGCTGCCGGTGCTGCGGGATTATGCCAGCGGAATCGGCCTGCCGCCGGGCCAACCGCCCCAGACGCTGTATGTGCTGTACGACGGGCAGCGGCCTGTCGGCTATGGCAAGCTCCGCCACAGGCTGACGAATTCTCTCCGCGTGACCGGCGGACATATCGGATACTGCATCCGTCCCTCGGAGCGGAGGAAGGGCTACGGCTCGGCGCTGCTTGCCGAAGTGCTGGAGCAGGCTGCCGGAATCGGCATTACCCGGGCGCTCCTCACATGCAACGAGGACAATCTTGGTTCGCGGAGAGTGATCGAGAAGAACGGCGGCAGACTGGCCGAGCTTGAGAACCGGTACTGCCGCTACTGGATCGATCTGGCTGCGGAGCAGCCTTCCTCCCGGCTCGGATAAGTCCAAATGTTGTGCCGATTACTCCATGTTCGAAAGACACCTGCAAATCTAAAATGACGGTAGAACAAGATTTGCGAGGGGAGCGTTATCGGCATGGGATTGTACACGGTTGTAAAGGCGGGGCTGAAGGATCTGGACTCTATCGTTCCGCTGTTTGATTCATACCGGACCTATTACGGGCAAACATCCGATCCGGAGAAAGAGCGGAGGTTTCTGGAGGAACGGCTGCGCCTGAAGGAATCGGTCATCTTCCTGGCACTTCAGGGGAATACGGAGGGCGCCGGGGAGAGCAAGCGGAAGGCGGCGGGCTTCGCACAGCTGTATCCGTCCTTCTCTTCCCTTACGATGGAGAGGCTGTGGATTCTGAACGATCTGTTCATCGAGGAGGAAGCGCGGGGAACGGGCGCAGGCACCCTGCTGCTGGAGGAAGTCCGGCGCTATGCGCTTGAGACGGGCAGCAAAGGACTGACGCTGGAGACACATCCGGACAATATCGCCGCGCAGAGTCTGTACGTGAAGAACGGTTATGTCAAAGATGACGAGTTTGACTGCTATCAGCTTTTTTTCTAAAGAGGTATTTTCAGGATACAGGAGATAAGGATAAGGAGAATGAAAGTGGAGAGTAACGGTAACCGTGCTGTGTTCTTTGACCTGGACGATACGCTGTACGATCATCTCGTTCCGTTCCGGGACGCGGCGAAAGAGGTGCTGAACCTGGACGGAATAAGCCCCGACATGGCGGAGCTGTTTCACCGGGTAAGGCATCACAGCGATCTGCTGTGGCCGAAATATTTGAACGGGGAGCTTGGCCTTGAGGAGACGAGGGTTCGCAGGCTGGAGCTTGCGTTTGAGGAATTCGGGATCTTCCTGACCCGGGAGCAGGCAAGTCGAGTGCAGGAGGCATACATTGGACGCCAGTACAGCATCGAGATGATCGAAGGCGTGCTTCCGCAGCTCATGCGGTTCATTGAGCGGGGGGATGTCGTGGGCATCATCACGAACGGACCGAAAGATCACCAGATGGGCAAAATCCGCGGACTTGGCGTGGACAAGCTCATCCCATCCGAGCGAATCTTCATTTCCGACGCCGTCGGCATTGCGAAGCCCGATCCGGAAATCTTCGCTCACGTCAACCGGAAGACGGGAACGGCGCCGGAGAACAGCCTGTACATCGGGGATACCTGGCATAACGACGTCGTCGGCGCGCTGGATGCGGGCTGGAAAGTATGCTGGTACAATCCGCGCGGACGGGAACCGGGAACGGGACATACCCCGACGCATGTGTTCCGGAATTACCGGGAATTCGCGGAGCTTTCACTGTTCTAAATACCAGAGCTGCAGCTGACAGAGCGATTACGTATATGATGCAAAAAAGCGGTCCGGCATATTTGCCGGGCCGCTTTATGTTCTAACAAAAGCCTTCGCTTCTCAGTTGCCGAAGCTGTACGTAGGGTCGGTCAGCACGAGCCGTTTCTTGATGCCCGGCGTCGCATAAATCTTGTTGTCGTCGGTGATGAAGAAGCCTTCGACCTTCTCCGGGAGAGCCTCCAGGAATTTGAGCCCGTCATCCATGCCCATCAGGAACACGCCGGTCGACAGGGCGTCCGCGTCGGTCGCATTCGGGCTCATGATGGTCAGACTCTTCAGGCCGTTCTGGGCCGGGAATCCGGTGCGGGGATCAAGAATATGGTGATACCGCACGCCGTCCTGCATGAAGAAGCGCTCATACACACCGGAGGCGTCGATGACCTCGTCGTTGATCTGGATCGTGCCGAGCTGTGTGCCGCGGCTCTGGTCCGGGTCCTGCAGCCCGATGTTCCACTGCGCTCCGTTCGGCTTGTGACCGAGCCCGATAATGCTGCTGCCGCCCAGATTGATCATGGCGCTGTTCAGCCCTTGCTTCTTCAAATATTCGGCGATCATGTCGGCGGCATAGCCCTTGCCGATCCCGCCGAGATCAAGAACCATGCCTGTCCGCGCGAGCTTGACTGTCTTCGCCTGCTCGTCAATGATCACGTCCTTGTAGTTGGTCAATGCCTTGGCCTTGTCGATCTCGGCCTGGGGCGGAACATGATCGCCGCCGTTGCCGATGTTCCACAGGTCGACCAGCGGGCCGATGGTCGGGTCGAACAGCCCGTCCATTTCCTTGGCGTATTCAACGGATTTCTTCACGGCATCCATCGTTTCATCCGATACCTTCACGGCAGACTTGCCGGCAGCCTCGTTGATGCGGTATACTTCACCGCCTTTTCTGGTCCGGCTGAACTCCATATCCATACGTTCCAGGATAGCCTGGATATCGTCCATATTTTGCTGGGATACCTTGTCGCCGAAAATCTTGATGTTGACTACAGTATCGTAAATGTAGAACTGCTGCGAGAGCGATTTGGTCTCTCCGGCGGCCGGGGTTGTTTCCGCTGACTCTTTGTCCTTACTGCTTGCAAACAGCCATGTTCCGACGCCCGCCGCAATCACGATCACAAGCGCGGCCAGGAGCAGAGCTGCCTTTTTGTTCTTGAACATATCCCACCATCCATACATAAGATTCTTGATCACATCATTCTTATCATAACCCAGAGAAGACAGAAGGGGTAATAGTTTCCTTAAAAATTTGTCTTTGACGGGTGTTTACTATATAATTGTAAGTAATAATCACTAGGTAACCAGTAATTTGGCTCTGAGGAGGATAATGAGATGAAAATAGAAGTATGGTCTGATTTTGCCTGTCCGTTCTGCTATATTGGCAAAAGAAAGCTGGAGCATGCGCTTAGCCAGTTCGAAGGGCAAGGCAGTGTGGAGGTGGTGTACCGGAGCTTCGAGCTTGATCCGAATGCGCCTGTAAGCGAGAGCCGGGACATTCACCAGGTGCTTGCGGACAAATACGGCATGTCCTACGATCAGGCCAAGACGATGAACGCACAGCTTGCGGAGCAAGCGTCGGGCGCGGGCCTTGATTTCCAATTCGATTCGATTAAGCCCACCAATACATTTGACGCTCACCGTCTGAGCCATTTGGCGGCAGCACGCGGTCTGGCAACCCCAATGACGGAGCGGCTGCTGAAGGCTTACTTCACCGACGGTGTGAACCTGGGCGACCATGAAGTGCTGGCGTCGCTGGCCGCCGAAGTTGGCCTGGAGGAAGCCGAGACCGCGTCGCTGCTGGAGTCTGACGCGTACGCGGAAGACGTCCGGGCCGATATCGGCACAGCCGCCGGGCTTGGCGTAACCGGTGTGCCATTCTTCGTCTTCAACAATAAATATGCGATCTCCGGCGCCCAGCCGGGACCGGTATTCACCGAGGTGCTGGAGACGGTATGGTCCGAAGAGCAGAAGCAGCCGGAGCTTAAAGTCATAAGCTCGTCTCAGACCAGCGGCGACGGCTGCGCGGACGGTTCCTGCAGCCTGTAATTCGTCGAGGCAGCGTTTCGCTCGGGGCGCTCCGCTCAAGGCGAGTAGAGCCTGCACTTATGCTGCGTTTTGCCGGGCAGAGCCCTGCCCGCCATATAACAGCCATAATACCGTCATATACCCCCGCATATAAGAAGCCAAAAGCCTTCCCCGTCCGGAGAAGGCTTTTGGCTGTCTGCTAACGGAAGAACGCAGCAGAGCGGGATGGAAGTCAGTGCAGGGAGGTAGCCAGACTCGACACGAGCGTTCGCACGTCGTACTGGTAATGATGAACCGGCGCCACCGGCTTGTTGATTCCCAGCAGCTTATAGACTGCGATTCTTGCGGCGCGCACCGAGTATTCCTCGGTGAACACAACATCCTCGGGAATTTCGCAGAATTGGCCCACCATCGCGAGATTCGTCGAGCCGTCCGGCACAACCTTGGGCCGGTCGCCCAGCGCCCTTGGCATGAACTGCGAGGTGATGAAAGGCATCATGCACGGAATGCAGTTCGCCGTCGCCATGATGGTGTCTCGGTGCTGCCCGAAATGCAGATGTCCGATCAGCTCGGTCATAATCTCTTCCCCGGTGCACTCCGACATTTTCTTCTTCACGAAGTCGCCTTCTTTATCGACATTGAGGCCGTAGCCCCAGAATACCCGCACATGCTCCGGCTGATTGCGGAAATGCGGCTGATAGGCCAGCACGATGGACATCAGCCAGGACGAATCCTTGAACGTAACGAGAGCGCCCGTTCCCGCGCGGTTCCCTGAGAATTTCTCCATCAGGTCGAAGAAGACCGAGTCGCTGAACGTCACGGTAAATGACTCCCACTTGGAGCCGTCGATATGGTCATCGAACGGAGACGGATTGCCAAGCCCTGGCTTCTTCGCAGCAAGGCGGTCCCACAGCTCCCATGAGCTTCCCTTGCCGTTCAGGACGGGAGGGGCAGTCATGGAGCCCAGACTGGAGCTTTCGGTCATGGAGCCGTTCGTTACGATAACGAGGTCTCTGTCCCCGACCGCAATTCTGTCCTTGACGTCGCCTTTCAGCACATGTATGCCCGTTACGGTAATGCCTTCGCCCTCCTTGAAATCAAGATCGGTCACGGTGCATTTCAGGGAGAAATCGACAGATTGCTTCTCCAGATATTTTTTTAGCGGCAAAATGACGGAGTCATATTGATTGTAAGGCGTCCGCGTGACTCCTTCGAGGGTGTGAATTCTCGGGAATTCATGCATAAAGCGGATCATATAACGTTTCAGCTCGACGGCGCTGTGCCAGGGCTGGAAGGCGAAGGTCGTCGCCCACATGTACCAGAAATTCGTCTCGAAGAAATGCGGCGCGAACCAGTCGTTAATGTGGGCTGTGCCCATTTTGTCCTCGGGAGTCAGGATAAGCTTGCCCATGGCAAGCCGGTCGGCCATATCGAAGCCCATCGAAGACGAATTGATGATCTCTCCGGCAGCGTTCACCAGTCTGGCCCTGGAATGCGTAGGGTTGGCATTGTCGAAGGCGGTGATCTCCTCGCGGACCGATATTTCCGGATGATCGAGCGAAGGGATGGAGGCAAGCAGGTCCCACAGATTTTCGTAAGTCTCGTCATTGAGCATCCGTCCGCCGCGAATAACATAGCCATGTTCCTCACTGCCTGCACCGTCGTTGCTTCCTCCAAGAATGTGCAGCTCTTCGATGACATGAATGCCGCTTCCCGGAAAATCGCAATCCCGAACGAGAAAAGCGGCAGCCGCAAGTGATGCGATTCCGCCGCCTACCAGATAAACCTGTCTGCCTTCATAATCCTGTCTCATAGACAATCTCCTCCACATAAGTGTATTGGACTATCTGTCTTAGAGTGTAAGGCGAAGCGTTTTCAAAAGGTATCGTCAATCCAGCCGAAATGTCCGGTTTTTAGTCATATAGAATAAACTGTCTAACTTTTCGACATAGGCTTACATTCAGAACAACGTATGCTCATACTTGCTCAGCGCTGTGAGGAACTGCCCCTCAAGCAGAACGCTCAGCCGTTCGATCATAGCCTGCGGGTTCTCCCTCATGCCATCCCTCATCCATTTAATAACGAGTCCGCTAAAAGCGAGCGTATAGAAATTGGCGATAAACTGCTTGTCCTGCACGCTGACGTTCATGTTCGCGGCCAACTCGTCGATCACGCCCATAATGAGTTCATTCGTCACGGCATACAGATAGGCATCCAGGTGATTCCGGCCGAGCGATTCCAGCGTATTGCAACAGAATGCACGGTTATTCTGAATATACAGAAAGATCCGGCAGAACCCGTCGGTCCAGGTATCATAGCTTCGGTAAGCGGAGATGCTGCCAACGGCCTCCTTCTTGTAAATCCAGCCCAGCAGCTCGAACAGATCGTGAAAATGGTAATAGAACGTTTGACGGTTGACCCCGCAATCGTCTGTTATTTGCTTGACGGTTATTTTGCTCAGCGGGGTATGCTCCATTCTTTTCTTCAGACATTCGGCCAGCGCTTTTTTGGTCAAAAGGGAATTTGGCATATTCATCCACCTCTCTGCCCCATCATAACGCAGCAGAGGCTCAATAGTGAAGAACCCACACCATGAGAAGGAAGACTAGGCATGCCGCAATTTGAATCCAGGAGAGGATGGCGGAGGCTTTGTGTTCCCGGGTCATGCCGTTAACCCTGTAGTATTCTCTGTCCACTGTGAGAAGCAACAGGGCGGAGAATGCGGATATAGCCGATGTGAAAAAAAGCATACGAAACATCGATTTCCGTCCTTCCTGCCGGCACCGGATACCGGCTTACGTATCTTTGAGCCCCACTCGGCGTATTGTCAGTCTGATGCGTAACTCGAGACTTACAGTCGGATACAGTTCCTCCCAGTCCCATTTGCTGTGCACATTCTTCTTCCAGTAAGACTGGTGATGCGCCCTTACGCATTCGCCTATGCCAAAAATATCGGACCGGTCCTTTTGAGTCTGCTGGAACAGCAGGCGCAGAATTTGTTCCGTGTCCTGCTCGAATTCCTTCTCGAGTGCATGAAGATCGGCCGATGTACGGATTGGCTTGCTTGTGTTATAGTGCTCGTCCAAATCGCCTTCCAGATCGATGTCGCAGATCACATGCGGCTTCCCGTTCCGGATTACGGTTCGTTTCTTCGAATGCCGGGAAATGGTGCGGCTCATCACATCACCGTATTTACCCGTCTTGAACAGTACGGAATATCCGCCGGGGTCGATTCCCTGAAAAGCCATGTAGGCGCCGATGTCGAGCGGCTGTGTCGTCCCGGCCAGTTTGTCTCTGCTGAAGTAGGCCAGTCCGTCGATGGTAATATTTTCTTTGTTGCGGATCGAGACGTAGGGCAGAAAGCCGTCCCGGCCCCATTTGGATTCCGCAGACCAGAAGTCTCCGATGAAATCCTGCGGAAATTTCCCGCTCTCGACGGCTCGGTCCATCATCGACAAAATATACAGGGTAGGCACGCGCTGCAGAGGAGGCTGGACCTTCATGAAGTTCTCGGCTTTCTGGCCCGTAACGAGCAGCCACGTTCTGCGTCGGACTTCCGGATTGCGGCGAAGATAATCATTAATCTCATCCAGCCCGTGCCGGGCGAAATCCTCGCTGATGACTATAATCCGAAGATGGATCAGATACCGGGGCTCGGCCAGTTTTTGCTGAAGATTATTTAGGCAGTCGTCCAGCGAATGTCCGTCGGCACTGACAACCCATACCGGATTCCCGCTGTCGCCGCCTCCTTCAGAGCCCGGACCGAGCGGAACCCTGCCGGGAACGGCGATCTGGGCTGTGATATGCAGCATATACTGACCCGGCTGGTTGTCGAGATGCGTCGTCTTCAGTTCGGCTTTGGTGTTCGTGTCCTGTACCTCATCGATCGCAAGTCCAAGCACCAGGGCGCGTTCTTCGATGCTCTGCTCGTCCCAGCACCCGGTTAGCAGGAGGGAAAGAACGACAAAGAGAAACCCCGTTACGGCCAGCTTCCACATGTTCCTGCTCATTGGGGTGTTCCCCTTTTTTTGCGGACAACAGCCACAACATAAAGAACAAGAGGGTAGATCATGATGTACAGATTGGCAAGTGCCATACTGTAGGCGGCGCTGTAGGTTTCGAAAATGTTCTTGGGAACAAGGGAGAGCAGGAAGACTACCGGCAGAAGAAAGCTGCATGCCGACCGCTGATCCCGCAGCGATAATAGTGTCCGAAGCGAATAGGCAGACAAATAGAACGTGCTGTATGCGGAGGTGAAGACGGAAAATACCCATATGATGATGAATAGGGCATCCAGCCGCTCCAGCACATTGCCGCCTATGCTGGTAGATCGGGCGGCCTCCAGCGTCGGATAGAACAGAAGCTTTGTCTCTTCGGCGCCGAACATTCCGACGACTGATGCGGCAATCAGCGCATACAGGACACCGATAGTGCCCACTGCGGCCGACATGACGCCGAGGGTACGCCGGGGACGCTTCATGAACGGGACCAGGAGAATGAAGATGAACGAGCTCTGGTACAGGCTGCTGGAAGCCACTGATCCCTTGAAGAAGCTATGGACGTTCCCGCTTATGACCGGCAGCAGATTGAGGTGATCAATATCGCGGAGAGAGGCAAGAATGATCCCCGCCAAAGGAAGAATAATCAGCGGCAGATAGAAAAAATGAATCTGGGCGAACTTGATCACACCTCTCCGGGAAGCGAAGAGACAGAGCAGGAGCAGAATGAGAATTACGGCCTCGATAGGCGTCTTCCGGAACAGCACGATCAGCGCGACCTCCCCGAACTGCCGGGCGGTCAGTGCAGTGACCACGAGAAAGAGAAGACAGACGATAGCCGTAAGCAGATCCGCCGGGACCCGACCGATCAGCCTGCGGCTGAAGAGAAAGAGATTCTCTCTCGGAAACCGCTGGCAGAGCAGTACGGCGGGAAGCAGGCCGACAAAGGCGAGAGCGGTTCCTCCTATGGCGACCAGTGGAGCGCCGCTTCCCCCGGCATTGGCCATATATCGGGGGAAGCTGAGGATGTTGACTCCGATTACGGTGCTAATGATGACGCTCGTCGCCCGGAGTGTCGTGATCTGGCGCGGGATGTGACTCATACCATTCACCTTTCTGGCTGAAGATTCGGTCCCACATCTGCTTGGTTGTACCTTGGCGGAGCTTGGTCATGTCCGGAGTGTTCAGAAAGCTGGGCCGTTTCTTAATCCACCACAACGGCGCCCGGATAACCGTATCCTTGAAATCCCGCCATTTGCCGAAGACGAACGGTGTCATGTAAGGCACGCCGAACGATTCCAGGTACAGCAGATGGTTAATAATCATAATGGTGCCGGCCATTACGCCATACAGCCCGAATGTTCCGGCCAGAATGACAAGCGGGAACCTCAGCATGCGGAGCGAGATGGCCGCGTTATAGGCCGGGGTGGCGAAGGAGCCGACCGTGGTCAGCGCGACGATGACCACGGTGATGGGACTGGCCAGTCCGGCTGAGACGGCGGCTTGGCCAATAACCAGCACCCCGACAATGGACAATGCTCCGCCGACCATCTGCGGCATACGGATGGTTGCCTCCCGCAGCACTTCCATTGAAATTTCCATGATCAGCACTTCCAGAACCGCCGGAAAAGGTACGCCGGCCCTGCCTCCTGAAATGGCTACGGCGAAATTCGTGGGAATCAGCTCCGGATTAAACGAAATGACGGAGACATAGAGCGATGGGAAGAACAAGGAGAAGAATAAGGCAGCAACACGGATGAACCGGATCAGACCTGCGATGATGAAGCGTTCCGAATAATCGTCTATCGTCTGGAAGAATTGGTTGAACAGCGCCGGGACGAGCAGGGCGAACGGAGATCCGTCCACGAGGATAGCGGCTCTTCCTTCCAGCAGAGCGGAGGTTGTCTTGTCGGGACGCTCCGTATTCTGGATCTGGGGGAACGGAGACAGCGGATATTCCTCCATGAACTGTTCCAGATATCCCGATTCAATGACGCCGTCTATGTCGATGTCGGACAGCCTCTTCATCACTTCTTCGATCAAACCCGGGTTTGCAATACCGTCCAGATAACAGAGGGCAACCCGGGAAGCCGTCCGCCGGCCGATCGGATTGATGACGGTTTTGAAATCGGCGGTCTGCAGACGCCGCCGGAGCAGCGACAGATTGGCCTCCAGGTCCTCAATAAACCCTTCCCGGGCGCCGCGGATTACTTGCTCGGTCTGCGGCTGCTCGATTCCGCGCTTCTCGATGCTCCGCAAATCGAACGCAAGTCCCTCTGTAGCTGTGCCGGCCAGCAGGACGACGCAGCCCTGGGACAACGCAGTCAGCAATTCGGGGAGACTCTTGATTGTGGAAGCCCTGGTCAGTTGGGTGACCCGGCTCCAAATCAGTTCCATCAGCTCACTTGGGCCGTCTTCGTCCTGCTCTGCGGGCCAGGTCTCGCGCATTAGCGGCTTCAACAGATGCTCCAGCAGATTGGCTTTGTCGACGATGGAGGAATAGAACGTCAGCGCCGCCTCATGCCGGCCGAAGAGCTGAAACGAACGGATGACGAAATCCCCATTATCGCCGAGCAAGGATTGCAGCATGTCCAGATTGTCCTGAAGAACAGGACTGATCGGTTGTTTCTGCGCATGGCTGCTATCGCCTTCCGGCCCACCTAGCCCTGGGAGGCCTGGCCGGTTGCCGGACTGCTTCTTTTTGTAAGCCTCGTATTGTTGTGTCCAGCTGCCCATGCCCTTCCTCCTTTGCAGGTCTTGTAAATTCATTGTTCGCTGCATAAGGGCACTTTATGTACGCTCCTGAGATCGATAGCCCCGGAATCGCCCTTTTTGTCTTCATGGCGGTTGCCCCTCCGCTGCAAAGTCCGGTAAACTGGAGATAGAAAGCTTGTAAGGAGTCAATGACCTATGAATACGCAGGAACTTACGATGGAACAAGCGCAGCAGGTGCTGCATAAATATTACGGCTACCCGGATTTCCGGGAAGGCCAGAAGCGGATTGTCGCGAGTCTTCTGGAAGGGCGGGATACACTTGGCATCATGCCGACCGGCGGCGGGAAGTCGATCTGCTATCAGGTTCCGGCGATGCTGCTGCCGGGCATGACGCTCGTTGTCTCGCCGCTCATCTCCCTGATGAAGGACCAGGTCGACGCTCTCACAACGGCGGGCATTCCCGCCGCCTACATCAACAGCACGCTGACCGGCAAGGAGGTTAACGACCGCATCCGCGCCGCCCGGCGCGGCGAGCTGAAGCTGCTCTACGTCGCTCCCGAGCGGCTGGAGCTGGACTGGTTCCGCCTGGAAATGGCGGAGCTGCCGCTTGCCTGCGTCGCGGTGGACGAGGCCCACTGCGTCTCGCAGTGGGGCCATGACTTCCGCACCAGCTATCTGGCGGTGTCGCCGTTCGTGGAGGAGCTGCCGAACCGGCCGATTCTCGCAGCCTTCACGGCGACCGCGACACCCGAGGTCATGGAAGACATGACCCGGCTGCTCCGTCTGCGCGACCCCGGCGTGTTCGTCACGGGTCTTGGCCGGGACAATCTGGCGATGTCCGTGCTGCGCGGGGAGAACAAGAAGGACTTCGTCCTTCAATATGCAGCGGCGCATGGTCATGAGCCGGGCATCGTGTACGCAGCCACCCGCAAAGAGGTGGATGATCTGTACCAGCGCCTCCGCAGCGCCGGATTTGCGGCGGGCCGCTACCATGCCGGAATGAGCGACGAGGAGCGGGCGGAGAGCCAGGAGGCGTTCCTGTACGACGACATCCGCGTAATGGTCGCCACCAACGCCTTCGGCATGGGGATCGACAAGTCGAACGTCCGGTTCGTCATTCACTACAACATGCCGAAGAATATGGAGGCCTACGTCCAGGAAGCGGGTCGTGCGGGCCGCGACGGCGAGCCGAGCGAATGCATTCTGCTCTTCAGTGCGCAGGACATCATGACCCAGAAATTCCTGATCGAGCAGAACCCGCAGGATTCGGAGCGGAAGGCGAACGATTACCGCAAGCTCCAGCAGATGATCGACTACTGCTACACGACGCGCTGCCTGCGCAGTGCGATGCTCGATTATTTCGGCGAGGCCCATGAAGACAAGCCCTGCGGCATTTGCAGCTCCTGCACGGACGACCGGGAGCTGATCGACATCACGGTCGATGCGCAGAAGATTTTCTCCTGCATCCACCGGATGAGAGAGCGGTTCGGCATCGCGCTGGTGGCGTCCGTGCTGAAGGGCTCGCGCAGCCAGAAGGTGCTGCAGTACGGCTTCGACAAGCTGCCGACCCATGGCGCCATGTCCGGCCGCACGGAGAAGGAGATTACGGAAATCGTCAACGTGCTGATCTCCGAGGGCTATCTGGCCCTGTCCGAGGGCCAGTATCCGGTAGTGCGGCTGCAGCAGCCCGCCGCCGAGGTGCTGCGCGGCCAGCGCGAGGTGCTGCAACGGGCGGCCCGGGCTTCCAGGACCGGCGGCTCATCCCGTGACCGCAGCCGTGCCCGCGACTACTCGCCGTCGGCCGTCAACGAGACGGTGTTCGAGCAGCTGCGCCTTATCCGCCGCGAGCTGGCGGGGCGGGAGCATGTGCCGTCTTACATTATTTTCAACGATGCGACGCTTCGAGAGATGAGTATCGCCGCACCACAAACCGAGGATGAAATGATGTCGGTGAAGGGTGTCGGTGAGGTCAAATACCGGAAATACGGCAAGGCGTTTCTGGAGTTTTTTCAAAGCGATTCCTATTCCAATGAAGGGTAAAGGGGTTCTGACAGCATGAAGATCGTTCTCGCCACACTGAACGCCAAGTACATCCACACCTCGCTGGCCATCCGTCTGCTCAAGGCGTACAGCCAGCATGAATTCGACATCACCCTGGCGGAATACACCATCAAGGACCCGGCCATGAATATCGTCTCCGACCTGTTCCAGAAGGCTCCGGATGTCATCGGCTTCTCCTGCTACATCTGGAATATTGAAGAGACGCTGAAGCTGGTCGGTATGCTCAAGAAAATCATGCCGGAAGTCGCGATTATTCTGGGCGGACCCGAGGTCTCATATGAACCGCTGCACTTCATGAACCGGGAGCCGGGAATCGATTTTATTATCTGCGGCGACGGGGAAGAGACGTTCCATCATCTGCTGCAGGAGCTGCGGGATGAACGGCGATTTCATTTTGTGTTCGGAGCGGCCTATCGTAAAGGAGAGGAAGCAGTCGTCAATCCGCCGCGTCCCAAGAGCGATCTGAATACGCTGCCGAGCCCGCACCGTTTTCCCGAGGATGTGCCGGATTTAAGTAAAAGAATCGTCTATTTCGAGACGAGCCGCGGCTGTCCGTTCAACTGCCAGTTCTGCTTGTCGAGCGTCGAGGTGGGCGTGCGCTATTACGATATCGAGCGGGTGAAGTCGGATATTCTGTACCTGATCTCGAACGGGGCGAGGACGATCAAGTTCCTGGACCGGACGTTCAACATCAACCGGAGCTACGCGCTGGAAATGTTCCGTTTCCTGATCGACAATCACGGGGGCTGCGTCTTCCAGTTCGAGATTACCGCTGATATTATGCGTCCCGAGGTGCTGGATTTTCTGGCGGAGAACGCGCCGCCCGGCATTTTCCGCTTCGAGATCGGCGTGCAGTCGACCAATGACGAGACGAACGAGCTGGTGAAGCGCCGCCAGAATTTTGCCAAGCTGTCCCGGACGGTCATGAAGATCAAGGAGAGCGGCAATATCGACCAGCATCTCGATCTCATCGCGGGGCTGCCTATGGAGGATTACGACACTTTCCGCCGGACATTCAACGATGTCTTCGCCATGGAGCCGGAAGAGCTGCAGCTTGGATTCCTCAAAATGCTGCGCGGCACCGGACTGCGCGCCCAGGCTGCGAAGTATGACTACGTCTACATGGATCATGCGCCTTATGAAATTTTGAGCAGTCATGTGATGCCGTTCTCGGATATTATCCGCCTGAAAAGGCTGGAGGATGTGCTGGAGAAGTACTGGAACAGCCACCGGATGGATCATACGGTCAAATATTTGCTGCGGCATGTCTTTGACTCGCCCTTTGATTTCTTCCAGGAGTTCGGCAATTACTGGGAAGAACAGGGCTGGCAGCGGATCGGCCATCAGCTTGAGGATCTGTTCACCCGTCTCTACAGCTTCCTGACTCAGCGTGACACGCCGGGAATGGAGATCGTTACAGGCCTCATGAAGCTGGACTATCTGCTGGGCCATAAGTACAAGCCGCGCAAAATCTGGTGGGAGCCGATCCTCGGCAAGAGCGAATGGGGCCGCTGGCTCCGCCTGATCGCCGAGCAGCCGGAGCTGCTTGGCGCGCCGCTGGCGGGCAGCGGCAAGGCGGGAACGGCTGGAGGCGCAGAAGCGGAGCCTCCGGCCACGCACCCAGGCAGGCCCGCGGCGGAGGCCTTGGCGCCGGGGGCTGGAGCCGAGGCCGACCGGCAGAGCGCAGCTCCGGGAACGGCTGCATCCCGGCCCGCGCTGCCGGGCGAGCGCGAGCTGCAGAAGTTCGCCGCGCTGGAGCTGCTGCCGTTCCCGCTCGCCGAGGTGCTGGGCTCCCTCGGCGGCGTTGCTGCGGCGGGCGAGGCACCCGCCGCAACCGGCCCAGCCGCTGCTGGCGCGGCTGGACCTGACGGCGGCCGCAAGGAGGCTTCGGCCGCCGGGGACACGCTCCTGCTGGTGCTGTACCAGCAGGAGGAGGACGGCAGGCCGGCCGTGTACGGCCTGCCGGTGGAGTCCTTGGCCGGCGGCGGCGCGGCCAAGGCGGGCTTCCGCCAGGCCGGAGGCGGCGGAAGATTTGCTGCTGAGGCCCGCGCGAAATGAGCGGGCCGGTGGCGCTGACTCCGTACCGCGCCGGGCATCGTGAAGGCCTGCTCGCCTTCACGCTCCTGCAGGAGCAGGAGGTCTTCACCGGCATGCCGGCGGAGACGCTGGATACGGCGCTGCAAGACGATAACCGCGACCCGGTTGTGGTGGTCTGCGGCGAGGCGCCGGTAGGCTTCTTTGTCCTCCACGGATGGGACGGAATCGGGGATATTTACAGCGGGAACTCTCGCGCTCTGCTGCTGCGGGCTTACCTGATCGACCGGGCCAGCCAGGGCCGGGGATACGGCAGGGCATCCATGGCGCTGCTGCCTGGTTATGTGGAGCGTTATCATCCGGGCACGGAAGAGATTGTGCTGCTCGTTAATGAGCGGAACAGGGGGGCGGAGCGGCTGTATCTGGCCTCCGGCTTCTATGATACGGGCCTGCGGCGTATAGGGGCCAAAGGGATGCAGAAGCTGCTCCGCTATGATCTGCGGCCGCCATCTGCGCGGCCCGAACCGAATCAATGATCTCCCAATCATCCAATCTGCCCTGATCGGATCAATGGTCTTCAGTGGCCCAGATCGTCCCCAAGAGGAAATATGGAGGGATATTCGATGCATGAAGTCAATGAAGTCCGGCATCTAAGCCGGTTAACCGGTATCTTTGAGGAGAGCGATTTCCTGATGCCGCTGTTTCGGCTCGCAGCGGAATTTAGCCCGCATCCGTATTATATCGGAGCGGGCTGCTTGATGCAGACGGTCTGGAACCGGCTCACGGGCCGGCCTTCGCTGCATGGCATTTCGGATGTCGACTATGTTTATTTTGATGCTTCCGATACCGGTTATGAAGCTGAGGATGAGATGGTGAGAGCGGCGAGGTCGCGGTTTGCCGGACTGGCCGTTCCGGTCGATGTCAAGAATCAGGCTCGCGTGCACCTCTGGTATCCGGAGAAATTTGGTGTGCCGCTCGATCCCTACGCCTCGCTTGAGGAAGCGGTCGCCAGTTGGCCGACACCCGCTTCGTCGCTGGGCGCGCGGCTGGAGCCGGACGGAAGCTGGACCGTGTGCGCTCCCTTCGGGCTAGTCGATCTCTTCGCGCTTACAGTCAGGCCGAACCGGCGGCTTGTGACAAGAGAGGCTTATCTCGCCAAGGCGGAGAAATGGAGCAGGCTCTGGCCGGAGCTTGTCGTTCTGCCCTGGGATGCCTAGCTCGCTGCTGGATCGGGCTGAATTATCCCGGTCCTGATTCATCCAGACCTTGAGACATCCTGCTCCTGAGTCACTCTGATCATGAGTTATCCTGCTCCTAAGTCACTTTATCCCTGATTCATTCTGCTCCTGAGTCATCCTGATCCGGAGTCATTCCGCTCCTGAGTTATCCGGGGCCACTTCCCCTAAGCTGGCTTCACACGGGAACCCAAAGCCGCCCGGATTGCACATCCATTTATGCCTTCCGCTTTGCTTCCGGTATGAGATGCTTCATCCTAAGCGTTCAGACCTTTTCGTGCCGCCGCCAGCAGATGCGGACTCATGCCGAGCAGACTTTCCTGCGTCTCAAACGCGGAACCCAGCTCCAGCAGCATCTTGCGGCTGTTCGGCTCGTTCCATTTATCCTCCAGGGCCGGCACAATCCAGAGCGGTCCTTCCACCGCGAACAGCTCCGGCTGCTCAAAGCCGGCAGCCCCGACTTCTTCCCTCAACTCCTCCGGCAGATGAAAAAAAGCTCGGGCAATGAAGCCCGGATATTCCTCCGGCCGGATATGCTGGCCCTCCTCCAGCTCGCGTTCGATCATCGAACGGAAGGGCGGTTCCTCCAGCACCTCATTTTTTTGACCGAATACGGACAGGCCCCAAAGGGTGGAACTGAACCTTGAGATCGACGCTGCCAGCAGCATTCCGCCGGGCTTCAGCAGTCTGAGGGCTTCCTTAAGGGCGTCAAGGCGCTCCGACCGGTCTGTCAAATGATAGAGCGGTCCCATCAGCAGCACGATATCGGCACTATCGGAGGGACGGTTAATCGCCCGGCCGTCTGCTTGCTCAATAGAAGCCAGCGGGGGCAAGCTTCCTGTCTTCTGGATATCCGTCGCATAAGCCACGGAAGCGGAGGAAAGGTCGAATAAGTGAGCTTCATGTCCAAGTCCCGCCAGCCATCTTGAATATTCGCCGATTCCACCTCCAATGTCATAGATCGTAGCGGCGTCCGCCGGCAAGTAGCGGGAAATGATCTCCTTGCTTCGCTCCCATTCAATGACGCCAATCCCTCTTCGGAGACGTCCAATTTCCGCTCCCGCATCATAATAGTCTCTAATCTGCTGTAAGCCATCATTTCGATTCTTCATCCCCAGCCCTCCAAAGAATACCTTTAAGCCATGCTCCCCGCTGTGTCACATTTAACGTTTCACATTTTTCGTTCATCCAGGCGTGCCTGTTAAGATTTGTAGAAACATGGTACACTGTGTTCAATAAAATCCGCGACCGGGCAAGCCGCGGGCCTGTCTGACACCGGGATCGCGCAGGGGGTTGTCCGAATTGAAGTGGGAAGAATTACGGAAGCTGTATCCCAATCAGTATGTGTTGTTCTCCGTCCTTGCCTTTCAGCAGAAGGGGACCCGGAGAGAGATCGAGGAGGTCGAGCCGATCCGGACGGTTGCGGAGCAGGATGTCTCTGCCGAATTTAACGGTGCTGGTCCCGGCAGGCTTGTCTATCATACCTCCAGCCGGATTTGCGTCATTCGGGTTCGCCGCCGGAGGGCGAAGCGGGTGAGACGCCAAAGAAGCAAATGAGCCGGGTCCGAAAGCCCTGATTGCGGTCCTGGCAGGGGGAGGATGAACAGCCTTGAATCCGGTAACTGATTATTATGAACAATATGACGAAGATGTCCGGCTGAAACGGGATCATTCCGGGAAGCTGGAGTTTTTGACCACAACGCATCTGCTGGATCGTTACCTCGCTTCGAATCATGCCTTATTGGATCTTGGCGCCGGCACGGGCATCTATTCGTTCTATTACGCGGATAGAGGGAACGCGGTAGTTTCGACCGATTTGACTCCCAAGCATGTGGAGGTCATTCAGGAGCGTATCCAGGCCGGGGGCTATGACGGCATGAGTACCCGGATAGCGGACGCCTCGGATCTGTCTTATTTTGAGGATGGCAGCTTTGACGCCGTATTGTGCCTGGGTCCGCTGTACCATTTGACGGACACCGCGCTTCAGAACCGTTGCCTAAGCGAAGCCTTGCGGGTGTTGAAGCCGGGAGGAATTCTGGCGGCGGCTTATGTTAACAAGTTCTTCATTTTTCCCTATCTGGTCAAGAGAGACCGGCGGTTCCTGAAGGAAAGCTGGATGGAACGGCTGCTGGAGCAGGGGAGGATCAGCGCGGCGGACGAGGATTGCTTCTGGACAGATGCTTATTTTCACACTCCGCAGGAAATCGAGGATTTGATGGACGGGCATGGCATAGTCAAGCTGGAGCATGCAGGAACCGATGGAATCAGTGTCATGCTGGAGGAACGGGTAGACGAACTGGACGATAAGGAATTCGAGCTCTGGATGGCGTACCATCTGCGAACCTGCTCGGAGCCGTCGATACTCGGAATCAGCAATCACGGACTCTATATCGGGCGAAAAGCGTGAGAACAAGGGCTGGAAGGATATGAGGCACCGGCGGCATTTTTATAATAAAATTGCATCCCCACGTCCCTCTCCATGACTGTTTGATGCACCCGTACAGGTCTGGAGCCCGAAGCAGCCGATCATCCGGCAGGGGATGACCCCTCGCTCCCGATACTCCAAACACAAAAGACAGGCTCCATAGCGGAACCTGTCTTCTTTCATTATGCGGCAGGCCGGTACTCGCGCTCTGCAAGCCGATGTTCGGCTCTACCGCTGCCACAAAAGGCGATTCTCATTTCGCTTCAGCTTAAGTCCTGAACGGCTTCATCCTACTCCGGCACACGGAGCAAGCCCTGGCCCTTCGGAAGATGCCGCGCCAGCCAATCCAGCATATCTCCGATGACCTGCGAGCGATTGACCTCATGCAGAACCTCATGACGTCCGCCGTCGTACAGCTTCAACTCAACATCGCTGATGCCGCGCTCCCGGTACAGCCCGGCAAGCTTGCGGACGCCATTCCCGTTGAAGCCGACAGGGTCCTCGGTTCCCGAGAACAGGTACACCGGCTTGTCTCTGCACAGTCCCTTCAGAGTCGCGGAATCATGTATATTCTGAAGCAGCCGGAAGAAGTCCCGAAAGAACCGGGTGGTGCAGATGGCTCCGCAGTACGGATCGGAGACGAAGCGGTCCACCTCTTCCGGATCGCTGCTAAGCCAGTCGAAGGAGGTGCGGGCCTTCGGGAGCGCCCGGTTGTTGCCGCCGAACACGAGCATATTCAGCAGGAAGCTCCGGTGCAGTTCCCCGGACAGCATGGCCTGGGCTTTGGCCAGAGTCTCTCCGAACCGCAGCAGGCCGCGAGGCCCGTTGCTTCCGGTCAGCAGGAAGCCGCTGTAATAGCGGCTTCCCGGGCTGCACATCACCTTCTGCGACAGAAAGGAGCCCATGCTGTGTCCGAGCAGGAACAGCGGAAGGCCCGGATGGCGCTGCTTGGCGATTCCGGCAATCTGAAGCATGTTGCGGACCATCCAGTAGAACCCGTCCCGGCCCGCATCGCCGAGCATTGTAATTTCGCCGGCGGTCAGACCGTGACCACGGTGATCGCCGGCATATACGGCATATCCCGCCCCGGTAAGGCGGGCAGCCGTTTCAGCGTAGCGCGCCGCCGTCTCGCACATGCCGTGTGCAATCTGAACGATTCCGCGTACGAGGGCGCCTGTGTCGGGAAGCCATACATACACATGTACGGCTACGCCCACAGGGTCCGTCATGGTAAAGGGTTCTTCCCTCACGGTTCATCCTCCTGTGCAGGCATGGGCGGCGATGCCGGCGTACCCGCCTTGAGTTTTCTTGCTCCTGCTGCTTGGCCGAATCCAATCTAAGGAGACCTCAATTATACTTGGCCAAGCTCCCCGTCTTAAGGCAGGTACGAGCGAAGCAGCGTGGACTGCCCTTCGATCGAATAGGAGCCGAGCGTTGCCGGAAGCAGGTAGCATTCGCCGGCCGCATACGGCTGGGAGCCGCCTTCCCATACAAGATGGCCGCTGCCTTCGCAGATGACAAGCACGGTGAAGCTTTCCTTATCGGCCTCAAGCTTCCATTCGCCGTTCACGATGCCTTTTTCCACGATAAAATACGGAGAGCGGGCCAGCTCCAGCCACTGTCCCGGCACAGCGCCGTCCGTCTTCATGGAAGTCGCGCCGGCACCTTCATAAGCCGTTACGTTAAGGGAGTCCTCGATGTGCAGCTCGCGAGGCTTGCCGTCCAGTCCCGGACGATTATAATCAAAGATCCGATATGTAGTATCGGAGTTCTGCTGAATTTCAGCCACAACTACGCCCGCGCACAGCGCATGGACCGTGCCGGCCGGAATGTAGAAGGTGTCGCCTGCGGATACCGGAACTTCCTGAAGGAGATCCATCACGGTGCCGTCTTCCAGCGACTTGGCCAGACTTTCGCGGCTCACGCCTTCCTTGAGGCCGTAGATGATCTTGGCGTCCGGTTTGGCGTCGAGCACATACCACATTTCAGTCTTGCCCAGTTCGCCCTTCGGCAGACCTTCATAATCGTCAGTAGGGTGAACCTGGACGGACAGATTGTCGTTGCAGTCCAGCAGCTTGATGAGCAGCGGGAACCTGGAGCCGTCTTCGGAGTGGCCTTTGCTGCCGAACCACTCGCTGCCGAAACGCTCGCGGATCTGGTCCAATCCAAGACCGGCCAGCTCGCCGTTGACTACGGACGATACGCCGTTCGGATGGTCGGCGATCATCCAGCCTTCGCCGATATGGCCCTCGGGCAGATTGAGACCGAAATTCTCCAGGGCTCTGCCGCCCCATACCCGTTCCTTGAATTCAGGTTGAAACTTTAATGGATAAGGTTTCGTCATGATTTCTTCTTCCTCTCCGTGTCGGATTGAATAATCTTTGTATATCAAAAAGAAAGGCTCCTATCTGATCAGGCAGCCAAGAACCTCTCTTGTTGAACGGGGAAACGTATTGTCTGATGCGGATGCCCTAGGCCGGTACGGCAGCTCAGTTCCTTTTTTTCTCTACGGCGACCACATAAGGAGCAGTGCTGCGCTGCAGCTGCCGGTACACGATAGCTCCGGCCGAACGCTGCGGCAGGGAGGCGGCCCACTCCTCCACCGCCGCAGCCTCAAGCTCCCCGCCCGGATGTCCCGGATAGAGAACGGCGGTGATGATCCCGCCTGGGCGGAGCATGTCCAGGGATGCTGCAAGCGCAGCCACGGAGCTGTCCGGCAGCGTAATGATGCTCTTGTCCGACTCCTCGCCGGGATAGTAACCGAAATTGAACATCACAGCATCCACGCCTCCCTGCCAGGAAGAAGGCAGGACCTGCTTCATGGCGTCATGGCTCTCCAGCAGCAGCGTGGAGGCGGCCAGCTTGGCTCCTTCTTCCCGGGCCCGCTGCAGACGTTCTTCGGCGCTGCGCAGCGCTTCGCTCTGAATGTCGAAGCCGTATACCGCGCCCTTCGGACCCGCCGCCTTGGCGAGGAACAGAGTATCCGCTCCTGTCCCCACGGTGCCGTCTATAGCGCGGCCTCCAGGGCCGAGGCGTTCTTCCACCAGCTTGTGGGCATAGCTCAGCACGGAGAGAAATCCCATCAGCGTGTTCTCCAGTACTTGCCCTGCCACGTATCCCTGCGTGCCAGTTCGTCGTCGATGGCATTCAGCACTTCCCATTTCTTGAGGCTCCACATCGGGCCGATCAGCAGGTCGCGCGGCGCGTCGCCTGTCAAACGGTGAACAATCATTTCCGGCGGCAGCATTTCCAGTGAATCGGCGATCAGCTTGACGTACTCGTCCTGCTCCAGGAAGCGGAGCAAGCCGGCCTCGTACTGCTTGACCATCGGCGTCTTGCGCATTAGATGAAGCAGATGGATTTTGATGCCCTGTACATCCATCTGCGAGACGGCGGATACGGTCTCAAGCATCATTTCATGGGTCTCCTGTGGAAGGCCGTGGATGATATGGGTGCACACGCGGATGCCCCGGCTGCGCAGCTTGGCCACAGCCTCGCGGTAGCAGTCCGTATCATGCGCCCTGTTAATAAGAACGGAAGTGGACTCATGAATGGTTTGAAGTCCCATTTCGACCCACAGATACGTTCTGCGGTTCAAATCGGCCAAATAATCCACGACATCATCCGGCAGGCAGTCGGGACGCGTGGCGATGGATAGTCCGACGACTCCGGGCTGCTCCAAAATGACCTCGAAGTATTCCCGCAGCTCCTCGACGGGCGCATACGTGTTAGTATAGGCTTGAAAATAGCCGATATATTTAGCGTTCGGCCATTTCTGATGCTGACGGTCGCGGACGGTGTTAAACTGGGTTACCAGATCATCGCGGCGTCTTCCCGCAAAATCGCCCGAACCCCGCGCGCTGCAGAAGGTGCAGCCGCCCTTGGCGATCGTGCCGTCCCGGTTGGGGCAGGTAAATCCGGCATCCAGCATCACTTTGAATACCTTTTCCCCGAACATCTCGCGCATTTCGTAGTTCCAGGTGTGAAACCGTTTATCTCCCCACAGCGGCGCTGAGGAAGGAGTTTGAAGTATAGTCATGGACGTCTCCTTTTTTTGGTAAGCCGGCATTTTGCATAATTCGATTAAAAACGCTTGAATATTGTTGGTGTTGAAATAAATGATCGTGTTCATTGTATCAAAAAAAGCAGGCAAGCGTAACATCAAGATGCTAAGCGGTTATCCTAAAAAAAGTTATAGCTGGCAGATGGAGAAAATCTGCGCCGCCAAGCGGTTTTTTGAATAATTTATTTTCAAAAATAGGGCTTGAGTCGGAGAAGAAATACTTGAAATTACTTACACGTCATGTTATATTTTAAGTAGAAATCGCTTGATTCAAATCCATGAAATGAATTGAATTCATAATCCCCTGTCGTCCGGTCCATACTATAACCGTGAGGTGATATCTACATGAATTCTCAAACAGTCAACCCTGTAGGTAAAGGTCCAATTGATGTTCAGCTGACTCCAGATGAAGCGCTTGCTCTTACAGGAGTAGAATTTAAAGGAAATCCAAAGATCAAAACCGAGGCTCAGCGGAAGATTCGCAACGCATTCGAGAAGACATTTGATTTTCATACAGAAGCAAGATAGACTATAGTTTGTTGAAAAAGGGACCCCAATTCCAATCCAACAGAGAAGGAATTTCCGCAAGGCCTCCGGCTTCCCGGGTGCGCTCTTGGGAAATTCCTTTTTTCTTTTGTAAATCTCCCGAATGCTTGGAACTAAGGCGTGCCTTCATCATTTATCTTTACTTTTGGGGGTAAATTAGGCACAATATTGCAAGGAATTATGATTGGATGGCCTGAAGGCGAAAGGAGTCAGCATGCGTTTACGCGGTAGAAAAGGAATAAGAGAGAATCTGGAGGAGCAGACCGATCTGGTTGTGCTTGATCCCAGATCATATAAGGGACAGTGGTCGAAGCTCTTTGGCAATGACCATCCGATTTATGTCGAGTTCGGCATGGGGAAGGGACAGTTCATCAGCCGGATGAGCCATAGATACCCGGAGATCAACTTCATCGGGATCGACATGTATGATGAACTGATCCGGCGCGCTTCGGAGAAAGCACGGGACATCTGGGAGCCGGAGGGGGTTACAACGCCGCCCAATTTGAAGCTGGCGCTGGCCAATATTGAATATGCGGAGGAAGTATTCGCCGAAGGCGAGCTTGAGCGTATTTATCTGAACTTCAGTGATCCGTGGCCCAAATCGAAGCATGCGCGGCGCAGACTGACGCATCCCCGTTTTCTGGAGAAATACCGGATGCTGCTGAACCCGCTCGGTGAAATTCATCAGAAGACCGATTCGCGCAGCCTGTTCGAGTTCTCGCTGAACGCTTTTGCCGATTTCGGGCTGCAAATGACGAATATATCCCTGGATCTGCATGCGGGCGGCATTAATGAAGAGCATGTCATGACCGAGTATGAGACGAAATTCGTCGGACAAGGGATTCAGATTCACCGCTGCGAGGCGATTGTCGGGGCGGACGCGCTTGAACGGTACAAGGCGTCAAGACTCGACAAATATAGAATGTAAGGGAAAGCGAATACGAGCACAACGAATAAGGCCCCTGGATGCATCGGAGGGCCTTATTGGGTTGTACCCGGAAATCCGTGGCTATGCCTGTTCCGGTTATTTTAACTCCGGTTATTTCAGCATTTCCAGAATGCTCTGGGCGCTCTGCTGCGGGTTGTACTTCGCGATGCTTGCCAGGTGGGCCTTGCGCTTGGTCTGGAATCCGGGCCGGTCGCTCAGCAGCCTGTCCATCCATTTGGCGACAACCTCCAGCGACAGAATCGGCTCGCCGAGCCCAAGCGAGGTGAAATACCGGCTGTTCTCTTCCTCCTGGCCGGGAAGGGGATGGTAGAAGAGCATCGGAATGCCCTTGGCCAGCCCTTCACTGCAGGTCATGCCTCCCGGCTTCGTCACCAGGAGATCGGATACCTCCATCAGCTTGTCGACCTCCTTCGTGAAGCCGATGAGCGAGATATTCGGATGATCAAAGTGCGAGTCGTTCCGCATCTCCTCCAGCAGTTCCTCGTTGCGCCCGGTGCAAAAAACAAGCTGAACCCGGTCCCGCCAGCCTGCGATAAAATGATTCACTACCTGGTCGTTCATAATCCCCCAGCCTCCGCCCATGACAAGAACGGTGGGCATGTCCTTAAGTCCGAACCTCTGCAGGATGTCTTCACGGCTTGGATGCTCCCAGAATGAGGGGTGCACCGGGATGCCCGTCACTCTGATTTTTCCGGGCGAGACCCCTTTCAGGAGAAGCTTGGTTCTTACTTCCTGGGTCGAGACCAGGTAGCGGTCCACTTCCCGGCTGATCCAGGTGGCATGCGCGTCGTAATCGGTGATGACCGTGCAGAGCGGAGTCTTGAAGGAAGGGTCCAGCCGCTTCAGCCGGGATATGACCGCGCTCGGAATGAAATGGGTGCAGACGATGACATCCGGGCGAAGCTGCTGAACAATATTTTTCATATGGGTATAAAAAAGCCGATGCAGGGCAAGCGTGGTAAGACGATTGAACGATTTCTGATGCTTGTATACATACCCCATCAGCTTGGGACGGGTTAACACCGTCTTGCGGTAGGCGGACAGAATCAGCGGTCCGATTCGGGGGTTCAGGAAGTTGCCCGGCTCAAGGACCCGGGTCTGTATGTTCGGCGACAGCTGCCGGAGGCTGCTGGAGAGGGCATAGGCTGCCTGGGTGTGCCCTGCTCCAAAGCCCTCGGACAGCAGCAGTATTCGTAGTTTGCGCATATATGTCGTTCACCTGTTTCCCAATTGTAAGCATTGTGCATGAATCTATGGCGTGATTCAACCCAGCAATGCTGCATACTATTGAACTAACGTTAACAGGTTTTAGCTCCACCATGCAACCGCTGCGGCCGCGACCACGGTCCCGATCAACGCGCCGGCGGCAACGTCGGACGGATAATGCAGACCGAGATAAATCCGCGAGAAGCCTACGAGAACGGCGACGGGCAGCAGAATGAATGCGAGCGGAGGATATGCGGCCATATAGGGTACGGTGGCGGCAAACACCGCTGTCGTATGCCCGGACGGAAACGAATGGTCCTTCAGCGGATTGCGGAAGGTATTCGTGCCGGGGAGAGCCAGATAGGGCCGGATTCGCGGATACATTCTTTTGGCGACGGCGACGGGAAAATGACTGACCACAATCGCAGCCAGAGCCTGCTGTACCGGCTGTTTAAGGGTCTGCGGGGCAACTACCCAGACGATAAGGCTGATGCCAAGCGTGGCGGTGGCGCCGCCCAGATGAGTCAGATAAAAGAGCCAAAAGTTCAGATAGCGGTTGTGCAGACGTCCGTTAATCCATTGAAACAGGCGGCGCTCCGCAGTAAGCAGTTTTGTTATTCCAGGTCTCATATTCGGTCCCTCCGCTGTAACGGCCGCCGGACGAGCCGGCGAGATTTAGGATAACCCGCTTAAGCCTTTATAACTACTCTCATCATACGTTTTCAAATATGGCGATTTCAAGAAAAAGCTCGATTTCAGGAGAAAAATGACAGCTTTGACTTGACGTGCCCAAAGCCGTACAATGATTCAAGCGGCTTCTCCACGTTTATTATGGTAGCAGAGAAAATCAAGCGGTTTGTTAAATCAAATCACGCTTATTACATTACCTCTAAACGTTTAAAAACAAATTAAAACGGATAAGCGCTGTATGAAGGTTTCTTCGTTCGCAGCAAAGGGTCATTCAACACACTTAAGGGTCAGAGAAAAAAAGAACCTGAACCTAAAAAGGGGGCATCACCGGATCATGACAGACGCAATTTTTGTATCGCTCCAAGCCATCTTGGCGCTGATCGCCATCTATCAGTTTGGCTTCTCGCTGTTCGGATTGCGCAAGAAAAAGAAAAAGGAGCACTTTCCGCCGCAGAAATCTTTTGCGGTGCTGGTAGCAGCCCACAACGAAGAAGAGGTTGTTGGCGCGCTTATGGAGAATCTCAAGCAGCTTAACTACCCGAAAGAGCTGTACGACGTATTCGTTATCTGTGATAACTGTACGGACAACACGGCGAAGATCGTCCGTGAGCATGGCATGAACGCCTGCGTGCGCGTCAACCCGGATCTGCGCGGCAAGGGCTATGCCATTGAATGGATGCTCAAGAACCTGTGGAGCATGCCGCGCCAGTATGACGCTGTCGTGATGTTCGACGCTGATAATCTGGCGCATACGGATTTCCTGATTGAAATGAACAACGACCTGTGCACCGGCGCTAAGGTCATCCAGGGCTACATCGACACGAAGAACCCGGAGGATTCCTGGATTACTGCTGCTTACGGTATTTCATACTGGTATATCAACCGGCTGTGGCAGCTGTCCCGCCACAATCTCGGGATGGCCAATTTCCTTGGCGGTACAGGCATGTGCTTTGAGACGAATCTGCTGAAAGAAATGGGCTGGGGAGCGACGAGTCTGGTCGAGGACCTGGAGTTCACGATGCGGAGCGCTTCCAAGGGTGTATATCCGAGATTCAACTACGACGCCAAGGTGTTCGACGAGAAGCCGCTCACGTTCAAGGCTTCTTCCAGACAGAGACTGCGGTGGATGCAGGGTCACTTCACTGTCGCGCGCCGTTATTTCTTCCCTCTGCTGTGGCAAAGCGTGAAAGAACGCAGCCTCACGAAATTCGATCTTGCGCTGTATGGCGTGAATGTCTACATCGTGCTGCTGACGTTCCTGATGACTGCGGTTATGTGGATCGACAGCTCGCTGCTCGGGGGACCGCATATCGCGAATCTATACGGACATTTGCCGATGTGGCTCAGCTATGCCGCCATCGCTGCCAATGTCTTCACTTTCTTCGTTTCGATGATTCTGGAGAAGGTGAAGTTCAAGAAGGTGTATCTCTACATGCTGCTGTTCCCGATTTACCTGATCTCCTGGTATCCGATTACGTTCTATGCTTTCTTCACCCAGAACAACAAGCAGTGGAGCCACACCAAGCATACGCGCGTCGTACGGCTTGAGGAAGTGCAGAGCAAGCAGGGCTAGCCGGGTTATCCATTGAAGCGGAAACGGGAAAATAATCCGAAATAAAGATTGACAATACTCTGCTAAGAGTGTAGACTATTCAAGTGCGCTAAACTTAGAGATTACAAGCAGAAGCACCGGCTTCTCACCTGAACGGCCATTGGCCGGCTGGTTTTGATCTCAATGCTTTATGAATGCTGTTAATTCATGAACGTTGATCAAACGGGTTGTCGGTAATTGCCGGCAGCCCGTTTTTAATGAAAGAAGCTGTTGTAATGAAAGAGCCATTTAGATCCGGAGGTGGAGAGTTATCAGTAAGGAACATATGATCAATGATGAAATTCGGGCGAAAGAAGTCCGTTTGGTTGGTGCGGAAGGAGAACAAATCGGGATTAAACCGATCCGCGAAGCGCTGCAGATGGCTATCGATCTGAATCTGGATCTGGTCAACGTTGCACCGCAAGCGAAGCCGCCGGTATGCCGCATCATGGATTACGGCAAGTTCCGTTATGAGCAGCAGAAGAAAGAGAAGGAAGCCCGCAAGAATCAGAAGATCGTGGATATCAAGGAAGTCTGGTTCCGCGCGAACATTGAAGAACACGACTATCAGACGAAGTTCCGCAATGTGGTCAAATTTTTGAATGAAGGCGACAAGGTGAAATGTTCCGTCCGTTTCCGCGGACGCGAAATTACCCATGCGAATATCGGTCAGAAAATTCTGGAACGCGTGAAGTCGGAAGTGGCCGAAATCTCCGTTGTGGAACGTCAGCCCAAGCTGGAAGGCCGCAGCATGATCATGATCCTGGCGCCGAAATCTTCTTAAAGAACCATTATTCCCGAGGAGGAAACACAATGCCTAAAATGAAAACTCACAGCAGCCTGAAAGGCCGCTTCAAGATCACTGGAACCGGTAAAGTAACCCGTTACAAAGCGTACAAGAACCACCTGCTGTCCCACAAATCCAAACGTGCGAAGCGCGTACTGGGAACCAACCCTGAAATGGCTCCTGGCGATGTAAGACGCCTGAAACAAGGCCTTGCTAACCTGAAATAGTATTTCCTTACTGAAATAACCGGGCTCTCGTATGAGGCATGGTTATAGAAGTCCCGGATTTGGCGAAGCCCAAGCGAGGGTCACAGATCGGCATATTATCATCTGATGGCGCCGTGAACGGCGGCATGGATGTCTACATTTATTTGGGAGGTTTATTCAAATGGCAAGAGTTAAAGGCGGCATCGTCGTACGTCGCAAACATAAAAAAGTTCTGAAACTGGCAAAGGGTTACTTCGGTTCCAAGCACCGCATTTTCAAGACCGCCAAAGAGCAGGTCAACAAATCCCTGGTCTACGCATACCGTGACCGCCGCCAGACCAAGCGCAACTTCCGCAAGCTGTGGATCGTGCGTATCAATGCTGCAGCTCGCCTGAACGGCCTGTCCTACAACAAGCTGGTTCATGGTCTGAAGCTGGCTGGTGTGGACATCAACCGCAAAATGCTGGCCGATCTGGCTGTTAACGACCTGAACGCATTCAACTCCCTGGCTTCCGTAGCCAAAGAGAAGATCAACGCGTAAGCCAGGCACCGACAAATGAAAAGCACCGCGCCGGGTATCCCGGAGAGCGGTGCTTTTTAATGTGAATGAACATGCCGCTTTCGCGCTTTCCGGGGTTTCCCGCAAAGGTACATGAATCCGCTTCGAAGCCCGAGCCCCACTTAGTGGGGCTATTTGGCGGCGGATTTTCATTCCCAATATTTGGTGGTGGTGAGCTTGGAAGCCAAGTTCTTGCTCGCTGCGCGTCTTACCTTGCGGTGCTCCGCGCGTTCCTCGGCGAGATCGCTGATCAGCTTCTCTTCCTCTGTCTCCGGAATAACGGCAGGAACCGGGCTTGGAGCCCCGTCCTGGCCGACCGCCACGAAGGTGAGGAATGCGGTTGCCGCTACGGCGCGTTCACCGGTGTACAGATTCTCGGCGATGACTTTGACGAAGACTTCAATGCTGGTTCTTCCGGTCCAGGAGACAAAGGATTCGAAGCAGAAGGAGTCGGTCGGACGGATCGGGAGGAGGAAATCGACAGAATCGGTGGAGGCGGTAACGACGTTGCAGCGGCAGTGACGCATGGCTGAGATGGAGGCCACTTCGTCGATGTTGCTCATCAGCTTGCCGCCGAAGAGGGTTTTATGATTGTTAATGTCATTCGGGAAGACTCTTCCCGTCTTGAACACGCGTGACTCCCTGCAATATTTTGAAGCCGGGACGGCCGGCTGGGAGGATTCACTCATGATATCGGCTTCCTTTCCGTGTAATGATAAGCCTTAATAATAATAGAATTCGCCAATTCGCGCAATACTATTAATAATGTCTCTGGACGCTGCAATTTTGCTCGACTATATTTGACATACTTTGGGTGGTTATCTAACATAATAGGTCAGAGTAAGCGATTTCTTGAAGAAAAATGCAAATTTTATTTAACCTTCGGTCATTAAGTGACTGGATTTTACCTATTCTACCCGTTATAATTTGATTCAATGGCATGTCCAAATGAGAGTATAGAAGACATCCAAAATCTAAGGGGGATCTCAATCGATGAAAAAAGTTATGAAGCTGTCTCTCGTTATGCTGCTTGCTTTCACGGTCATCCTGGCCGGTTGTGGCAAGAACAATAACAACGCGGGCAACAACGCGTCCGGAGACACTGGTACCAACACAGGCACTAACGCAGCTGCTAACACGGCAGCCAATACAGGAACCGGCGAAGCAACAACAGATAACTCGAACATTAAAATCGGTATGGTTACCGACGTAGGCGGAGTTAACGACAAATCGTTCAACCAATCCGCTTGGGAAGCTCTCCAGGCTCTTGAGAAAGAAAGCGGCATTAAAGTTCAATACCTGCAAAGTAAGTCCAATGCTGATTATGAACCGAACCTGAACCAATTCGTGAAAGACGGTTACGCCCTGACTTGGGGTATCGGATTTGACCTCGGGGACGCTGTGAAGAAAGTAGCTACCGAGAATCCGGATGCCAAGCTGGCGATCATTGATAGCGTGGTAGACGCTCCTAACGTTGAGTCCGTTACCTTCTCCGAGAACGAAGGCTCGTTCCTCGTAGGCGTGGTAGCAGGTTTGACTACGAAGAGCAACAAGGTTGGCTTCATTGGCGGTATGGAAAGCCCGGTAATCAAACGCTTCGAAGCCGGCTTCAAAGCAGGCGTTGCAGCGGTTAATCCTAGTGCTAAAGTAACAGTTACCTATGCAGGTGCTTACGACAAGCCTGATACGGGTAAATCCCTTGCAGCAACGCTTTATGACGCAGGCAACGACATCATCTTCCCGGCTGCAGGCGCAACTGGCAACGGTGTATTCAACGAAGCTAAATCCCGCAACAAAGCAGGCGGCTCGAAGGTTTGGGTAATCGGCGTCGACAAAGACCAATCCCTTGAGTTCGGCGATGACGTAACACTGACTTCCATGGTTAAACGCGTAGACGAAGCGGTTAAGACGGTTTCCAAGCAAATCATGGACGGCACGTTCAAGGGCGGTACGACAACC
The DNA here is from genome assembly GCF_000758685.1 of Paenibacillus stellifer. Classification (NCBI taxonomy): domain Bacteria; kingdom Bacillati; phylum Bacillota; class Bacilli; order Caryophanales; family Paenibacillaceae; genus Paenibacillus; species Paenibacillus stellifer. The sequence continues at coordinate 1,546,141 of NZ_CP009286.1, forward strand.
GTTCTGGGTCTGAAAGACAACGGGGTAGGTCTGCCGGATACGTCCAAAGCTAACGTAAGCGCGGATATCCTGGCTAAAGTTGACGACTACAAACAACAAATCATCGATGGCAAGATTACCGTTCCTAGCGAGTAATCCTGCTCCATCGGTAACCAAACGAATACTTTGAATATGAGGAACAAGGCCGGTTCTATAACTGGCCTTGTTCTCAGTTAAACAGCAGATGCGGTACTTGGGGCCTGGCTATGATGCGGGCCCATCCGTATGCCTAGAGCAGTTAAGAAGGTAACGGCTGGCCTTCCTTAGAGGAATGTCCAGTTATGCTTATTATGAGTATTTCATTCTGTAATGAGGGTGATTCCATGAGTGCTGCGGCTCCTGTCGTAGAGTTGAAGCAAATCACAAAACGATTTCCCGGTATTGTCGCCAACGACTCCATCAGTCTCACGCTCGAAAAAGGCGAGATTCACGCTCTTCTCGGTGAGAATGGGGCGGGCAAATCCACATTGATGAACATTGTATTCGGGCTGTATCAGCCTGATGAAGGCAGTATTGAAGTTGGCGGGAAACCGGTTGTCATCGACAGTCCGAACCGAGCTATTGAGCTTGGGATCGGGATGGTGCATCAGCATTTCAAGCTGGTGGAGCCGTTCACCGTAACTGAGAACATCATCCTTGGAATGGAGCCGAAGAAAGGCCTTAAAATCGACTATAAATCCGCAGCGGAGCAGGTCCGCAAGCTGTCGGAGCTGTACGGTCTTCAAGTGAATCCGCATGCCAAAATCCACGATATCTCGGTCGGTATGCAGCAGCGGGTTGAAATCATGAAGACGTTGTACCGCGGCGCGGATATCCTTATATTTGACGAACCGACCGCTGTGCTGACCCCTCAGGAGATCAATGAACTGATGGCCATCATGAAGCGTCTGGTCGCCGAAGGCAAGTCCATCATTCTGATCACTCACAAGCTGAAGGAGATTATGTCCATTTCAGACCGTGTTACGATCATCCGGCGCGGTAAAGTGATTGATACGGTCAAGACCTCCGAGACGAATCCGAACGAGCTGGCGGAGAAGATGGTTGGCCGCGGCGTTTCGTTCAAGATCGACAAAGAGGAGCCGAAGATTGGCGGCACTGTCCTGAAGGTGGACGGCGTGAACAGCAAGAACAAAGAAGGCATTTCTGTCTTGAATCACTTGAGCTTTGAAGTCAAGGCTGGAGAGATTCTGGGCATTGCCGGGGTCGACGGGAACGGGCAGAGCGAGCTGATCCAGGCGATTACCGGTCTCCGCAAAATCGATTCGGGCTCCATTGAGGTCGAGGGCCGCGAAATCGCGAATCTGTCACCACGCAAAATATCGGAGTTGAACGTTTCCCATATCCCGGAGGACCGCCACAAGCACGGGCTTGTGCTCGACTTCACCTTGAGTGAGAACATGGTTCTGGAAACCTATTATAAGCATCCTTATAACCGCAACGGTTTTATGAATTTCGATCTTATCGATAAGCATGCGGAAGAGCTGGTTCAGGCGTTTGACGTGCGTACGCCGTCGATTCAGAACAAAGCGCGCTCTTTGTCGGGCGGTAATCAGCAGAAGGCGATTATTGCTCGGGAAATAGACAAGAATCCTACACTGCTGATTGCGGCTCAGCCGACCCGCGGACTTGACGTAGGGGCTATTGAATTTGTTCAGAAGCAGCTGGTAGCCCAACGGGATCAAGGCAAGGCCGTACTGCTCATCTCATTTGAGCTGGATGAAATCATGAACGTATCCGACCGGATTGCCGTCATCTACGAAGGACAGATTGTCGGAGAGGTTTATCCGAAGGATACAAATGACCAGGAGCTTGGACTCATGATGGCGGGCAGCCTGAAGCGGGGAGGTAAGAAGGTTGAACAAGTTTAGAAAAATATTATCCGGCGACAGCTACATCGTGCCGCTGGTGGCGATTGTGCTCGGCTTCCTCGTCGGAGCCGTCGTCATGCTGATCGGCGGTTATGATCCGATCGCCGCATACAGTGCGCTGTTCAAGCGCGTATTCGGTAGTGCCTACGACTTCGGCGAAGCGATCCGCGAGATGACGCCGCTTATGCTGACAGGCCTGTCCGTGGCCTTCGCATTCCGTTCCGGCATGTTCAACATCGGGGCGGACGGACAGGTGCTAATCGGCATGACCGTAGCTTCCGTCATCGGCATCAAGCTCGCTGGTATGCCGTCATTTCTGCTTGTTCCGCTGGCAATCATCGGAGCAGCCCTGGGCGGCGGCCTGTGGGCCGGTATTGCAGGCTACCTGAAGGCCAAGCGGGGCATTAATGAAGTTATCACGACGATCATGTTGAACTGGATTGCACTGTATTTCGCGAATTATATCGTGCGGAATTTCCTGCTGATTCCAGGACAGAACCGTTCGGAGGATATTCCGGCATCCATGTCCATGACTTTCTTGAACTCCCTCTTTGACAATGCCCGTCTTCACTGGGGCACGATCATTGCGCTTCTTGCCGCTGTGTTCTTCTACGTCTATCTCTGGAAGACGAAGCAGGGCTACGAAATGCGCGCGGTCGGTCTCAATCCGCATGCGGCCGAATATGCGGGCATGAACGTGGGCCGCAACGTTATGAAGGCCATGTTCATCGCCGGCGTGTTCGCAGGCCTTGCCGGCGCAGGCGAGGTGCTGGGCGTGTTCCATTACCAGTCTGTATTCGCTGCGTCGCCTGGCTACGGCTTTGACGGCATCGCCGTCGCGCTGCTCGGTCTGACCCATCCGTTTGGGGTCATTCTTGCCGCCATTTTGTACGGTATGCTGACTTATGGTTCAGCGGGCATGAGCTTTAATGCGGACGTGCCGCCGGAGCTTATCCGGATCGTGATCGGGTCCATTATTTTCTTCATTGCGGCCCAGGGTATTGTGCGCTTTGTGCTCAAGCCGTTTTATTTCAAGCGCAAGAAAGAGAAGGTGTTATAGATGGATCTGACCACGCTGGGCCAAATGCTCAATACGACGCTCGTATTCTCCACAGCGCTCATATTTGCCTCTCTGGGCGGCATCTTCTCTGAACGTTCGGGCGTAGTCAACATCGGAATTGAAGGTCTGATGACCTTTGGCGCCTTCGCGGCAGCTGTCGGCGGTTATTATGCCGAGGACGCCGGTCTTGGCGCCTGGGCTCCCTGGATCGGTGTGCTCTGCGCCATGGCCGTGGGCGTGATCGGCGCGCTGATTCATGCCGTCGCTTCGATCACCTTCAAGGCGGACCAGACAATCAGCGGTACGGTAATCAACTTCCTGGCGGCGGGCAGTACACTGTATATGGTCAAGCTGCTGTTTGAAGGGGCTGGTGAAAGCCCGCTGATCAATGGCTTCGACAAATATGCCATTCCGGGGCTGTCCAAGATTCCGGTAATCGGTCCCGGACTCTTCAACAACTATCCGACGACCTATCTGGCTATCATCCTGGTAATTGTTGTATATCTGGTACTGTTCAAGACGCCGTTCGGTCTTCGCCTGCGGGCGGTAGGCGAGCATCCGAGCGCAGCCGATACGCTTGGCGTCAAGGTCAATCGGATGCGGTACATCGGCGTTATGCTCAGCGGCCTCCTGGCCGGCATCGGCGGTGCGACCATTACGCTTACGACGACCGGAACGTTCGCTCATAACACCATTTCCGGACAGGGCTTTATCGCGATCGCCGCGATGATCTTCGGCAAATGGAATCCGCTTGGCGCGTTCGGCGCCGCGGTCTTCTTCGGCTTCTCCCAGGCGATCCGCAACTATGTGCAGCTGTTCGGATGGTCCCAGAATATCCCTCAGGAATTTATCTACATGATTCCGTATGTGCTGACCATCATCGTTCTCGTCAGCGCGGTAGGCCGCTCCTCGGCGCCCAAGGCGCTGGGCCAGCCCTACGATCCAAGCAAACGGTGACGCTATGCGTCTTCGGCACGGCGCCGGAGATTACGCATACGTCTCTCTGCAACCGCATGTACCGGCTATGTCCGGAGCATGCGGTTGTTTGCATATGGACGTTTGCATTTCGGTCATCTGGAGTGGGCGGATATACAGGCGCTCTGAGGACAGAAGGCATACACTGCTCTTGAACACAGCATAACGGTCTGTAATACAAGTGGAGCCAAGTCTTTGCGGCTGGGCAGCAGAGCGCGGGACGAGGCTCTCCATTGGCTTTGGCCGGAAATATGCTGTTCAAGTCAAGAGTCAAGAGGAGGGATATTATGGCACAACGGGTGACCAAGAAGCAAGTAATAAAGCTGGTGGGCAAAAATATCATAGCGGTGAAAAAGGATGGCACCAGCGTAAGCGGCAGACTGGTCCGCGTCTCCGGCAATCGTCTGATCGTTGAACCACGCAAAGGCAAAAAAGTGCAAACCAAAGCGCTGATCCCGCTGGTCCTGTTCGATCTGCTTGCCATAGGAACGGCACCTTATGTTTACGGCTATCCCGGATACCCCGCCTACCCTGCTAAACCATATGGCGCTGGATACGGCCACGGTTACGGACCGGGCTATGGCCCTGTCGGTCCTTATCCATACAGACCGTTCTAACCAAAGGTTTTAATATGCAGGTAACTTATAAGCCGGGCGGAAAAAAGCGCTTCTCCATCTCATAGCACATGCTTTGCGGCGAATAGCGCATAATGGAATAACCTAGCTTCTCGTAAAAGGAAAGACCGGCAGTATTTCCGATATCCACGGCAACCTTGGAGCGCAGGCAGCCGCGTGATAATGCAAACCGCTCCGCATGATCCATAAGCAGATTGCCCCAGCGCTTCCGCTTGGCGGGAGCGGCGACGGCCAGCATATCGATAAACAGCAGGTCTCCGTGCAGCAGGAAGTGGACAAATCCCAGCGGATTGCTGTCATAATCGGAGCTGGCCACCAGAGTAACTCCCCGCCCGAGACGGCGCGGGAGTTCTTTTTTGATCTGAATCAACGCTTTTTCGGACAGATGGGATAACGGTACAAGCTCGGTCTCAATCAGACGATGGATGGTTATATCATCCTGTTTGGGTCTGCGGTAGCGAATCACGATGCTCCCCCCTTCCACTTTGGTCATATATCATATGTCCGGCAGGGGGTTCCAGGTTCCGCAGGGACTGCGACAAAATAAAGGGATTGACTAACCGTGTAAGGAATCATATAATGTGTCTAAACATTTTATTGACTATATGTAACGGCAATGAAGAGGACGAAGTTTTAAGGGCTCTTTTGACCAGAGAGCGGGTGGAACAGCTGAAACCACCGCCAAAACCCCTTATATACGAGCTCACCTCGGAGCTGTTCTCCTGAAAGGTCCGCTTGCTTCAAGGGCGGAATTATTAGGGAGAATCGTTTGATCCGCGTTACGGATTTCGGGTTGCAAAGATCGGCTTACGCCAACATCGATGGGTTTTTGCATACCTGCCAAGGCATTGCATCGCGAGATGCTCTGCAAAAATGGGTGGTACCACGGAAGCTCAGCCTTTCGTCCCTCACACGCTTATGCGGTTAGTGGGGGGCGAAAGGCTTTTTGTTGTGTGCCGGAACGTTCTGATGAAAATGGCGATCGTCGTTTGTTATAGAAGACTGACAAATTGCAAGGAGGATGACTGAATGATGACGCAAATACCGGAAGCACGGTCGACTGAGGAGCTGCGGGAGAAATGGCAAACGCCGGAAGTGATTACCGGCTCGGAAATTCTGCTCCGCAGCCTGGTGCTGGAGGGTGTCGATACCGTGTTCGGATATCCGGGCGGCGCCGTTCTGTATATTTACGATGCGCTCTATGGATTTACGGATTTCAACCATGTGCTGACCCGGCATGAGCAGGGAGCCATTCATGCGGCGGACGGTTACGCAAGAGCGAGCGGCAAGGTAGGCGTCTGTATCGCCACCTCCGGTCCGGGCGCAACGAACCTGGTCACCGGTATTGCGACGGCTTATATGGACTCGGTCCCGCTGGTAGTAATTACCGGCAACGTCTTCTCCAGCCTGATCGGCACGGACGCATTCCAGGAAGCGGATATTACCGGCATTACGATGCCGATAACGAAGCACAGCTACCTGGTTCGCAGCGTGGAGGATCTGCCGCGGGTTATCCACGAGGCCTTCCACATCGCGTCCACCGGACGCAAAGGCCCGGTGCTGATCGATATTCCGAAGGACGTATCCGCTGCGAAGACGCTGTTCACGCCGGCTAAGAACGTGAACCTGAGAGGCTACAACCCGCGCACGGTTCCGAACAAGCTTCAGCTTGACAAGCTGGTTCGCGCCATCTCCGAAGCGGAGCGGCCGATCATTATCGCCGGCGGCGGCGTCATCTACTCCGGAGCGCATGAAGCGATGTATGAATTCGTGAAGCGGACCGAGATTCCGATCACGACAACGCTGCTTGGATTAGGCGCATTCCCGAGCGGCAACGAGCTGTGGCTGGGCATGCCGGGCATGCACGGCACCTACGCCGCGAACAACGCGATTCAGCAGTGCGATCTGCTGATCAACATCGGCGCCCGGTTCGATGACCGGGTGACAGGCAAGCTGGACGGCTTCGCACCGCACGCCAAGATCGTCCACATCGACATTGACCCGGCCGAGATCGGCAAGAACGTGACGCCGGACATTCCGATTGTCGGCGATGTCAAGACCGTGCTTGAAATGCTGATTCCGGAAGTGGGCCGCGCTTCGAAGGCCGATGCCTGGAGAGAGCAGCTCTCCAAGTGGAAGGCGGAGAAGCCGCTTCGCTACAACGACACGGAAGACGTGCTGAAGCCGCAATGGGTCATCGAGCTGATCAATGACACGACCAAAGGCGAAGCGATCGTAACGACAGACGTCGGCCAGCATCAAATGTGGGCTGCGCAGTACTACAAGTTCAACCAGCCACGGTCCTGGATCACCTCGGGTGGACTCGGAACGATGGGCTTCGGTTTCCCGTCGGCCATCGGCGCCCATTTTGCCAAGCCGGACCGGCTGGTCGTATCGATCAACGGCGACGGCGGCATGCAGATGTGTTCCCAGGAGCTGGCGATCTGTGCCATCCATAATATTCCGATCAAAATCGTTGTAATCAACAACCAGGTGCTCGGCATGGTGCGCCAGTGGCAAAATCTCATTTACGAGAAGCGCTACAGCTACACGGATCTCGCCGGCAGCCCGAACTTTGTGAAACTGGCCGAAGCATACGGCGTGAAGGGAATCCGGGCCACTACTAAGGAAGAAGCAAGAACGGCCTGGGAGGAAGCTCTGAATACACCGGGACCGGTGCTGGTGGAATTCCTCGTCTCGAAGGACGAGAATGTCTACCCGATGGTAACCCAGGGCTCGACCATCGATCAAATGCTGATGGGGGATGAAGAATAGTGGCAAGAAACACCATTTCCGTGCTGGTCAACGACCAGCCCGGAGTACTTCAGCGGGTGTCCGGCCTGTTCGGCCGGCGCGGTTTTAATATTGAGAGCATTACGGTAGGCCAGTCCGAGGAGACAGGGCTCTCCCGGATGGTCATCGTCACGCTGGGTGACGAAGAACAGCTGGAACAGATCGAGAAGCAGCTCTACAAGCTGATCGATGTTATCAAGGTGGTGGATCTCAGCTCCAAGCCGATGGTTGCACGCGAGCTTGCGCTGATCAAGGTGAAGGCCGATCCATCGGAAAGGCCGGAAATCATGGGTGTTGTCGAGACGTTCCGCGCGTCCGTCGTCGATATTGGCAGCACCAGCCTGCTGGTGCAGGTTGTCGGGGATACGCAGAAGATCGACGCAATGATCGAGCTGCTGAAGCCTTACGGTATCCGGGAGCTGTCCCGCACCGGCGTGACGGCCATGATCCGCGGCAACGTATAAGGCAGCGTAAGCTTATAAGAAGGAAAATATTGAAAACCTTGAGGATGCTCCCGATGAGAGCCGCCTGAAGCGGGATTTTGAACCGGCAGCCCTTTAATTTACGGCTTTAACGAATTACTGCTTTTTGGCGCTATAACTAGAGGCCTGATACACGGTATAATAATTTCACGAAGGGGTTCCCGTTTCGAAGAGCGGGGCCTTGAGGAGGAGAACAGGATATTGTTCTTCTCCTGAAGCACCCGCTCTTTATCCGGGTTCCAAATAAAAGGAGGATTTTGACAATGGCAGTAACAACGTACTACGAGCAGGATGGAGATCTTAGCGTATTAAAAGGTAAAACGATCGCGGTTATCGGTTACGGCAGCCAAGGGCATGCCCAGGCACAGAACCTGCGCGACAGCGGACTGCAGGTCATTATCGGTCTCCGCGAAGGCAAGTCCTTCCAGACCGCGAAGAACGACGGCTTTGAAGTGCTGCCGGTCTCCGAAGCGGTATCCCGTGCGGATGTGGTACAGATTCTGATGCCTGACGAAACACAGGCTGCCGTATATAAGAACGAAATCGAACCGAACCTGAAGAAGGGCGCGGCTCTGATGTTCTCCCACGGCTTCAACGTTCACTTCGGCCAGATCGTGGCTCCGAAGGATTCCGACGTGCTGCTGGTTGCTCCAAAATCCCCGGGCCATATGGTGCGCCGCACTTATGAAGAAGGCTTCGGCGTTCCCGGCCTGATCGCAATCGAGCAGGACGCTACTGGCAATGCCAAAGCAATCGGCCTGGCTTATGCCAAGGGCATCGGCTGTACCCGCGCAGGAGTTATCGAGACTTCCTTCCGCGAAGAGACCGAAACCGACCTGTTCGGTGAACAAGCCGTACTGTGCGGCGGCGTAACCGCCCTGATCAAAGCGGGCTTCGAGACGCTGGTTGAAGCTGGATACGCTCCGGAAATGGCTTACTTCGAGTGCCTGCATGAAATGAAGCTGATCGTCGACCTGATCTATGAAGGCGGCATGGCGAAAATGCGCGATTCCATCAGCAACACGGCTGAATATGGTGACTATGTAACCGGACCGCGCGTTGTAACCGATGAGACGAAGAAGGCGATGAAGGCTGTTCTGAGCGACATCCAGCAGGGTAAATTCGCCCGCGACTTCATCCTGGAGAACCAGTCGGGCCGCGCTTTCCTGACGGCTACCCGCCGCAACGAAGCTGCTCATCCGATCGAAGTGGTTGGCGGACAGCTGCGTGAAATGATGGCCTGGATCAAGAAATAAGCAGCACATAAGCCTGACTTAAGAATTCTCTTCATATAGTATCTTGTTTCAATTTATAAGCAGTACATCTTCAGGTGCGGCTCCGCGAGAATGCGGGCCGCATTTGGAGTGTTTGCAGATTACAAGTACAAGGAGGTGCCCGGCATGCGGAAAATATATGTGTTCGATACGACGCTGCGTGACGGCGAACAGTCCCCCGGCGTTAACCTGAACACTCGCGAGAAGCTGGAGATCGCCTACCAGCTGGAGAAGCTGGGAATCGACCGGATGGAGGCCGGGTTTCCCGCGGCATCGCCGGGCGATCTGGCTGCGGTGGACGCGGTCGCCAGGGCGGTCAAGAACGTTACGGTTATTGGCCTTTCCAGGTCGCGGGAGAGCGATATCGACGCCGTCCGCGAAGCGTTGAAGGGTGCACAGGACCCCTGCATCCATCTGTTCCTCGCGACCTCGCCGATTCACCGCCAGCACAAGCTGCGGATGGAGAAGGCGCAGGTGCTGGAGACGGCCCAGGCCGCGATTCGTTATGCCAAGAAATACTTCTCGAAGCTGGAGTTCTCGCTGGAGGATGCCGGCCGGACCGAGCTGGATTTCATGGCCGAAGTCGTCGCGATGGCGATCCGCGAGGGCGCGAATGTCGTCAATATTCCGGATACAGTAGGTTATCTGAACCCTTCCGAATATGGCGCGATCTTTAAATACCTGAAAGAGAATGTTCCCGATATCGACCGCGTGCAGCTCAGCGCGCACTGCCACAATGATCTCGGAATGGCGACGGCCAACACGCTGGCGGCCATTCAGAACGGAGCGGATCAGATCGAGGGCACGATCAACGGGATCGGCGAGCGCGCGGGAAATACGGCGATCGAGGAAGTCGCCATGGCCCTTGAGACGCGGAGCGAATTTTTCGGCGCCAAGACGGGTCTGGTGCTGTCGGAAATTTCCCGCACCAGCCGCCTCGTCAGCAAGCTGACCGGCATGGTCGTGCCGGGGAACAAGGCGATCGTCGGCGCCAACGCTTTCGCGCATGAGTCCGGCATTCACCAGGACGGCATGCTGAAGGAGAAGACGACGTACGAGATCATGACGCCGGAGACGATTGGGCTGAAGGAGAGCAAGCTGGTGCTCGGCAAGCATTCCGGACGCCACGCATTCCGCGACAAGCTGAGCGATCTTGGTTATGATCTGCCGGAAGATGAACTGAACGCGGCATTCGCCAAATTCAAGGATCTGGCCGACAAGAAGAAGGAAGTGTCCGATGAGGACATTCTGGCGCTGCTGGAAGAACGGCTGGTCAACACACCTGAGGTCTTCAGCCTGCGCACGCTCTATGTCACCTACGGCAATGAGGCGACGCCTACGGCGAAGCTGGTGCTGAATGGCCCTCCGGAGGAGCCGATTGTCGCCGTGGCCGAGGGCAATGGCTCGGTAGACGCCATTTACAACGCCATCGACCAGGCGACGGGCGAGGAAGTCAAGCTGGACGACTATTCCATCAAATCCGTCAGCCAGGGCAAGGATGCCCAGGGCGAGGTGCATGTCATCCTGTCCCAAGGCATTGTAGCCGCGGCGGGCAGAGGACTCAGCACCGATATTCTGGAAGCCAGTGCCCGGGCGTACCTGGACGCGCTGAACAAGCTGATCGAGAAGCGGAAGACGTATACGAAGCGTGAGAACGCTCATCTATAACTCATAACCTGGCCTGTATATTCGTTACAGGCAAGGTGTTGTTCAAGGACTGCTGCGCATGACCGGATGTATCCGGCGGCGCGGCAGTTCTTTTTTTTCAGGAAAATAGGTCTGAGTGCACCACGAGGGTCGGTCTTGTTCAGAAATTGTTGAGGTGGATGGGCTAGAGTAGTCAGGAGAGAGAGGAGGGAATCATGGGATATTCCATTTTAACACCACCATCTAACCAACAACGGAGGTACTTAAGGCCGATGCGTAAAAAGAATATGGCAAAGATTCTGATATTTCTGCTGTTTGTCACCCAGTTGGCCTATGGATTTGGCTCGACACCGCGTGCGGAAGCTGCGCAAATCGATCAAGATCGAAATATCATTACGAGTGTCTCCATGGCTGTCTATGACAAGAACGGAAATACAGTCACGGATGCAGTGTACGAGCAAGGCTCCAAGGTTCAATTGGACTACACCTGGGAGCTTCCTTCCACACCCAAGTATCAAAGCGGGGACACCTACACATTCAAGCTCCCCGACGCGTTCAAAATGTACAATGATGTCCAAGGACCGCTGACCTTTGAGGGGATAAGTGTCGGCAATTTTACGGCCATTGCAGCCACACATGAAGTGGTCATGACGTTCAACAATTATATGGAAACGCATGATCCGGTTCATGGCACGCTGACCCTTCAGACGGAATTTGACAAGCAGGTTATCGTAGGCTCCTCAGAGCAGACCGTCGTGTTTCCGTTCAATGGAGGGAACTGCAACGTAACGCTGTTTTTCAAGCCGGCCATTTATATCGCCATACCGGTCCATTTTTCAAATAAGGCATCGCAAGTTTCTTGAAAATGGATCATATCCGTTTATCCGTACGGACTTTTTTTCCTGTAAGATATGGGACGAAGGTTATTCATTTTTGTTGCAGGGTAAAACTCAATTCGTTCGTCAAATGATATATAGAGGGGGAGGGGAGAAAGCTGGAAGAAGCGGAATGGGTATCTGCCGTGCTGAGCGGCGACCGTCAAGCCTTTGCGCATTTAGTGACGCGCTATCAGGGGATGGTATACCGGGTTTGCGTCAAAATTACAGGAGAATCCGAGTCGGCCAAAGATATGGCCCAGGAAGTGTTCATAAAGGCTTACAAGGCGCTCCCCTCCTTCCGAGGACAATCCTCGTTCTCTACATGGCTGTATCGGATTGCCTATCGTACCTGTCTCGATTACAAAAGGTCGAATGACAGGGAATGGCGCCACCGCACCTCGGCGGATGTCACGGAGAATGATTATGTCACCTCCAGGACGCCGGAGCACGATGTGCTGCGCAAAGAGGCCTCCGAAGAGCTGGGCCAGAGTGTGAACAGTCTTGCCGAACCGTACCGGTCGGTCGTGCAGCTGTACTACTTCAATCAGCAGTCTTATCAGCAAATAGCGGAAGCCAGGGGCGTGTCGGTCAAGACCGTAGAATCCCAGCTGTACCGCGCCAGACAGATGATGCGAAGGAAAGGGGAGATGTGGGAATGAGATGCGAACAGATAATGGAATGGCTTCCCTGGTATTTACAAGGCAGCTTGTCTCCCCTGGAGACGCGTGAAGTTACGCGCCATCTCGGATCATGTCCCGCCTGTGCGCGGTGGCTGGAGGAAGTCCGGGAGATGGAGGCGCTCTGGAAAGAGATGGAGCCGGATTTCGGCATGCACTCGGCACAGAGCGAAGAGATTCCCGATCTCGCCATACCGGTCATGGCCGAAATCGAGAGGCTGGATGCCCGCAGGAGGGATGCCGAAGCGAAGCCGCAGGTTACGGGCAGACGCTTTCAGGTCAGAACCTCATGGCTGCATTACGGGCTTGCTGCCTGTCTTACCTTCGTGCTTGTTCAATTCGGCGTATTCGAGCATCTGGGTTACGGCTTGTCGGAAATGAACGGCCATATGTCAACCTCGGTTACGGAATTCTTCAGCACTTCAGGCAATCAGCCTCATGGCAAATGACGAGTGAAAGCTCCGGCACAATATCCGGGTGAATCTATTTACATGTATTCGGGAGGAACTTACATGATCAAGAAGAAACGCTGGCTTACCTTTATGCTGGCTATGGCGCCCGGAGTCGGGCATCTGTATCTGGGTTTCAAGAAGCAGGGCCTGCAGTTTATGATCGGCGCCTTTATCTGCATCATCTTCATCCCTTCGATGCCGTCGGTCTTTCCTTTCGCCTTGGCGGCGCTGTGGTTCTACCAGCTGTTCGACGCCTTGCAGAGGGCGACATGGAACAAGATGGCCGCTGCGGAATACGACCGGATGATGTACAGCCAGGATATGTATGGCGGTGACCTGCCGTGGCCGCCCCTGTCCATGCCGCATATGCCTGATTATCCGAAGGATGATCTGGATTCGGCCTGGGTGGGAGGCGCCTGTATCCTCGCAGGTTTCCTGCTCCTGCTGATTACGGCGTTCCCCGATCTGTGGCGGCTGCTTACTGAGATCAACATCGGCACGATTCTGCTGTCGCTGGGTCTGATCGGCTATGGCTACCACATGCTCAAGAAGAATAAGAAGGCGTAGAAACGGGGAAGTGATCGATTATGGGCAGATGGAAAATCGGAAGTTTAACGGCAGCGCTCGGCTGCATTGCGCTTGGGGTGATTTTGGCGCTGGCCCAGGTCGGCGTTCTTACCTATGAGGTGCTCGGTTATCTGTGGCCGGCTCTGCTTATTATGCTCGGTCTCGAAATGCTGCTGCGGCTGCTTGGGCGAAGCGAGACGAAGAGCCGGACCAGCGGCTGGGCCATCGTGCTGATTGTCGTATTGGGATGCGTCAGCGCGGGACAATCCGTTCTGGCAGGCGGAACATTTGGCTCGCTGCTGGGACGGAGCCACCTGGCAGCCATTGAGGGCGAGGTGCCGATCAAGGATACCGTCAAAAAGGTGATTATCTCCATCCCCGGCGGCAAAGTGACCGTCAACGGAAATGATGGCGGTGTGCTGAAATACGACGGCAGTCTCATGGCACTGGGCAAAACCAAGGAGGAAAGCCAGCAGACGCTGAACAAGAACTGGCGGGCGACGGAAGTAGGGGATACAGTGACCCTTGAACTTCCATCCGAGAGCAATTGGCTCTCCAATATCACGATCGGGCTGAATTTCAGCTCGCCCTATCTGAATGTAAGTCTGCCTTCGAATCTTGAAGTAACCATCCATACATCCGATGGAGCGCTGAATGTGTCCGATCTGCAGGCTGGGGTGAAGGCTGATACTTCGAACGGAAGAATCGAGATGAAGGATATTCAGGGAGGCGTGGAAGCGGGCTCCAGCAACGGCGCCATACTGCTTCAGCAGGTGGACGGAGGGGCTTCGGTGACAAGCTCGAACGGCGCGATCACGCTGGAGGATGTGGGAGGCAAGGTGCACGCGAAGAGCAGCAACGGCAAGATCGTCATCCACTCCGGCATTTCAGGAGATTGGGATTGTAAATCCAGTAACGGCGCCGTTACGGTAACGGTGCCCAAGAATTCGGACGCCCGAATTATCGCGGATACCAGCAACGGCTCCATGAAAGGCAGCGTGGACTGGCAGAAGGAAGGGGACGACCACGGAACCGCGACGATTGGCGGAGGTACGCATACCGTGAAGCTCAACACGAGTAACGGCAGTGTCACGGCGGATGTGGAGGAGTAAGAAACAGACTCGACCTGACATTCATCATTTCGCAATATTCGAACAATCATACAAGCCGTACCTCCGGTTGATCACCGGATGGTACGGCTTTGGTTGTTCCGGACTCTAGGCGGCGCGATTACCAGGCATAAGCCTTCGGCGCTTCGCCGCCAGGCCCCGGGAAAATCTCGTCAAGCCTTGCCAGGACCTGCTCGTCCAGCTTCACTTCAAGGCAGCGCAGGGAGCTTTCGAACTGCTCCAGCGTCCGCGGTCCGATGATCGGCGCGGTAACAGCCGGATTGGCCAGCAGCCAGGCGAGCGCCACATTGTCCTGCGGTTCTCCGAGCTCCAGACACAGCTTGGCGAACTGCTCCAGCTGGTTCTTGTGCTGCTCGACGCGCTCCGTATTGCCGCCGCTGCGGCTGCCTTCTATCTTCTTCAGCGCATTGCGTCCCAGCAAGCCGCCGTCAAGCGGACTCCACGGAATAACACCGAGTCCGAGGCTCTGCGAGGCCGGCAGCACTTCAAGCTCGGGCAGGCGGCAGGTCAGGCTGTACTTGTGCTGCTCCGAGACAAGGCCGAGGAATCCGCGTGCCTTCGCTTCGCCCTGGGCGACCGCAATATCCCAGCCTGCGAAGTTGCTGGAGCCGACATAGCCGATTTTACCCTGGCTGACAGCCAGTTCAAAAGCGCCCCACAGTTCTTCCCAGGAAACGCTGCGGTCCACATGATGCATTTGATAGAGTTCGATATGATCCGTCTGCAGGCGTTTGAGAGAGGCGTCCAGATGCCGGCGGATTTTGTAGGAGGAGAGGCCGCGGTCGTCGTTGGGCCCGTCCAGCTTGTCGTTCATCGCACCGTATACTTTGGTGGCGAGTACGACCTTTTCACGCCGTCCGCCGCCCTGCTGGAACCAGCGGCCGATAATGCTCTCCGTCAGGCCGGAATGTTCTCCCCAGCCATAAATGTTCGCCGTGTCAAAAAAGTTGATCCCCGCATCCAGCGCGGCATCCATAATGCGGTAGGCTTCTTGCTCATCCGTCAGCGGTCCGAAATTCATTGTGCCAAGACAGATACGGCTGACCTTCAAGCCCGACTTGCCAAGATTTCTGTACTGCACCTTTCGATCACTCCCCGGAATGAAGAATATTGGATATGGAAAACGCTTGCGTACATATTCTAAATGAGTTCGAAAGTGAATGCAATTTGCCGGCTGCAGGCAGGGCAATATGTAAGAGGCTTCGGAGGCAAATGTAGCATCAGAATGATCGTGACGGGAAATGGCTCGGCGGAAAATTCAGGAGAAGGGCTGACAATGAAGCACAACCACCTCTCCTTTTCACTCAAGGATAAGAGTTAGAGGCGGATCAACAACAGTCTGAGTCGGACAGTCAGGGCAAAATGTCATTTTTCAGCGCCTCCTTTACCGGATATAGGATAGTATACACAGGGTGCAAATGCCTGATTGTTCATTTGTCTATAGAGTGAATTCGGATTTTCTCATTCCATAACCAATCGGCGTCAAGCGGAAAAACACATCTTGCTGCATCGCCCCTTGCTTCAATCTCTGCTTATAGGCTAATCCTATTAATATGATAGATTCCATATCTTTGTCCTTTTGAACAGGGTATGTTACAACAGTATACAGAAGAACTATGTCCGCACGTGATGCGGAACCAACCTGAGGAGTGACGAAGATGAGTGAAGTGAAGAAGATCGCCGTAATTGCAGGCGACGGAATCGGTCCGGAAGTTGTGGCGGAAGCCGAGAAGGTGCTGAAAGTTACCGAGGAGGTATTCGGCTACAAGTTCGAAACCGAGCATGCGCTGTTCGGCGGTATTGCAATTGATAAGAAAGGAACCCCGCTGCCGGAGGATACGCTCGCAATCTGTAAGAGCGCGGATGCCGTTCTGCTCGGTGCTGTAGGCGGTCCTCAATGGGACAACAATCCGAAGGAGCTGCGTCCGGAGACTGGACTTCTCGGAATCCGCAAGGCTCTCGGCCTGTTCTCGAACCTCCGTCCGGCGGTCGTGTTCGATTGCTTGAAGGAAGCCTCCACGCTGAAGCCTGAAGTGCTGGAAGGCACCGATCTGATGGTTGTGCGCGAGCTTACGGGGGGCATCTACTTCGGGGACAAGCTTCGCCGTCAGGGCAAGCAGGGCGAAGAAGCCGTCGACACCTGCGTATACAACGTGACGGAGGTAGAGCGTATTGTCCGCCAGGCCTTTGAGATCGCGGGCAAACGCCGCAAGAAGCTGGCTTCCGTAGACAAGGCGAACGTACTGGAGACTTCCCGTCTCTGGCGCGAAGTGGTCATCCGCATCGCTCCCGAATATCCGGAAGTGGAGCTGGAGCATGTGCTGGTCGACAACTGCGCCATGCAGCTGCTTCGCCGTCCGTCGAGCTTTGACGTTATCGTTACCGAGAATATGTTCGGCGACATTCTGAGCGACGAGGCCGCCATGCTGACGGGTTCTATCGGCATGCTGGCTTCCGCGTCCCTCGGTGAAGGCAGCTACGGCCTCTATGAGCCGGTACACGGCTCTGCACCTGACATTGCCGGCCAAGGACTGGCGAACCCGATCGCGACGATTCTGTCCGTAGCGCTCATGTTCCGTCTGACGTTCGGCTACGAGGATGCAGCCGATGCCATCGAAGCGGCAGTTGCCGAGGTTCTGGATGCCGGATACCGGACAAGCGATATTGCCGTTGACAAGAGCCAGGCGCTCAGCACGAGCGAAATGGGCGACCGCATCGTAGCTGCTATCCGCAAATAATTAGGCGATACTAAGAGTGATTTAGTTCGGAATGGATCAGCGGAGACACTGCGCTTGGGATACCCCTAAGCAGGCGAAATGAAACGGTTGTCACAAAATTCTGCTTATTTATAATTATTATAAAAAAATAATGACTGTAATATTGACTTTGATTTTGTACGATGATACCATTTGGTTTGTAGCAACCGACAGGTACGCACATCCATAATAATCAAGAAAGACATTGACTGAGCTCTGCATCTGGCAGGGTCCGGCGAACGTTTTTCTTACATAATCAAAGGAGGATTTTAGCAATGGCAGAACGTTTGGTAGGCAAACCGGCTCCAGATTTCACCATGGAGACCGCAACAGGGGACGGTAAGGAATTCGGCAAGGTCAGCTTGTCCGACTATCGCGGCAAATGGCTGGTATTCTTCTTCTATCCTCTGGATTTCACTTTCGTGTGCCCGACTGAAATCACAGCTCTGAGTGAAGCGGCCGATCAATTCACAGAGCTGGACACTGAAATTCTGGGCGTCAGCGTGGACTCCATCCACAGCCACAAAGCCTGGATCAACGCATCCAAAGAAGTTGGCGGCCTTGGTCAAATCAACTTCCCGCTCGCTTCCGACATCACGAAGAAGGTTGCAGCCGATTACGGCGTGCTGATCGAAGAAGAAGGCGTCGCGCTCCGCGGTCTCTTCATCATCGATCCGGAAGGCGAACTGAAATATCAGGTCGTTAACCATAACGACGTAGGCCGCAGCGTAGAAGAAACCCTTCGTGTGCTGCAGGCTCTGCAATCGGGCGGTCTGTGCCCAATGAACTGGAAACCTGGCGACAAGAACCTGTAAGTTGCAGATTTGTCCGGCCATGGCTCTTTGAGAAGGTAATGAAAGCCTCCTTCCGGATTTGCATCCGGTTAAGGAGGCTTTTTGCACCCGGACAGGTACTAATCCTGTTGACGTTTGAAAATGGGCGAAAAGGTTAATATAAACCTTAAATCGGCAGGGATTTCAGCTGTCTCTGTCAAATATAATAAGTAAAGGCGAAAATAAATGATACGCCGGAAGTGACCTAAGGAGGGTGAACAATCATGAGTTTTTGTTGCGGAGCGAGTATGGTAGGTACCAAGGGAACACTGAAGCATTATCGCACCCAAGTCCATAATGTTCCCCTGCTTTTTTGCCCGGTATGCCATCGGGTCGAGGTTCATTACAAGGTCGAGAATGAATATGAAATTTTGGCCGAGTATGCTCATGGAGATGGCGTAACGGATGTTGACTTCCAGGATTATGTAATGGAAGACGAAGAGGCGATCTTCGAAAATGTCGTCAATATGGAGAGCGAAGATGTGCTGTCCGTAATTCGCAGTCAGATTGATATGTCACTTGACCTGCTGGCGGTAGCGAAACAGATCGGTGATACCAAATGGGAGAGAGAGCTGAAAAAACGGCTTGCAGTAATGAGCCAGCGGCGTCATCGCCTTCAGCAGAAAGCATAGAAGACAATGCTCGAACTCATTTATCGGTAAAGGGCCTCGGCGTGATGCAGGGGTCTTTTTTGTAGCCTATTTAGCGATTTTTGATAGCGTTTTCGTCTCTCTAATTCGACAAAAAACCGCTCGTTACGCCCAAACGGGCATACCTTTAGAATCATTTTCCTTTTTTTTATGCATTCGACAGTATATCCGGTTGCGTATATGGCTGCAATAGGATATGATTGGAATATGAGTAGATGCATCCAATAACTAAATAAAGCGTTTGCCGAATTCATTTGCGGCTTCCCTACATAGGTTATAAGACCGGTTCATCAAGGAAGAGGTCGTAGATACATGTACGTTTGGTTGTCCTGCTTCGTCCATTTCAGTTGAAGGGGGAACTTCACATCGTGTTACATGAAATTCAGGAAAGCCGGCTACTAACAGCGCGACCGTTCCAGGCCGGGCTTCTGGACCGTACATACGAGAATGTTCTGGAGCATATTGACAGTGGCGTGATGTTATTTGATGAGGACGGGATTCTTACTTTCGCAAACGCTCGCGCATATGGGATGCTCGAACTTCAGCACTATTCTTTGGCAGGACGTTCTTTGGTTTTTTTGCTGACTCATCCGGTTTTAAGCCGTCAGAAGAGAAAGCAACTGCTCCGTCTGTACCGGGAGACGGTGTACAAAGGCAGACGGGCTCATGAGTTTTCGGATGAATACGGCCGGTACTGGCAGGTATCCGCGTCTTATGGACCGGAGATGAACGGCAGCTACTTGTTTCTTATTAAAGAGATTTCCGAGTACAAGCAGATTGAGCGGACCGCGTACCAGAACGATAACCTGGCCATGCTTGGCAAATTATCCGCGTCGATTGCCCATGAGATTCGCAATCCGCTGACCGCGATCCGCGGTTTTATTCAACTGCTGCGTCCTCACCTTCAAGGTCTTGGCAAAGAAGAGTACGCCAAAATTATCCTGGCGGAAATTGATCGTGCCAATGATATAATTCACGAGTTTCTGTCATCGTCCAAACCCTCATCACCCCAGGCTTCACTGATTACCGTTTCAGATTTGCTGAAGGAAGTGATTCTGCTTACCGAGAGCGAGGTGCTGATGAAGGGAGGCCAGATTGAGCTTACTGGCGTTGCCGGAGACCTCTGCCTCTACGCCGATGTGAAGCAGATCAAGCAGGTGCTTATCAACATGATCCGCAACTCGCTTGAGGCCATTACCGACCGTGTGGATGGCACAATGGGCCGGATTGAGCTAAGTGCGGACAGAGACGGCAATGAAGTACGGATCTCCGTCGCTGACAATGGGAAAGGCATGGATACCTGCACCCTGAGCCGGCTGTTCCACCAGTTCTTCACGACCAAGGAGAATGGAACGGGCCTTGGGCTGTCCGTCAGCGACCGGATTATCAAGAATCATGGCGGACATATCTCCGTCACCAGCCGGCTTAACGAGGGAACATGCTTTATCGTTTCTCTCCCTCTGACAACAAGCTACAAGGCTTGATTTAACCCTTATGAGTACCCTAATGCCGGACCCACATCAAAAAGGCTGTGCAGCTCACGGAGAGCGCACAGCCTTTTTGATACGAATAAGGATATAAGATCGGCAGGACCGGGGATTAGAGCGAACGGCCCGTGGTTCTTTTCGCTTTGACTTGGTCGGTAAAGGACTGCACTCCATTTCTCAATTTCGTGCGGACATCCTTGTTCTTCAGCAGATAAGCCGCTCCGAGTGCCAGTGTGGTCAATAACGTTTTTCTCGTATTCATGATGCATACCTCCCTGATATTGTCAGTCGAGATGCGGTTGCTTATTAGAAACATACCCGCCTTCCGAGGGAGTTAAACCATTAATTAAATACCAGAATGCCCGCTGTGCTTCAGAATGCCGGATGGCGGATTCTCCTGGGTTCCGCAGCAGGACAGCGGTGAATTCATGGAAGCGGCCGAGCAGCTCTTTCCTTTGTCGCAGCCTGCGCAGGCGCCCTTCTTGCCTTTTTGAACATGCCGGTAAATAGTCCAGCCTGAATAGCCGAAGATAGCGGCAGCGATCAATACATTAACCAATATGTTCATCTTGGT
This sequence comes from Paenibacillus stellifer, assembly GCF_000758685.1. Lineage (NCBI taxonomy): Bacteria > Bacillati > Bacillota > Bacilli > Caryophanales > Paenibacillaceae > Paenibacillus > Paenibacillus stellifer. The sequence continues at coordinate 1,566,918 of NZ_CP009286.1, forward strand.
TACCTCACTTTCGCGTATGAAGACATGATGGAATCAGGCGAAGCCCAGCAGACGTCCTCCCTGATAAATGACCAGGCTAACGATGTAGGCCAGTGCAACGGCATATCCGATGGAGAACAGGGTCCATTTCCAGGAAGCTGTCTCTTTCTTAATAACGCCAACCGTAGCCAGGCAAGGGGTGTACAGCAGAATGAAGACCATGAAGCTTACCGAGCTTAGTGGCGTGAACATCTGGGAGATCAGCGCATTCAGACTAGCGCCCTCCTGGGTGTTGTAAATGATGCTCATCGTTGATACGACAACTTCTTTCGCCAGGAATCCAGGTACGAGCGTGGAGCCCGCCTGCCAGAACCCGAAGCCGAGCGGCTGAAGCAGAGGAGCGATCAAACCGCCGAATTTGGCGAGGAAGCTGTGGTCCATATCGACGTTAACTCCACTCGGACCGACATAGGACATGATCCAAATGATAACCGAGCCTGCCAAAATAATGGTGCCCGCTTTGCGAAGAAAGCCTTTACCCTTCTCCCAGGTGCTGCGGGACAGCGATTTGAGCTGCGGCATCCGGTAAGGCGGAAGCTCAATCACGAATACGGAAGACTCGTTCTTGAACAAATATTTCGAGAACAGCTTGCACAGCAGAAGCGCGAACACGATTCCCAAGGCGTACATCGTCATGATCACCGCGGCCTGGTTGGCAGGGAAGAATACGGCGGCGAAGAGCAGATATACCGGAAGCCGGGCGGAACAGGACATAAGCGGCAGCAGAAGAGTGGTTAACATCCGGTCTTTGGGCTGCTCAATGCTGCGTGCGGCCATGATGGCGGGCACATTACAGCCGAAGCCGATAATGAAAGGGATAAACGCTTTGCCGTTCAGCCCCATCCGTTCCATGATGCTGTCCATAACGAGACTGACACGGGCCATATATCCCGAATCTTCCACGAAAGAAATGATCAGGAAGAGGATAAAGATCTGTGGCACAAAGACAATAACTCCGCCGACCCCGCCGATGATGCCGTCGACAATCAAGGCATGTAAGAAGTCGGAAGCCCCAATGGAATCCAGAAGCGAGGTCGCTCCGCTGCTAATCGGGCCTGAAATAAGGCCGTCGAGCAGATCGGAGAGCGGCGCTCCCACCCATTCGAAGGTCGTTTTGAACAGCACGTACATAAATGCTAAAAATATAGGCAGTCCCAGATATCGGTTGGTGAGAACGATGTCCAAGCGCTCTGTGAGATTATGCGGCTTGATGCCTGACGCATCCAGTGCATCTTGGCACAGATTCCGAATATATTGAGTGCGGATGGAGCGGATCCACTGCGGAAGGGTAAGAGCTAGCTTCTTGATCTGCAGTTCGCTCTGACAAGAATTTCGGATGGCTGTCAGCTTTTGAAGATCACTTTTACCAGTAAGGACTTGTGAGATGACCGGGTTCTGCTCCAGAAATTGCAGCGCAACCCAGCGCGAATTGGGTAGACCGGGGATGGATCCCAGCTCGCGTTCAATGGCGGATACGGCTTGTTCGACTACAGGCCCGTAATCCAGCCGGAATGTGACGGGCGGGATATCAGCGGAGTTCTCAAGCATGCTGAGCACCTGCGAGCTGCCTTTCCCGGTTCTGGCGACCAGTGGAAGCACGGTGACGCCAAGCCGCCTCTGAAGGGCTTCGGGATCGACGATAATGCCTCTGGATTTGGCGACATCAACCATATTTAGACCGATTAGGGTCGGCCTCCCATACTCCAGAAGCTGAACGGTCAGCATCAGATTGCGTTCAAGCTGGGAAGCATCCACAATGTTGACAAGAGCTTCGGGAGCTTCCTCCAGCAAATACTGGGTAGCTACGCCTTCGTCGCGGGAGAGGGGATGAAGGGAGTAGATGCCGGGCAGATCGATCAGCGTGCCGGCCCCGTTCTTCAGATCGCCGACCTTCTTCTCCACCGTGACGCCTGCCCAGTTCCCTACATATTCATAAGATGAAGTCAGTGTATTAAAAAGAGAAGTCTTACCGGTATTGGGATTTCCAAGAAGTGCGATTGAACTCATGACACGTTCACCGTAATCTTGGAGGCTTCGTTACGCCGGATGGCCAGAAGCTGGCCGTTGCACTCCAGCATGACAGGTCCGAAGAATGGGCCTTTGCCTTTGAGACAGACTGTGCAGCCTTCCGAGACGCCGAGGTCAGCCAGACGCCGCTGAAGAATAGGATTCATTCCTTCAATTCCCTGAATGGAGCCGCTCGAACCGATCTGCAGTTGCATTAATTGACAAACTGAAGCAATCATCCTAAATCCCTCCGGTGGAGACTGATAATCAATCTCATTTCGTTTTTTGTAATTTAGCACTTTTTCATCGAAATTTACAGTGATTTTCATCACATGGATTTTCTGCACTGCCAGCCCTGGAACAAGGCTCAGTTTGGTGCTGTTAGGTATTTGGAACTTCTTCTTCCGGAAGATGTAGTCCGCGTATCACAAGTTTGATAAATATAGCTGTAACTTTATCAAGAAGCCATACCGATATTTATTAGTAGAGATAAAAAAGAATGATCAAAAAAATACGAAAAATCAGACGCGAGGGCTTATGAAAAGTGAACAGAAAAAAACGGTATGGACGGTAGCCGGCGGTGCGGTGCTGTTCCTGCTTATTCTTACCCTGCATCCCGCTCTGAATAGAGCGGGCGATATTGGGGCTATGTCCGCTTTGTATATAATCGCCGGCTGGCTCGCCAGCGCCCTTGGATTCGCCATTTTTGCGCAAGGCTGGCTATTATTCTCCAGCCAGCTGTCCAAGGGCAGACTGTACACTTCAGCTCTGTTTCTTGGAGTCTGCGTATTTGATCTTTTACATACTCTTGGCTTTGTTGGCACGCCTTTTATCAGCCACCTGATCAGCCGCGACCAATCGCTCTGGCTGCTCACGCTGTCCCGGCTCGTCAGCAGCTTCGGCATTCTGTTTATTTTCGGCGGAGAAGTATCCTCCACGCTCGTATCGGCCAAGAACAGCGTGCTGCGTAGAGCCCTTCTGCTGACCGCCGTAACACTGGCCGCGGCTTTATCGGTATTTTACATGTTCTCTGAAGCCTTGAATTCCGATGCAGGCGGAGGAATCCGGACGTTTCTCAATGTTGCGGCTCTGATGCTGTATCTGCTCACGATAGGGTTCATCGTATATCCCCGAAATGTGGAGAAGTCCTCCTCGCTGCTCATCGTCATCCGATCGCTTGTGTTCCTGGCACTCAGCCAGGCCTTCTACATTCTGGGCGAGGAGCAGGGAGCTGTTGATCTGCTGCTTGGAGCCTTCTCTTGCGTCGTAGCCTACTATCTGATGCTGAAAGGCGTCTACCGGCTGACGATCGAAGAACCGTTCTTCGAGGAACGGGCGGTTAAGGAACAGATTAACCATCTGGCTTATCATGACGACCTGACAGGCCTTCCGAACAGACGAAGACTGCTCCAGCAGGTCGATGAAATGATCGCCCGGCATGCGGCTTCCAGTCTGCGCGGATATTCGGCACTTTCCGTTCTCAATATCAATCACTTCAAGAACATTAATGACTCACTTGGCCACGTTGCCGGTGACAGCATGCTTCAAACCGTCGCCTTACGGATTGGAGAGGATATTGTTCATGGGGAAGAGCTCTTCAGCATGGGGGGCGACGAATTTGCTTTCCTGATGACCGACCGGGTCAGCGTGGAGAGCTGCATGACGCGGTCCAGGGAGCTTCTGCAGATGTTCGACAAGCCTATCGAGCTTGATTCAAGCGAGTACCATATTTCGCTTAGCCTCGGGATCAGCATCTACCCCGGAGACGGCGAAACCGCCGAACAGATGGTGCAGAACGCCGACACTGCCGTTCACAGCGCCAAGGAGCAAGGCGTGGACATCCGCCGCTACACCCCTTTGATGCAGATGAAGGCGAAGGAAAAGCTGAAGCTGGAGAATGATCTGCGGCGCGCGCTCGAGCGGAACGAATTCTACCTCGTCTATCAGCCGCAGATTCAGCTCTCGACACGGAAGCTTGTCGGGATGGAAGCTTTGCTCAGATGGCAGCATCCGAAGAGAGGACTTGTATCGCCGGCTGAGTTCATTCCGATCGCCGAAGAGAGCGGTATGATCGTACCGCTTGGAGAGTGGGTGCTCAAGACAGCATGCCGCCAGAACAAGGAATGGCAGAATGCCGGTTACCGTCCCATCTGCGTCTCAGTCAACCTGAGTCTGCGCCAATTTATGCAGCCCAATCTGGCAGGTAAGATCGAGGAGTTCCTGGAAGAGATCGGGCTCGACCCCCGCTTTGTCGATCTTGAAATTACCGAGAGCATGACTCTCGACAAGGAAAAGGCGTTCGAGCAGCTGCAGCGGCTCAAGGACATCGGCGTATACATCAGTATTGACGACTTCGGGACAGGCTACAGCTCGCTGCATTATTTGAAGAATATGCCGATTGACCGTTTGAAGATTGACCGCTCATTCGTTTCGGAGGTTTTGGAGGACAGCAACAACGCCGCCATCGTCTCCACCATTACCTCCATGGCTCACCACCTGAAGCTGAAGGTGACGGCGGAGGGCGTAGAGAACGAAGATCAACTGCAGTTCCTCCGGCAGCAGCACTGTCATGAGGGGCAGGGCTACTTCTTCAGCAAGCCGATTGAAGCACAGGAGTTTGAGAATGCGTTTCTGCGGTCCGCGCTGTATGGCATGCCTTCCTGATTGACCACGTCAGGATTTGGAATTGCCATCCCGGTGCGGAAGTGATAAAATGTTAAATGTTCAATAAATTGCGGGTGTAGTTCAATGGTAGAACTTCAGCCTTCCAAGCTGATAGCGTGGGTTCGATTCCCATCACCCGCTCCAAATTTACGTCAGAACATCCCCTGAGCCGCAGGGGTTTTATTTTTTATATGCAGGTTATTCTATGCCTGGTTCATCAAAAAGGGCTCTCGCTACTTCAGCGGGAGCCCTTTGACTTGTTGTGATTTACAGCGACTTCAGGTACTCGACGATCGTCAACAGACCTTTGTCGAAGTTCTCAAGGTTGAAATGCTCGTCGGGAGCATGCAGGTTCTCATCGTCAAGACCGAAGCCCATCAACACGACGGGGGCCTGCAGAATGCGGGAGAAGCTCTCCATGATCGGGATGGAGCCGCCGTCCTTCGTGAACAGCGCCCGGGTTCCGTACACCTTGCCATAAGCATCGGCAGCCAGCTGCAGGAACTCGTTCGACGGGTCGATGTTGAAGGCGAACGCCTTCTCCATCTGCCGGACATGGACCTCTGCGCCCGGCTGGATTCGGGCTTTCAAATGCGCTTCGATGGCGTCCAGCACCTTCTGGGGATTCTGATCCCCGACCAGCCGGCACGTAATCTTGGCATGGGCTTCCTTCGGAATAACCGTCTTGCTGCCTTCGCCCTGGAAGCCGCCGTATACGCCGTTAAGCTCGAGGGTCGGCCGGGCGCCGACACGCTCGACGAAGGTGTAGCCTTCCTCGCCGTAGAGGGCGCTCAGGCCGAGGCTTTCCCGGATCTTCTCTTCATCAAGTCCCTGCTTGGCGAACTCTTCCCGCATCATCGGAGACAATTCAGGAACGCCTTCATAGAATCCTTCAACAGCGACGCGGCCTTTGTCGTCATGCAGCGAGGTCAGCAGCGAGACAAGCGCGTGCAGCGCATTGGGAACGGCGCCGCCGTAAGAGCCGGAGTGGAGGTCTGTAGCGGCTGTGGTCACGTCGACCTCCAACGAGCAAAGGCCCCGAAGACCTGTGCAGATCGCTGGTCTTCCGCGCTCCAGAAGCGAGGTGTCCGAGACAAGCACGGCGTCGGCGGCCAGCAGCTCTTTGTTGGCTTCAAGGAAGTCCGTCAGATGGACGCTGCCGATCTCTTCCTCGCCCTCAATGCATAGCTTGACGTTGACCGGCAGGGTACCCTCGGTCTTCAGAACAGCCTCCAGCGCTTTGATATGCAGGAAGACCTGGCCTTTATCGTCCGTTGCGCCGCGGGCATACAGCTTGCCGTCCCGGATGTTCGGCTCGAACGGCGGGGTAGTCCAGAGATTCAGCGGGTCCACCGGCTGAACGTCGTAATGCCCGTATACAAGCAGGGTCGGCTTCCCTGGGGCATGCAGATAGTCGGCATAGACAACGGGATGGCCTCCTGTAGGATGAATCGTAACATGCTCGAGACCTGCCTGATTGAGCGTCTTCGAGAGCCATTCAGCGGCTGCCTGAATATCCGGTTTGTGGGCGGACAGGGCAGAGATGCTCGGGATGCGCAGCCATTCGCTCAGCTCATTCAGATGTTCTTCCCGGCGGGATTCGAAATAGGCAGTGTAAGACATAATATGTACCTCCTGGGTTTGCGGAGCCGATTAACGGCGGCTTCGTTCGGATGGCTCCCTGTGAGAGGAGCTCTACAGGAACATTATACCGGAGTCGGCACGCTACAATCAAAGTCCGTCCGATCCCGCGGCCATAGTGTTCCGAAGGAGGTTGTTTTGCCCGTCTCGGGCGTGATAGACTGGGACAAATCAGCTGGACATCGTTAATTCAGAACAGAGAAAACAGAGATATGATCCGCAGGATCGGGAGGAGCGAAAGCAATGGAAGCCAAATGGTTGAGCTGGGCCAAGGAGATTCAGGGAATCGCACAGACGGGACTGGAATACGGCAAGGATGTGTATGACCTGGAGCGCTATGAGGCACTGCGGGAGCTGAGCATCGACATTATGGAGAATTACACGTTTGAGAGCAGAGAGAAGATCAAGCTTGCTTTTGCCGATGATAAAGGGTACTGCACCCCCAAGGTCGATATTCGGGGAGTTGTGTTCCAGGAAGGCAAGATTTTGATGGTCCGCGAAAAAATCGACGGCAAATGGGCACTGCCCGGCGGCTGGGCCGATATCGGCTACTCTCCGAGCGAAGTCGCGGCGAAGGAAATTTGGGAGGAGTCCGGATTTGAGGCCAGACCGATTCGCCTGCTTGCCGTGATGGACAAGAAATTCCATGGTCATCCGCCTGACCCTTATCATATCTACAAGCTGTTCATCCTCTGCGAAATTAGCGGTGGAGAGGCGGCTGGAGGCGTGGAGACAAGCGAAGTCGGCTTCTTCGGAGAGGAAGAACTGCCGGAATTGTCGGTAAGCCGCAATACGGAGGCGCAAATCCGAACGATGTTCGAGTATCTGCGCGACCCGGACAAGCCGGTGCTTCTGGATTAAACGCCTGTCAATTCACTCAGCATTTGCATCATCCGATTCGAAACACTTATTGAAGCCATATATAGACAGATCGAATCCGTCTGATCTATATATGGCTGATTTGTAATCGCTTTTATGGATTTATGCATCATGCCCAAATATCCAAAAAATCATTAATTAATGGTTTTAAATTTGCGGAGGATCGGGTAAAATAGAGTTATGAAAGTGCTTACATTTACCGATCACCCGCTGAGTCTTTATAGCTAAAAAGTAATGTACAAAATTCGTGATATTTTTAGGTCCGGCGGTCTACATTTTTTCCTCTTGGGTGACGATAAGAGTAGTATAGGAGGGGATCGCATGGAAAAACGGGAAAATCTGAGATGGCCATTGCAGCAGGAAGGTGTAAATACACCTACTGAAGGACGCTTCTCTGTAGGACTTACGTGGGGGTTATTGCTGAGCATCCCTTTGTGGATTTCATCCATCGGATGGATCATGACCCTGGTAAAATAACTTTTGACGACAACATCAACTGCTGTGTCTTTAGCAAGCATAACTATAGATGCCAATGAACAATCAGTGTCAGCGGCGAGCAGATAACAAGAGCCGCTTCTTCCGGTTAAGGAGGAGGCGGCTCTTGTTGTTGTAATGGGGGGCCACCAGCGTCTGGAGGACACCGGTGGACGATTGTCCCCGAAAGACAAGAAGGTATAAGCTTCGCGCCATAACTTCCAGTTACTTCCCGGCAAAAGGCGGCGCTCCCGGCTGCTTGGTCAGGAGTTCATTGCTCCGGGCTTTCGGTCCATTCGGCATACAGAATGTCGATTTCCCGCGCCAGCTCTTCCCGCTCGGCATGCAGCGCAGCCAGACGCTCGGCGTCGCTGGCAAGCTCCGGCCGGAGCATGGCCGTATCCAGTTCCTTAAGCCGGCTCTCGGCGTCCCCGATGGCCTGCTCCCAATAGGCGGCGTCCCGGGCCGGGCCGGATTTACGCCGTGGCGCCGGGGCTGCAGGCTCGGCAGCGGTCTGAGCGTGATTTCTGCCGGCGGCTGCCCGGTCGCCTGATTCAGAGGATGGGGCCGACGCAGCAGCGATACGCCGCTCCGCCTGTTTCTCCTTGAAGTAGTCGTAGCTTCCCGGGAAGGAAGTGAATGCACCGCCGCCGATCGACCAAATGGTATGGAAACAGCGGTTGATGAAGTAGCGGTCATGGGAAACCGCAAGGACGGTGCCGGGGTATTCCTCCAGCGCCTCCTCCAGCGCTTCCCGCGAATCGATATCGAGATGATTGGTCGGCTCGTCAAGAAGCAGCAGATTGGGCTTCCGGTGCATCAGTACGGCGAACCTCAGACGGGTCCATTCACCGCCTGACAGGCCGCCGACGCTCTTGAAGACATCGCTGCCGTAGAACAGAAACCGTGCGAGCTGTCCTCTTGCTTCGCCTTCTTCCATTCCGGCCTCTTCACGGAAATAGCTCAGAACGGACTGCCGGGAATTCTCGGGAACGGCTTCCTGGGCCAGGTAGCCGACCGATACGCGTGAGCCGATTGCGCAGCTTCCCGTATCGGCTTCTTCCAGCCCCAGCACCATGCGGAGAAGGGTGCTCTTGCCCGCGCCGTTCCCGCCGATCAGGGCGGCTGTCTCTCCGTAACGGAGCACGGCGTTCGCCCCGGCGAAGAGCAGGCGGCTGCCGTAAGATTTGCTTACCTCCTCCAGCACAAGCGCCCGGCTGCCGGAGCGGTCCTGCTGCTCAAGCTGCAGGTCCATCGATTTGCGCTCCAGGATCGGCCGCTTGATCTTGACCATCCGGTCGAGCGCCTTCTGCATGGAAGCCGCTCTTCGGTGAAAGGAAGGATTCGGCGGATTCGCGTTGTTGCCCCACTCGATCAGCCGTTTGATGCTCTCCTGCATTTTCTTGATCTTCTTCTGCTGCTCCTGATAGTCCGCGAACTGCTGAAGCAGCAGCGCTTCCTTCTCCTTCTGGTAGCCGGAATAGTTCGTGTGGTAGATGAAGGCTTCGCCGTCTTCGATCTCGATGATCTTGGTTACGACCGCATCCAGAAAATAGCGGTCATGGGAGATGGCGATCACCGTGCCGGCATAGCCGGAGAGAAACTGCTCCAGCCATTCGATCGCATCCATGTCGAGATGATTGGTCGGCTCATCAAGGAGCAGAACATCCGGCCGCCGCAGCAGAAGGACAGCCAGGCCGACCTTGGTCTTCTCGCCTCCCGAGAGGGAGGCGAAGGGGCGCTCGAACTGCCCGGCGGGAATGCCGAGGCCGGTGGCCACGCGCTGAATCTCGGATTCGATCTCATAGCCGCCCGCGCGCTCGAACTTCTCCTGCAGCACGCCGTATTCCCGCAGGCATTCATTCCACTGCGTGTCCTCAGCGCCCATGGCTGACATGCGAAGCTCCAGCTCCCGGAGTCTGGTCTGCCACGCCAGAGGCTCCGCGAAGCTGTGTTCCAGGACGGAGCGGACACTCTGCCCGGCTCCATCCTGGATTTGGGCCAGAAGGCCGACGGCGCTGCCCCTCCGGATGGAAATCTGGCCGCTATCCGGCGTTTCGCCGCCGCTCAGCAGCGTGAACAGCGTCGTCTTGCCGCAGCCGTTGCGGCCGATCAGGCCGACGCGCTCACCTTCGCGAACGCCAAGCGTGACATCCTTCAGCACCTCCTGGGCTCCGTGGTACTTTTTAACATTTTGACATTGTATAATCATAGGGATTCTCCTTGTTCGCTTCAGCGGCAGGCTGATTCAGCTCCGCAAGCGGGTATATTCTACCGGAGAACGCCCCCTGCACGACTCATGCATAGGCAGACATACACGGTTAAACGACCTGACGCAGTCCAGAGACGTCATGCGTTAACCGGGATATATAAGGACAAGATGAAGCGTCAAGCATATATGTCCTTATATATGCAAAAAGACCGCAGGGAAACGTTCCCCGCGGCCTTGTCCGGATGCCGGTTGCTAGATCCGGCGGCTGGAAGGCAGGAAAGACATTTCACAGTAGGCAGGTGTTATGATATTGGCGTAAAAGGACAGACCTCTCCCGTTGTTGCCATATGCATGAACGATGCCTGCCATTGCGATAGGCAAACGGCCGACCATGTTACCCAAACCTGTGTGATTCATCTTTCTCCACCTCCCTTTAAACAAAGTTACTGTCATTGTAAAATAGTTCGCTTCATAAAGCAACTCCGAACTTCGCCCCCTATTGCGGGCATGTCATGACTGCGAAGGAAAGCTATACGAAGTAGCGGAGCACCAATCCGCCATACACAAAGGCGACTACGATTACGAGTGCGGGATGGATTTTGCGCCGTTCCATGGCCCAGAAGGCAATGGCGGCGATAATAAGCGTCTGCCAGATGCCGATAGAATCGATCGGCCCTTTTGCCATCTGCCAGGTCAGGGTCACCATCATAATCGCAATCACGGGCTGAACCATCAGGGTCATGCCTTTGACAACTGTGGACTGCCGGTACTTCGACAGAAGACGGAGCAGCAGGATGAGACCCGTGGCGGAAGGGAGCACCGTGGCCGCTAGCGCAAGGATGACGCCGGCCCAGCCGTAGATTTCATACCCGACATAGGCTGCCACCTTCGTGGCGATCGGTCCGGGAAGCGCATTGCCCAGCGCCAGCATATTGGAGAACTCCGCGTCGGACAGCCAGTGATAGTGCGGTACGATTTCCTCATACATCAACGGAATCGAAGAGGGCCCGCCTCCGTAGCCGAGCAGATTGGCAATGAAGAAGCCGATAATCAGATCAAGCCATTCCATCACGGCGTGCCCCCTGTCCCACCGCGTCCGCTGCGAAGAGCGGCGACAGCGCGGTAATGCACGGTTCCGTAAGCAAGGAACAGCACGATGACAATGGCGGGATGAACGTGCAGCACCTCAAGCAGAAGGAGAGCCAGAAGCATGAAGGCGGCACCGGCGGCGATGCCGAGACCTTTGACGCCTTTTTTGGCAAATTCGTAGGCCATTACTCCGAGCATGACGGCGATGACGGGCGATACGGCGGCGATCATGCCCTTGACGACCTTTGAGCCGGCCAGCACATTGACTGCGGACAGCAGCAGGATCATGGCAAGCACACTGGGAAGAATATGCATGACGACGGCAAAAAAGGCGCCGGGTCCGCCTCTGCGTTTGTAGCCGAGGTAGGCGGCCATTTTGGTGGCGATCGGACCCGGCAGAGCGTTGGCGATAGCCAGGATTTCCGCGAATTCTTCATCGCTCAGCCACTTGTAGCGGATCACGGCATCATGGCGGATCAGCGGAATGACTGAAGGGCCTCCGCCATAGCCGAGAATGCCGGTTCGAACCATGGATGTTCCCAGTTCTATGTAATCTTGCTGATTTGGTTTCAAGCGGTTTCCCCCTTATATGTTGTAATAAATGAATCAAATTCATCAAATGACAGGCGAGCTGCGGTACTGCTCATCTTATAGAAATACCCCATTTGCGCCTTTTGTATGGACATATACATATATATTTCGTTCATTATATTTTGTCTTGAACCCCGGCAGTCACAAGTTTGTGCACGGCACACAAATCTGGAGTGCACAGGCTGGGGATTCCGTCTGTGGTGTTGACTCCGCAAGGAGGCGTAAGGTTAAATGACATTAATTCACGGGAGGGAGCTGCTTATGACAAAACGACCGGTAATCGGCACCAAAACGATGGTGGTCAGCCCGCATTATCTGGCTTCCGCCGCCGGAGCGCGCATTCTGGAAAAAGGCGGCAACGCCTTTGACGCGGCTGTAGCGGTCAGCGCGGCGCTGGCGGTCGTCTACCCGCATATGACCGGGCTCGGCGGCGACGCCTTCTGGCTCACCTACAGCGCGGAGGAGGGACGCGTGCGGGCTTACAACGGCAGCGGCCGGTCGGGCTCGGCCGTGACGCGGGAGCGCTACTTAAGCGAAGCGGCGATTCCGCGGCGGGGCCCGCGCGCCGCGATTACTGTCCCCGGCATGGCGGACAGCTGGGACGCCGTGCTGTCCCGGTACGGACGCCTAACGCTGGCGGAAGTACTGGAGACCGCCATCGGCTATGCCGCCGGGGGATTCCCCATGTCGCCGGACCAGCATGCGAACACGGTGTTGGCCGGAGCCGCGCTCTCTCCCGAAGCGGCGGCAATCTATATGCCGGGCGGCAGGGTGCTAAAGCCCGGGGAGCGGTTCGTGCAAAAGGAGCTGGCCCGGTCGCTCTCCCTGCTGGCGGAAGGCGGCCGGGACGCCTTCTATGAAGGGGAGATCGCGGAGGCGATCTGCAGCGGGCTTGCGGCCTCGGGCGGTTATTTGACCGCCCAGGATTTCGCGGAGCATCGCGGCCTCTGGTGCGATCCGGTCTCGACCTCCTACCACGGCTATACCGTCTACCAGGCGCCGCCCAATTCGCAGGGCTTCGCGGCGCTGCAGACGCTGAATATACTCGAGAACTTCGATTTCGGGGGCATAGCGCATGGCTCGTTCGCCTATTATCATCTGCTCGCCGAAGCTATTAAAGCGAGCTTCCGTGACCGGGATGCCGTGCTGACCGATCCCGATTTCAGCACGATTCCGCTGGCACGGCTTCTGGACAAAGGCTATGCGGCGGGGCTGGCGGCTTCCATCTCGCCAAGCCGTGCGGCGGAGGCTGTCAGCGAGCCGACCGGGCGCGATACCGCCTATGCGGCAGTGGTGGACGGGGAAGGCAACGCCGTCTCGTTCATCCAGAGCCTTTACTTCGAATTCGGCTCGGGAACCGCTCCCGGCGGCACCGGCATCCTGCTGCAGAACCGCGGGTCGTTCTTCTCGCTTGACCCGTCGGCAGTCAACACGCTGGAGCCGCGCAAGCGCACCTTCCATACGCTGATGCCGGCGATGGCCTGCCAAGGCGGCAAGCCCGCCGTTCTGTACGGTACGCAGGGCGGCGAAGGACAGCCGCAGACACAGACGCTGCTGCTGACCCGGCTGCTGCATTACGGGATGAATCCCCAGGAGGCGGTGGATCAGCCGCGGTTCGTCTGGGGAAGAACTTGGGGAGAGCCGACGGTAGAGCTGACGGTGGAAGGCCGGGTGGAGAAGTCTGTGCTTGAGGAACTGGCTGCCGCCGGGCATAAGGTGCGGAAGGTCTCCGATTATGACGGGCTGGCCGGTCACGCCCATATGATTGCGATTGATGAGAACGGCTACCGGAGCGGTGGAACCGATCCGCGCTGCGATGGCGCGGCCATCGGCTGGTGATAATGACAGTCAGACGGGATCGCGCAGCGGCCCGGGTGGAGTATAGAAGATCAACAACAAGGGAGGAATAAACGATGGGCCTCGACAACCGGTTTGGAGCGTTTATTAATCCCGAACTTGAGGTAAGCCCGCTGGAGAGCGGACCGCTGAGCGGCACCGCCTTTGCGGTCAAGGATGTGTTCGCCGTGCAGGGCCATGCCTCCTCGGCAGGCAACCCCGATTGGCTCCGGAGCCATCCGGCGGCTTCGGAGCATGCGGCGGCGGTGCTCCGTCTGCTGAAAGCAGGGGCGTCGCTGAAAGGAGCGGCCCATACGGATGAGCTGATGTACAGCTTGGGCGGTGAGAACATTCATTACGGAACGCCTATAAATCCCAAGGGAAGCGGGAGAATTCCCGGAGGATCGTCCAGCGGCTCGGCGGTGGCTGTATCGGCGGGAGTCGTCGACTTCGCGATCGGCACGGATACAGGCGGATCGGTCCGCGTGCCGTCCTCATACTGCGGGATTTACGGATTCCGGCCGAGCCACGGTGCGGTCGATATGAGCGGCGTCATCCCGCTGGCGCCGGACTTTGATACGGTGGGCTGGATGGCCGGAAGCCCGGAGCTGCTGCTGCGGGTGGGAAAGGTTCTGCTCGCCCGGGAGGAGCCGCAGGCAGAAGAAGCTGGCGGCGCATCAAGGCATCCCTGCTTCCCCAATACAAGCGGTTCCGCTGTGTCGGACGCCCCCTTTTCAAAGGGGGAGAACGGCGACAGCGCATGGAGTGACTCCGGGATCACGAGACTGTACATGCCCAAAGAAGCCTGGGCGCTGATCGACCCGGAGTGTGCGGGAGCGTGGGACGGTGCACTGCGGCATGTGCAGGCGGCCGCGGCGTCGAGTTTAGAGGAGGAAATTGCTCCCGAAGGGCTGAAAGCCTGGATGGATGTCTTCCGCGAGCTTCAGGGCAGCCAGATTGGGGACACGCATGGTGAATGGATTCGCAGGGAAAACCCGGTGTTCGCTCCCGATATCGCTGCCCGCTTCGCCCTTGCGGAAGAACTGGCCCGGCAGGATCATTCCGGCGTTCAAGAGCTGCGAAGCGGTATCGTCCGGCGTCTGACAGAGCTTCTCGGCGAAGATGGCGCGCTCGTTATTCCGACCGTGCCGGGTCCCGCTCCCCTCGTGGGCGGAGATGCCGAGCAGCTGGAGCGCAACCGGAGCGGAGCCATGTCGCTCTGCTGTATCGCAGGCCTGGCGGGGCTTCCGCAGATTACGCTTCCGGTTGAAGGTCCGGGCGGGCTGCCGCTTGGCCTGTCCATCATCGGCGGTCCGGGGCAGGATCTACGGCTGTTGGGTTGGGCAAGCCGTATCTGGAAGCAGGCCCCCGTATAACGGGGATCGGCATCGTGATCGAACGAATGAGGATGGAATTGACTCATAAATATTGGAAATGAAAATATGCCGTACACCTAGGCCTTCCGCATAATCAAGTGCGGAGGGCTTTTTGCGAAGCGCTGAAACAAAGAAGAGATGTCCTCTAACAAGGGACGAACAAGTGACTAACAAGGGACCAAGAAGAAGGAGTTGTCATTAAGAAATTAGCCAAGCCCGTCAGATAATATGACACAGATAAGCGGATTTTTTAAACAAATATCTTTTCAAAGTGTGCTGCATTCATTATAATGTTACATAAAATAACACAGGATCTTGAAGGAGTAAATTATAGATAGAGTGGAGGGAACGGCATGCATCTGACGGTCGAAGAGGCGTTATCGGTCTACCCTTTGTCGGAAGCCAAGCTGATTGCCGGCTCCAAGGGAACACGGCGAATTGTCAAATCGATAAATGTGATGGACGCGCCGGATATTTCGGATTGGATCAAGGAAGGCGAAATGCTGCTGACGACGGCTTACCTGATCAAAGACAGCCCCGATCAGGCGTCGGCGCTGCTGCACAAGCTGAACCGCAGAGGCTCTTCGGGTCTCGGCATCAAGCTGGGGCGTTTCTGGGATGCGGTACCCGAGTCCTTGATCGCCGAAGCTGATGAACTCGGCTTTCCGCTTATCGAGCTGCCCTTCCAGTTCACCTTCTCGGACCAGATGAACGGCCTGTTCCGGGCGGAGCTGTCCCGCAGCACGGGAGCGCTCCAGACGGTGCTGGAGAAGCAGCGGCGGCTTATGCGGTTCGCGCTTCAGCCGGTTCGGAGCCGGTCCATGCTCGAATCGGTCTCGGAATGCGTCGGCCATCCGCTTGCGGTTGTCGGCAGCCGGGGCGAGCTGCTGTTTCAGAACAGCTCCCATCAGGAGCGGGAGATTCTGGCCGGCTGGCCCTGGCAGGCCAAGAGCCGCAAGGTCCGGATCGGCCAGGAGACGGCTTACCGCCTCCCTCTGGCGCAAGGCGAGGAATGCGGCGGTTACCTTATCTTCTTCGGCATCGATCCCCTTATGCTGACGATGGAGGAGAGTCTGTTCGTTCAGGCGGCCGAGCTGATTGCGCATCATATGCCGCCAAGCAGCCGGGATTATTTCGAGCAGGATCTGCACCGGGAATTCGGCAGGCTGTTCCGCCGGTTCCTGAAGGGCGACCTCTCATGCGCCGAGCTGACCCAGGCGGCCGAGAATCTGAATCCGGGGCTGCTGCAGGCGCCGTTCCTGTTGGTGCTGACGGATGTTCCGGAAGCGGGCGAGCTGAGGCAGCATGAGCTGAACCGTCTGAAGGAGGAATATGTGCAGCACCCGGAACTGTCGAAGCTGAAATCCTTCCATCTCATGACGGAGGAAGGTCTGCTGTCGCTTTTGTCAGGAGAACGGTTGTCGCCTGAGGCAGTCTGCGGCTACATCGAAGCCTGCTTCGACAAGATCGGAACCAAGGAGAGCTGTTATCCCTGCGCAGCGGTCAGCAGCCGCAAGAGCAAGCCGGATGAGATCAAGGAAGCCCTCGGCGAGACGAAAGAAACTCTGCGGATGAAGGGCTACTGGAACCCGGGGCAGCAGGTTGCGCATTACCGGCAGCTTGAGCTCGCGATGGTGCTGCGCCAGATTCCTTCCGAGGCGATGCAAAAATACTGCAGCCGCACACTGGCTGGTCTGCTCGGACGGGAGCCCGATTATGTCAGGGAGATGCTGCGTACGCTGGAAGCCTTCCTGGAGAACGACGGCCACATCAACGAAACGGCCAAAAAATTATTCATTCACCGGAACACGGCCACCTACCGCATGGAGAAGCTGAGCGAACTTCTGGATGTCGATTTCAGAAAGACCGACGATCTGCTGCGGCTCCGGCTGGCCTTCCTGTTCCGCAACATGCTGGAACGGGGCTGAGGTCCCGGACGCACCAGACAAGACGGCCGTCGGCCGTCTTTTTTAAAAATAGGAATCAATAAGCTGTGCCCCAAAGATATCCTGTGTTTCTTCGGGAAACGGATGCGCTCCTCGCCCGTTCGGGGCAAGCGAAGCTGTTTCTACTTGCAGGAAGCGGAAATGTCCGCATGCTGTGCGGGGTCTGCACCGCATCCGGAAGACCATTGAATAAGGGGGAGGGCGTTCATGAGTGCTTATGAAATTGCGGCTTATATCCGGAAACACGACCTTCCCGCCGTTCTGGCTACGCTGATCAACGTGGAGGGCCATTCTTACCGCAAGCCGGGAGCTGTCATGCTGTTCCATGAGGGCGGGACGCTGGGAAGCCTCAGCCCCGGATGCCTTGAGAGCGATCTTCAGCTTCGGACGGAGGAGATCTGGGAATCTGGACGGCCCGAGACGGTGGAGTACGATATGCGGACATCTGATGATTTCTCCTGGGGGGAAGCCGTCGGATGCGGCGGCAAGATCAAAGTGGTGTTGGAACCGGTCAGGGGCGAGCTTCGCCGGCTGCTTGCGGAGGCAAGTACTCAAATGGATGGCGGAAAAAGCTTGCTGCTGCGTCGCAGCCGGACGCCCGGCGGATATGCCTACAGTCTGGAAGAGGCGTCTTCGGTGCCGCAAAAGCGGCAGGGGCAGCGGCAGTATGGTCGTAGCGATGGCGATGAAGCGGTGTTCGCTACGCCGCTGGTCCCGAAGCCGAGACTCGTCCTGTTCGGTGCGGGACAGGACAGCCGGCCCGTTGCGGAGCTGGCCTCGCGTTCGGGCTTCCGCATCGCCGCCGCCGATTGGCGGGAAGGGCCGCTCATGAGCGGATTCCCCGCCGGAGAGCGGGCGCTGTGCCTGCCGGAGGAAGCGCCGGAGAGGCTGAATATCGGCAGCGGGGATTATGTGCTGATCTGCAGCCATCAGCTCCAGCGGGACCGGCAGTTTCTGGAGCGGGTAATTCCCCGCCGCCCGAAATACATCGGCATTATCGGATCGAAAGCAAGAATCGGGCTGCTGCTTGACGGACTGGAGAAGCCGGAGTCGCTGCATGCGCCCGTCGGGCTGCCGATCGGGGCGGACGGTCCGGAAGAAATCGCAGTCAGCATCGTTGCCGAGCTGATACAGGTCAGAAGAGCGGATAACCGTCTGAAGCAGAAAGGGGATGATCGCGTTGAAAATTGCCGGAATCTATTTGGCGGCAGGGCAGAGCACTCGGATGGGGGTGTCCAAAGTTTCAAGGAAGCTGTCGCTGGGCGTCGCCCTCGGGAGCGTCGCGCTCGCTGAACTGGAGCGCTGCGGCCTTGCACCGCTGGTCGTGGTTGTCAGGGCTGACGACAAGCTGGAGTGGCTGCCGCCCGAAATCGGAGAGCCGGGCGCTAGACGCACCGAGACATGCCTGACAGCGCATCTGGGATTGTCCTTCTCGCTGCGCTGCGGATTGAATGCAGTGCTTCCGCATGATCCGGACGCCGTGGTTGTGGCGCTGGCGGATCAGCCTTTTGTCACCAAGGATCTGGTGAACCGTCTGATCGAAGCCTTCCGCCGCACTCCCGGACTGGATTATGCAGCAAGCTCCGGGAACGGAACGATGATGCCGCCCGCACTGTTCGCGAGGTCGGTATTTCCGTCGCTTCAGCAGCTGGACGGCGACCGGGGGGCGGGGCGGATTCTGAATTCTTCCGAATTCAAGGGGGCGGTTATCGAGGATGACACGCCGCTCTTTGCGATGGATGCCGATACGGAAGGCGATTTTCTGAATGTCCAGCGCCAATGGCTGCTGCAGAACACCCGGCAGGAGGATTTTACGGGGAAATAGGAAGCTGTGTTACGAATGCTTACAATTTGAAATATCCAACTCTGGGGATTCGTGCAAAAAGCACAATAATCCCCCTCTTTTTTATAAACTTGCACAAACGTATGTTATATAAATTTACGCTAGACTCTAGCCTCCGGTATAGTTAAGCATATATAATTGACCAGAGCCCATTAAAGGAGCTCAGGCCGCAATCGGCCAGTTCATAGAGTGAGAAGGCTATGAAGCTCTCACACCATCTAGGAGGAGGAGAAATATGAAACAAAGGGGTCGGGCATTCAAACTCAGCTTCCTGCTGCTGTTTGTGCTTGCGGTTGTACTCGCAGGCTGCGGCGGCAACAACAACACATCGGGGAACACAGCGGCGTCTTCCGAGCCGGCTGCTAGCGCAGCGGCAACAGCATCCGCTAGCGCGGCGGCAGCATCGACGCAGCCATCCGGTGAGAAGCCAAAGGTAGCATTCGTCTATATCGGACCTCCAGGCGACGGCGGTTATACGTATCAGCATGACCAAGGGCGTCTTGAAATGGAGAAAGAACTCGGTATCAAGTCGACAACCGTCGAGAACATCCCAGAGGGACCGGACGCCGAGCGCACTATCACAGAACTCGCACAATCCAATGACATTGTCTTCACTACAAGCTTCGGCTACATGGAGCAGACGGTCAACGTAGCGAAGAAATTCCCCAACGTTAAGTTCGACCATGCTTCCGGCTACAAAACCGAAGCCAACATGGGCACCTACTTCGGCAAGAACTACGAAGCCAGTTATCTGACAGGAATCGCAGCGGGCAAAGTGACCAAGAACAACCATCTCGGTTACGTCGGCGCCTTCCCGATCAGCGAAGTTATCTATAACCTCAACGCCTTCACACTCGGTGCACAGAGCGTAAACCCGGATATCAAGGTTGACGTTGTCTGGACGAACACCTGGTACGATCCGACAACCGAACGCCAAGCGGCTATCAGCTTGCTGGATAAAGGCGCCGATGTCCTTCTGGCTTATCAGGATTCCCCGGCTACCATTCAAGCGGCACAGGAACGCGGCGCATTCGCAGGCGGCAACGACTCCGACATGAAGAAATACGCGCCTGACAACTACCTGACCAACCCGGTTTGGGATTGGGGTCCATACTACACCAAAACAGTTAAGTCCGTAATGGACGGCACCTGGACTAACGAGCAGTACTCCGGCAGCATGGCTGACGGCATGGTGAAGCTGGCTCCGTTCGGCAACAAGGTTCCGGAAGATGTACAGAAGCTTGTTACCGACGCGCAGGCGAAGATTATCAGCGGTGAGCTGAACGTCTTCACTGGTCCGATCAGCGACAACACCGGCAAAGTGCAGGTTCCGGAAGGCAAGACGCTTACGCTTGACGAAGTGCTCAGCATGAACTGGCTGGCGAAAGGCGTAGTCGGCACAATTCCGAAATGATAAGGTTGTCTTTACCAATTCAGGATATTCTTTAATAGGAAGAAAACCATGGGTGGGGCGGGCTCCTTCGGGAAGTACCTGCCTCACCCATGCTACAACTATGAGAAAGGAGGCGTTCCAAATGCGGGGACATTCGGTGGAAATGCGCGGAATTGTCAAAAGATTCGGTTCAGTAACCGCGAGCGACCAAGTCGATTTTTCGGCAGACGCGGGAGAGATTCATGCGCTGCTTGGCGAGAACGGGGCGGGAAAAAGTACGGTGATGAGTATGCTGTCGGGCGTATACAGAGCGGATGAGGGTGAGATTCTGATTCACGGCAAACCTGCAAAAATCCGCTCTCCGAAAGACGCCGCCATGCTCGGCGTGGGCATGGTATTCCAAAATTTCAGACTGGTTCAAACGTTGACAGCTGCGGAAAATATCGTGCTTGGCGAAAAATCGTCTTTCTGGCGCGGAAGAAACTGGATCAAAAACAAGCATAAGGAGATAGAAGAACTGGCGGAACGCTTCGGGCTGAAGTTTCCGGTGGACCGTCCGATCTGGCAGCTCTCCGTGGGAGAGCAGCAGCGGGTGGAGATCGTCAAGACGCTGTACCGCGGCGCCGATATTATTATTCTGGATGAGCCGACTTCGGTTCTGACGCCCGGTGAAGTGGAGGGGCTGTTCAGCACGCTGCAACGGATGAAAGAAGAAGGCAAGACCGTCATTATGACGACGCACAAAATGAAGGAGGTTATGGCCTCCTCCGACCGCATTTCGGTCATGCGCAAAGGCAAAATGATTACGACGCTCATTACGAAAGAGACGGATGAGCGGGAACTGGCCCGGCTGATGGTAGGCCGGGAAGTGGTGATTGAGCGGCGGGACCGCGAGGAGACGGACGGCGACGAACTGCTCGCAGTCAAGAATCTGAGCGTTGTCGCCGATCACGGGCGGAAGGCGCTGGACCGGCTGTCGCTCACCGTCCGCAAGGGCGAGATCGTCGGCGTTGCAGGGGTCGCCGGCAACGGTCAGAAGGAACTGGCGGAGGTGCTGACCGGCCTTCGGACTTGGCGGGAAGGTGAAATTGTTTTTGACGGAAGTCCCGTCAAGACGGCGTCGGTTCGCGGCGCTATTGATGCCGGCATCTCCCACGTACCGGAGAACCGGATGAAGAGCGGGCTTGCCGGACGGCTTGGCTCGGTCGACAATCTGCTGTTCAAGTCTTACCGCTCCGAAGAGCACTCGAAGCTAGGATTTCTGAAGGCGGCCAAGAACCGGATTTGGTCGGAGCATCTGGTGCGTAAATTCGATGTGAAGACGCCGGAGCTCGATACACCTGTACAACAGCTGTCCGGAGGCAATCAGCAGAAGCTGCTGTTCGCCCGGGAAGTTACGCATAATCCCAAGCTGATGGTAGCCGTGCATCCGACTCAGGGACTTGATGTCGGAGCCACCTCCGGCGTTCACGACCTGCTGATGGAGCTGCGGGCTTCGGGAAGCGGCGTGCTGCTGATCTCCGAAGACCTGGATGAGCTGATGCAGCTGTCGGACCGGATTCTGGTCATTTACAATGGAGCGATTATTGGTGAAGAGACCCACGACAATGCGGACAGAGAAAGCATCGGTCTGATGATGGCGGGCATTCGCGGGAGAGAGGAGAGCATGGTATGAGTCAGGATAAGGCAAGCGGGGGAACGCTGCTGGAACCTGTTAACAAGCAGACTTCGGGAGGGCGGCTGCCTTGGCGGCTGGAGTATGACGCTTCCCGGGTTCGTACGCCTTGGTGGACCCCCATCGTATCGGTCGTGCTGGCGCTTGTTCTCTGCGCGATTTTCATTTACGCGAACGGCATGAGCCCGGCTACTGTCTACGCTAAAATGTGGAAGGGTGCCTTCGGCTCCTCATATGGCATTACCGAAACGCTCGTCAAAGCAATTCCGCTGCTGCTGTGCGGTCTTGGCATCGCCGTGGCTTACCGGATTTCGGTGTGGAACATCGGGGCGGAAGGCCAGCTGACCGTTGGCGCAATGGCCGCTACTGCGGTGACGATTTATTTTCCAAATCTGAGCGGATTCTGGTCGATTTCACTGATGCTGATCTTCGGGATCGCAGCCGGTGCCTTCTGGGGACTGCTTACGGCTATCCCGCGGACGCATTTCGGGGTCAACGAGCTGATCACGTCACTGATGCTGAACTATGTGGCACTGCTGGCGCTCGATTATGTCGTATTCGGTCCCTGGAAAGATCCGAAAGGCTTCAACATGCCGGGTTCGCCGGTATTTACAGACGCCCAGTCGCTGCCTGTGCTCGGGGGAACCCGGCTGCATATCGGCCTCATCTTCGCGCTGGTCGCGGTTGTCATTTACTATCTGATGATGCGTTTTACCCGCTGGGGCTATGAGCTGAGACTGATCGGAGCCAATCCGACGGCCGCCCGTTACGCCGGCATTCATATCAAACGCCATATTATTATCGTCATGCTGATCAGCGGCGGACTCGCCGGACTTGCCGGTATGGCCGAGGTGTCCGGGGTAAGCCATCAGCTTATCAAGGGCATTTCTCCGGGCTATGGCTATACTGCCATCATCGTGGCCTGGCTCGCCAAGCTGAATCCGCTCGGACTGGTAATCGCCTCGGTGCTGTTCGGCGGCCTGATCGTCGGCGGCTACAGCGTGCAGACTATCGGCCTGCCGTCATCCATTTCGCAGCTGCTGCAGGGCTCGATCCTGTTTTTCCTGATCGCCGGCGATATGGTCACCCGCTTCCGCATTCGCCGGGGAGCGTAGCCCAAAGGAGGAAATGAAGACATGGATTTTATGACTCAACTATTAATCGCCGCCATTTCCGCGGGCACGCCGCTGCTGCTGGCCACGCTGGGAGGCATTCTTACCGAGCGCGCCGGTATCATCCAATTGGGCGCTGAAGGATTGATGCTCATGGGCGCGGTTACGATGTGCATCGTGTTCATCCGAACTGAAAGCCTGGTGCTTGGCCTGCTGGCCGCAATCGGCGTGACCGCGCTGCTCGGCCTCGTTCATGCATTCCTGAGCGTTACGCTGCGGGCCAACCAGACGATGTCCGGTCTTGCCATGACGCTGTTCGGCACTGGCCTCAGCGCCTACCTCGGCAAGCCGATCAGCGGGAATCCGCTGCCGGGCATTCTGCCGAGAGTGCATCTGGATTTTCTGAGTTCAGTGCCAGTGCTTAAGATTATCAGCAATCTTGATATGCTGACCTGGATCAGCATCGTGCTGGTTATCGTACTTCATCTGCTGATTCATCGTACTTCCTGGGGTCTCCATCTGCGTGCCGTGGGCGACAGCCCGGCGACCGCCGATGTTATGGGCATCCGGGTACGGACGATCCGCTATTGCTATATCATTGCCGGTGCCATGTTGATCGGACTCGCCGGAGCCGATATGGTCCTGAGCGTTGCTCCGACCTGGAACGAAGGTCTGACAGCGGGAAGAGGCTGGATCGCAGTCGGTCTTGTTATTTTTGCCAGATGGAATCCGATTCGCGCGCTGCTGTGTGCCTATTTCTTCGGTGCTCTGGACTCGCTCGGGTTCCGGGTGCAGCTGCTGGGCAGCGCCATTCCATCGTATTTCCTGAAAATGATCCCTTACGTCGTGACGATTCTCGTCCTGATGTACCTGGGTTACCGCAACCGCAACAAGCCGTCCGGCACACCGGAATCGCTGGGTGTTCCTTATATCCGGGAACAGCGGTTCTAGGTTCTAGCAGCCGCGCTGGACTGGACACTCATCCGAAGGAGGAGACCGTATGGAAGCTCTGCGTCACGCTAGGCTAAGAGCGCCGGCGCTGTACCGGCCCCGCAATCTGCAAGAAGCCTGGGAGCTGAAACGGGAGCTCGGCGATGGGGCCGTGTATGTCTCGGGAAGCACCCTGCTGCGGACCCAGTGGGAAGCCGGAACGGTCTCCATGCCGGAGACGCTGATCGATCTTCGGGGACTGGAGGGCCTTTCCGGCATTGCAGAAGACGGGGAAGGCATCCGCATCGGCGCACTGACGAATTTATCGTCTCTCCGCCGGAGCGCGCTTCTGGACTCGGCGGCGCCGTCGCTGAAGGAGGCGGCCCGGGTCATTGCGGCCCCATCGGTCCGCAACCTCGCGACGCTCGGAGGCAATATCGCCTCCGGCTACGGCGATACTCTCCCCGCGCTGCTGACCGCGGATGCGGAGCTGGAGGTCTATGACGGCGCGTTTGCAAGCCGTCAATGCACCGGGGATTGGCTGGCCTCCCGCTGGGGCGGCCGACATTCCTCCGCGAGCATCATCGCGGGTGTGCGAATCTCTCCGGCGGAAGGGCCGGAGGGTTCCCGCCGCTTCGAGGCCTTCCGCAAGGTCGGCCGCCGGGAGGCGTTCACGCCGTCGCTCGTCGCGGTGGCGCTGTCCGGGTTCATCGACCCGGACAGATGTTTAAGCGGCGTGCGAATAGCCGCCGGCGGAGGCAGCGGGCGTCCGCATCGGCTTGCGGAGGCGGAAGCGTTGCTGGAAGGCGGCGTGCTGGCCGCCGAGCTGCTGCCGCCGGTGTACGAAGCGGTGAGCGGGGGGTTCGAAACCTACGCCGATCCCTTCGCGACGGCGGAGTACAAGCGGAAGACGGCGGGCAATCTCATCGCCGCCGAGCTGTGGAAGCTCATTTAGCTGAATAAGTGAATGAATAATGAATGGATGAAAGCTGCCGAAAGGAGAGTGGGAACATGCCGCTGAGCAGAGACTCCAGCGGGAGCCGCTGGAGAACACGCCCTGACGGACTGGAGAAAGTCACCGGCAGCCTGCAATACCTGACTGATATGTACGCCGAGGAAATGCTGGTCGGCCGCGTGCTGCGCAGCCGGGAGAGCCATGCCCGCATTCTGGACCTGCGGACGGACAAAGCGGCCGCGGTTCCCGGCGTCCATGCCGTCCTGACGCATGAGGATGTGCCGGGACTGAACGGCTTCGGCATTGCGCTTCCTCATCAGCCGGTATTTTGCGAGGACCGGGTTCGCTACACCGGTGACGCCATCGCTGCGGTTGCGGCCGAGAGCGATGAAATCGCCGAGTATGCGCTGTCTCTGATTGAAGTCGATTATGAGCTGCTGCCGGTCCTTACGGACCCGGAGGAAGCCATGAAGGAGGATGCCATTCTTCTGCATCCCGAAGGGAATGTGCTGCACCGTTCCGAGTACCGGAGAGGGAATCCGGAGGATGCCTTCGGGACCTGCGCCTATGTGGCGGAGGAGACGTATTATACGCCGCGGCAGATGCATACGTATATGGAAACCGAGGGCGGCCTCTTCATTCCTGAGCCGGACGGGCGGCTGACCGTCTATTCCGCCACCCAGCACGGCCTGATGGACCGGAAGCAGCTTTCCCGTATTCTGGCTATGCCGGAGGAGCGGATTCGCGTCGTCTCAAGTCCGATCGGCGGATCATTTGGCGGCAAGGATGAACTGAATGTCCAGCCTTACGGCGCACTGCTGGCGCTGCGTACGGGCAGACCGGTGCGGGTGCACAACTCCCGCGCCGAGTCGGTCCGGGCGGGCCTTAAGCGGCATCCGATGAAGATCACAATGAAGACCGGCTGTACCCGGGATGGGGTGATTGTTGCCCATTCCGTGCGGCTGGTATCGGATACCGGCGCATACGCCACTCTGGGCACCGAGGTGCTCAACTTTGCTACCGAGCATGTCTTTGGCCCTTACCGAATCGAGCATATCGACGTTGAGGGCTTTTGTGTATACACAAATAATGGGCTATCGGGGGAATTTCGCGGCTTTGGCGGTAATCAGGCGATCTTCGCTCTGGAGGGCCAGATCGACCGGCTGGCCGAGGCTGCTGGCATCGACCCCTGGGAGATGCGGCGCCTGAATCTGCGCCAATACGGCGATCCCGGGCCCTTTGGCCAGCCAATCGCCCAGACAGACGGCGCCATGCAGGTATGGCAGGCGCTGGAGAACAGCCCGCTGAACGCCGAGCGGAGACGCGGGCCGGGCAGGGATGGTAACGATCCGTGGGTCGTTACCGGGATCGGGACAGCCATCGCCATGCATGGAGCCGGACTCGGCAAGGGCATTCCGGACCCCGCAGGCGGCCGGCTGCGGCTGGCTGCAGACGGCAAGATCGAAGCCATCTTCGGCTATGAGGAGTTCGGGCAGGGCTTGATCGCCACGTTGGAGCAGATGCTCATGGAGCAGTACGGCTTCGCGGCTGAGGATCTGCGAATCATTATCGGCGATACGGATGTAGTGCCGGACAGCGGATCAAGCACTGCCTCCCGGGCTACGAGCATGATGTGGATGGCCCTTCGCCAGCTGCATCCGGATTTCACCGGCAAGCTGGCTGCAGCCGCCGAAGCTGCGGGCGTGGGGCAGGACTTAAGCTGCGGCGAAGGCGGCATGTGGAAGGAAGGCCGCCGGGTGAT
Source organism: Paenibacillus stellifer (assembly GCF_000758685.1). Taxonomy (NCBI): domain Bacteria; kingdom Bacillati; phylum Bacillota; class Bacilli; order Caryophanales; family Paenibacillaceae; genus Paenibacillus; species Paenibacillus stellifer. The sequence goes on from NZ_CP009286.1 coordinate 1,593,342, forward strand.
GACCTATGCCGAGCTGGCCGGCAGCCTGAAGGAGCCTATCGTCAGCGAAACGGTGTTCGATTATCCGACGACGCCTTTTGAGCGGGTCGGCGCCCATTTTCTGTACACCTATTCGGCAATCGCCGTCAAGGTCCAGGTCAATCTTCTGACGGGCCGCGTCAAGATGCTGGACCAATACCACGCCATTGCGGCGGGGCCGGTCGCGAATCCGCAGGGCTACCTCGGACAGATCGAGGGCGGAAGCGGGATGGCGGTCGGCTTCACGCTGACGGAGGATGCACTCATGAAGGATGGCTCCTACGTCACGAAAAATCTGGACACCTATATCATACCTACCATTGCGGATATGAACGGCGTCATCCAGGTGGAGCCGATCGAGGATCTGCCGGAGCATGATACGTATGGTCCCCGGGGGGTCGGGGAGATCGGTTCGGTCAATCTGGCGCCTGCCGTGGCGTCCGCCGTATTCCAGGCGGTCGGCAAACGGGTCGTCCGGCTGCCGATCGAACCCGAGCTGCTGCAGGAGACGCCGTTTATTCCACAGAAGGCGGTGAACGCGCATGTTGGATGAGCATAAAGGAAATCAGGAGCAGGGAAATCCGCTTGAGGAAGACGCCGGAAGCTGCGGCACCGAAGTGGGAAGCGGGATGAGTGGGATAAGTGAGGAATGCGGGATAAGTGAGGAATGCGGGATAAGTGAAAAAAGCGGGAAAAGCGAGAACAGCGGGAAAAGCGAGAACAGCGGGAAAAGCGGAAAAAGCGAGGAAACTCAGATACACGGAGCATGCGAAAAAAACGCGATGCGCGAGGCAAGCGGAGCATGCGGGATAAGCGAGGCATACGGAAAAAGCGAAATTAGCGAGGCAGGCGGAGTAGGCGGAAAAAGCGAAATTAGCGAGGCAGGCGGAGTAGGCGGGAAAAGCGGCCTTCGGGACCTGGCGGCGGCGTCAGTTACGCATGGAGATGAATCTTCAGAAGAAGAATCTCCGGAAGAGATGTATCTCTTAAGCTTCAGCATCAACGGGCATCCCGTAACCGCCGAGGTGCCGCCTTCCCGCCGCCTCCTGACGCTGCTACGCGAGGATCTTGGACTCACCGGGACGAAGCGTTCCTGCGAACTCGGACGCTGCGGCGCCTGCATGGTGCTTATGGACGGCAAGCCGGTCAATTCTTGCCTGACGATGGCTTATCAGTGCGAAGGCGCGGAGATCACCACGATTGAAGGCTTAAGCGCCGGAGGGCTGCATCCCGTTCAGCAGGCTTTTCTCGAAGAAGGCGGGTTCCAATGCGGCTATTGTACGCCGGGGATGGTCATCTCGGTTGTCGCCCTGCTGGCGGAGAATCCGAAGCCTGGACCTGAAGAAGTGGAAGAGGCGCTATCCGGCAATCTATGCCGGTGCACGGGATACGGCGGCATTCTGAGAGCCGTCAACAAAGCGATCAGCAAAGGGGTGGGCTAAGCCATGGGAACGCCAGCTGCACGGCTGACGCTGTCAGCATTGAATGAAATGAGCAGGGAAGCTTTTACGGAGACGCTGGGCGGCATCTTTGAGCATTCGCCCTGGGTGGCTGAAGGCGCGTACGAGTCCCGCCCTTTCGGGACGGTAAAGGAATTGCATGAGGCCATGATGAGAACAACCCGGGAAGCGGGAGAGGAACACATTCTGTCCTTGCTGCGGGCGCATCCTGATCTGGCCACAAGGCTCCAGGTGACGCCGCTGTCTGCAGCGGAGCAGAAGGGGGCCGGATTGGACCGGCTGACGCCGGAGGAATTCGCGGTTTTGACGGATTTGAACGTGAGATATACGGAGAAATATCTGTTTCCTTTCATTCTCGCCGTGCGCGGGAAGAACAAGGATGACATCATTGCATCGATTTCCAAACGGGTGAACGGTACGAAGGAGACCGAGTGGGAGCGGGCGATTGCGGAGATCGGCAAGATCACCAAGTTCCGTCTGGAGGATCTGTTTGGCACGAATGATGGACTGCGTGAAACATAGTAGTTTAGATCTTTTTTTAACAATTGAATACCACAATCTTGGCAAGAGGTTGTTCAGTATAAGAACACGGATGATGCTGCCGGAACGGCGGGGTGGTTTTACATAATACTTCATCCCGGCACAGAAAACACCCAAGTATAATAATTAGTCAATTATCCATGACGCTTCGGGAGGCTGCAGTGATGTACCGCACGCCCGTCGCTATCTGCGCTGTTACAAGGAGGAATCTAACATGAACGGTCGATTGACCACCCATGTGCTGGATTTGATGAAGGGCGTCCCGGCGGCCGGTCTGTTTCTGGAGCTGCGGAGGCTGGAAGGAGAGAACAGATTGCTGCTGAGGCAGGCGGCAACCAACGCTGACGGAAGGTTGGACGCGCCGCTGCTGGAGGGGGAAGACATGGAGCCCGGCGAGTATGAGCTGCTATTCCATGCAGGAGATTATTTCCGCAAGGGACAGGAAGAAGGCGGGAGCGGATCGCCGGCCGACATCGGCTTCCTTAATCTCATTCCAATCCGATTCCATATCGGCGCGGACGGCGGACATTATCATGTCCCGCTGCTGCTGGCTCCAGGCGGATACAGTACGTACCGGGGCAGCTAGCGGGTTGACCCAACCCAATATAATTCCATTCAAAGCTCTCGAACGGGACACGGCTGATGATTAGTGCTTAGTCATTGTTAACCGTTCACAATCATTAACTTGATGCGGTCCATGCACACTAGTACCCGTTCGCTCAACCGCATGGAAGAGTTCTATCCTGATGCAGAGCGGCGAATGCCGCAATTTTTCCACAGCAAGCTCTGCTGGCATGGAACCAGGGATTAACAGAAGAGAGCATAACGAAGACAAGGACCATGAGGGAGGGAACGGCAAATGAGCGAAACTTATGACATGATCATCAAAAACGGGCTGGTCGTGCTTCCGGATGAAGCCGTCAAACTCGATATCGGGATAGTTTCAGGCACCATCGCGTCACTCGCGCCGAATCTTGCGCCCGGTCCGGATACGGCTGTGATTGATGCCGAGGGGCAGCTCGTCTTTCCGGGCATGATCGACGCCCATGTCCATTTCAATGAGCCGTCGTTCGGTCACTGGGAGGGCTTCGATACCGGCTCGGCATCACTTGCGGCAGGCGGCTGCACGACCTATGTGGATATGCCGCTTAACGGCAATCCCCCAACGGTGAATCTGCGAGCACTGTCGCTGAAGGCGGGTCTTGCTGCGGGACATTCCGCCGTTGATTATGCGTTCTGGGGCGGACTTGTTCCCGGCAATGTGGGCGACCTGGAGAAGCTGTGGAATGCCGGAGTGGCCGGCTTCAAAGCTTTTATCTCCAATCCCGGGGGCGAGGGCGAAGGCCGCTTCCGCGAAGTCGATGATGAAACTCTCTACCAGGGGATGAAAAAGATCGCTAAACTCGGCGGCATCCTCGCCCTGCACGCGGAGAGCGATGAAATGACGGCGGTGCTGGGCGCCGAGGCGGTGCGCAGCGGCAGAACCGGAGCCCGCGATTTCGCGGCCTCCCGGCCGCCGCAGGCGGAGCTTGAAGCCGTGGCCCGCGCGCTGCTGTACGGAGAGCGGACGGGATGCCGTCTCCATTTCGTGCATATCAGCACCGCCGCGGCGCTTGAGCTGATCCATCAGGCGAAGCTGCGCGGCCAGGATGTGACAGCCGAGACCTGTCCTCACTACCTGATCCTGACGGAGGACGATATGGAAGAGATGGGACCTGTCGCCAAATGCGCGCCTCCGCTCCGGAGCGCCGCTGAACGGGAACGGCTCTGGAAGGCGATCGAATACGGACTCGTCGATTTCATCGCCTCCGACCATTCGCCCTGCCCGCCCGACTTGAAGCTTGCTCCCGGCCTGTCGTTCTTCGAGGCATGGGGCGGCATTTCCGGCGCCCAGAGCAGTCTGGAGCTAATGGTTCACGAGGGCGTGAACAACCGGAAGCTGCCGGTTACACTCATTGCGCGTCTGCTGTCGGAAGGTCCGGCGAAGCGCTTCGGCTTGTCGGGCCGCAAGGGGACAATCGCCGTCGGCATGGACGCCGACTTCGCGATCGTTAATCCGGCCCTGCCTTACACGCTTGCGGCGGAGCATTTGCAGTACCGCCATAAGCATAGCCCGTATACCGGCATGGAGCTATCCTGCCGGGTGACCGCGACGATTCTGCGGGGGCGTCCCGTCTACACGCTGGAGGACGGCGTTCTCTCCGCCCACAGCGGAGAATGGATCAAGACCGGCGAAGGACAGCCTGCTTTATGAGCGGCCCGAAGACAGCGGACATCCGCAAGGCGGCTGACGAGATGATGAAGCTTCTGGAGGAGCTGGCGGCGTTCAGCACTCCAGGGGAGGGTGTAACCCGGCTGCTGTATACGCCGGAATGGAGCGAAGCCCAGCAGTTCTTGCTGCGGCGGATCGAAGACAGCGGGCTTGAAGCCTACGCCGACCGTGTCGGCAACGTCTACGGCCGTCTGGCCGGAACGCAGAGCGGCGGCGGAGTCGTGCTGACCGGCTCGCATATTGATACCGTCGTCAGCGGCGGCCGCTACGACGGTGCTTATGGCGTCGCAGCTTCGCTGACGGCGTTACAGTACTTGAAGGCAGCGTACGGGCCGCCGCTCCGCATGCTGGAGGCCGTATCATTCGCCGAGGAGGAAGGCAGCCGCTTCCCGCTGACCTTCTGGGGCTCGGGGAATGTGACCGGCCTGTATGAAGAAGGCAGCGGCGCTGACGACTGCCGTGACGGCGAAGGCACGACGCTGCGGGAAGCGATGGACCGCTGCGGCCTGGAGAGCCGCCGGGACAGCTCGCTGCGCAGCGATGTCGCGGCTTATGTGGAGCTCCACATCGAGCAGGGCATCATGCTGGAGCGCACCGGCAAGCAGATCGGCGTCGTTGAGGCGATCGCGGGCCAGCGGCGTTTCGCCGTCACGGTCAAGGGGACGGCGAACCATGCAGGCACGACGCCGATGGGCCTGCGCAGCGACGCGCTGGCCGCTGCCGCCGAGATGGCGCTGCTGCTGGAGACCTGGGCCGTCCGGGCGGGCGACCCGCTGGTGGCGACCGTCGGACGCCTGGAGGTCGTTCCGAACACGCCGAACGTCATTCCCGGCGAGGTCAGCTTCACGCTCGACATCCGGCACAGCCGGGAGGCCGAGCTGGAGCGCTTCTGCGAGGATGTGCTGGAGGCGTTCGGCGGAGTTGCGAAGCGCCGGGGCGTCTCGGTCAGCGTAGAGCGCCGCCTGAGCGCGGTCCCCGCGCCGATGGCTCCGGAGCTTCAGAAGGAGCTGGTCTCCATCTGCGAGAGCCAGGGGAGAACATGGCGAAGCATGGTAAGCGGGGCGGGACATGACGCCCAGCTGTTCGCACCGCGCTGCCGTACGGCGATGATCTTCGTGCCGAGCCGGGCCGGCATCAGCCATTCCCCGGACGAATATACGTCGCCGGAGGAGCTGGCCGCCGGACTGGAAGTGCTGATAGCGCTGCTGTACAAACTGGGATACGAGGAAACGGATGAAGCTATAGACGCACCGAACAACATGAAGGAGAGATGGGCATGAAGCGGTTTGAAGATTTGTCGCCGTCGCTGCGGTGCATCATGACGCCCGGACCGGTGGAGGTGGACCCGCGCGTGCTGCGCGCGATGTCTTTTCCGGTGCTGGGACAATTTGATCCCGAGTTTACGAATATTATGAATGAGACGATGGGGATGCTGCGGGAGCTGTTCGCCACAGGCAACCAGTGGGCCTACCCGGTGGACGGAACATCCCGTTCAGGCATCGAGGCGACCATGGTCAGCCTGATTGCGCCCGGAGACCGGGTGCTGATTCCGATATACGGGCGCTTCGGCCATCTGCTGCATGAAATCGCCGAGCGCTGCGGAGCCGAGGTGTATACGATCGAAAAGCCATGGGGCAGCGTATTCGCGCCGGAGGAAATCATCGCGGAGATGCGCAAGGTGAAGCCGCAGGTCGTCGCCATGGTGCATGGCGAAACCTCGACCGGACGTCTGCAGCCGCTGGAGGGGATCGGAGAGGCCTGCCGTGAGATGGACGCTCTGTTGATCGTCGACGCGGTGGCGACCATCGGCGGCGTGCCCGTCGAGACGGATGCCTGGAAGCTGGACGCCGTCATTGGCGGAACGCAGAAATGCCTGTCTGTACCGTCCGGCATGTCGCCGATTACCTACAACGAGCGGGCCGAAGCGAAGGTGCTCTCCCGCAAGCAGGTGGAGCGCGGCCTGCGGACGGATGACTCGAAGCTCGGCGGCATGTCGCCGGTGCGGAGCAATTATTTTGACCTCGGCATGCTTCAGGATTATTGGAGCCCGCTGCGCCTCAATCATCATACCGAAATGACTTCCATGCTCTATGCGCTTCGCGAGGGGCTGCGGCTTGTACTGGAGGAAGGGCTGGAGGCCCGCTTCGCCCGGCATCTGCTGCATGAGCAGGCGCTGGTAGCGGGTCTTGAGGCAATGGAGATGAAGCTGTACGGCAATCCGGATTGCAAAATGCCGATGGTCACCTGTGTGACCATTCCGGAAGGCGTGGACGGCGAAGCCGTCCGCTCGATGCTGCTGGACGATTTCGGCATTGAAATCGCGAGCTCCTTCGGCCCGTTGAAGGGGCAGATCTGGAGAATCGGCACGATGGGCTTCAGCTGCCGCAAGAATAATGTGCTGCGGGTGCTTGGAGGACTTGAAGCCGCGCTGCTGCGGCAGGGCTGCAAGCTGCCTGCGGGACTTGCGCTCCAGGCCGCGCTTGATGTCTACGAGCAGGTTTAGCATAATGGAGATTATCCAAGAAGGGAGCGAAACATAATGGTGTTTACAAGAAAACCTTTGGCTGATTGCATTCCGGCTCTGGTGGCCACGGCCCGCGGCGATTTGGCGGCTACGCTGGTCATTACGGGCGGCAAGCTGGTCAATGTCGTGTCCGGAGAAATTCTGGACGGCATGTCCGTTGGCATTCAGGAAGGACGCATCGCCTATGTCGGCAAGGATGTCTCGCATCTGATCGGCGAGCATACCAAAATAATCGACGCAGCGGGAAAATATATCGCTCCCGGACTGCTCGACGGGCACTGTCATATCGAGAGCACACAGCTTACCGTGACCGAATTCGCGCACGCCGTACTGCCGCTGGGCACGACGGGCGGCTTCTTCGACGCCCATGAGATTGCCAATGTCTTTGGCCTCAAAGGCATTAAACTGATGCTGGAGGAGATGCGGCAGACGCCGCTCGCGGCCTATATGCAGGTTGCGTCCTGCGTGCCTTCGGCAGGGCCGGAATTTGAGACAACTGGCGCCTCCATCGGCCCCAAGGAAGTTGCCGAGGCGTTCACCTGGGGCGACGACGTGATTGCGCTTGGCGAAGTGATGAACTTCCCGGGCGTCGTCTACGGCGACGAGAAGATGATCGGCGAGATCCAGGCTACGCTGCGCGCTGGCAAATACGCAGACGGCCATTTCACATGGCCATCTGACGACTGGCGGCTGCCTGTCTATGCGGCAGCCGGCATTACCGGCGATCATGAGTGTGTGACCGCCGAGGATGTGATCGAGCGCGTACGGCTCGGCATGTACGCGAAGATGCGCCGCGGCTCGGCCTGGCATGATGTCGCCAAGACGATTACGGCGCATACCGAGTACGGCATCGATACCCGCCGGATGATGCTCGTCACCGACGACCGCAGCTCGGAGTCGCTGCGGGATGAGGGCCATATGGATTTCGTCGTCCGTCATGCTATCGCTCAAGGCGTCAAGCCGGTGACCGCCTTCCAGATGGCGACGATCAACACGGCCGAGCGCTTCGGCGTCGCCCGCGATATCGGCTCGATTACACCGGGCAACCTCGCCGACATTATCCTGCTGGACGGCAATCTGGCCGATGTGAACGTCGTGATGACGATTGCCGCCGGATCGGTCGTCGCCGAGAACGGCGTAATGACCGCGGAGCTTGCGCCGTATGCCTATCCTCCCGAGGTGCTGGCTTCGGTTCATCTGCCGAAGCGGCCAACGGCGGAGGACTTCGTCATTCCGGCTCCGGTGGAATCGGGCTCCGTCCAGACCCGTGTCATCAAGGTGCTTGAGAATCACGTCGAGACGATGGAGCGGATTCTGACCCTGCCTGTTGAGAACGGCAAGCTTCAAGTGCGTGACGGCCTCTGCAAAATCGCCGTCCTGGAACGGCACAAAGGCACGGGCAACAAGTCGGTCGGCGTCGTCGACGGCGTCGGCTTCCTGGAGCCTGCCGCTATCGCCATGACCGTTGCCCACGACAGCCACAACATCCTCGTCATCGGCAGCGATGACGAGATGATGGCTCTCGCCGCGAACGCGGTCGCCGACGCGCAGGGCGGAGTCGCCGTGATCACCGGCTCCGGCACGACGCTGTTCCCGCTCGCAATCGCGGGACTGATGTCCGCAGAGCCGTTTGAAGTTGCCGCCGCCCAGTCGGCTGCCGTCAGCAAGGCTCTGTACGATGCGGGCTGTACGCTGAACTATGCGTTCATGACGCTGTCGCTGCTGGCGCTGGCCGTCATTCCGACGCTTCGCCTGTCCGATAAAGGACTGGTGCGAATCACACCGGAGGATGGCATCCAGCTCGTTTCACTCTTCTCTGAAGAGGGAGTTAATGCCTCCATCTGAACAGGCATTTCACTGTAAAACCAAACCATTGCCGATCTTAAACGCCGTCCCCTGCGGGACGGCGTTTCTTTGGCTTCAAGTCTCTATTTTTCCAACATATGGATAACTACTAATCATTGTCATACGAAAGTTTGAAGTTTAAATGAAATTTTAGCATTTTTGGGGTAAAATCATTAACCAATAATGAGCGGGTTGAAACATTTCTGCTAGAAAAATGCTAAACTAATATTAATTTCAGGCAGCCCAAGGACGATATAACTGTTAAAGGTTAATCATAGATTTTAATAATCCAAAAGATATGCTATAACCATACAGCCTAACATCATTTTTGCAGGATGGGGGAATAAGTGATGATCAGATTGGAAACGAACGATATCGTGAGCATCGCCAAGAAGCAGATTGCGAGCATTTTCAAGATGGAGCCGCTTGAGCTGAGATTTGTCAATGATTTTCAAGGAGAGAAGAACCTCCTGGTTGACGACAAGCTTCATCTGACCAATCGGCACTACTGGGCGAAGGTGATGGATTGTGTGTTCGAGAATCAGGTCAGACCGGTATTGATGTGCGAAGTGCTGTACTTCCTGCGCAATGAGTACCTGGAGAGTGAAATCGACCTGAAGTTCTCCTTCGACTTCTCCTCTAGCGATCATGTGGAAGCCGCTGCGGTTGCGGAAGTGAATTTCAACGACCAGACGGAGCTTGGTCCGAATGAAATCGCCGAACTGATCGACTTCGCGCTGGCTCTTCAGGATAAGCAGTGGTTCGAAGAACTGACCAAGAAATACAAAGAACTGACCGCGTGACAGACGCTGGTTATGCAACCATAGGACGACGGGCTCTCTCGTTTGGAAAAGCCGCCATGCTGTGGGCAATCGCTGATTGCCTTATAGCTGGCGGTTTTTTTGTCCGATTGGAGGAACTTCCATCGCTGTCTCCACCCAAAAACGCAAAGAGATATGGACTTTGAACATCAAAGTTAGGTAAAGTAGGGGATAGCTTGATAACCATGTGGGAGGCTCATGATGAAACAAATCAACCAATTGGCTCCGCAGGATGAATTCATCGGATTTTTTCTGCTGCGGGAGCTGACGGTCAAACAGACAAACGGCAATCCGCCCAAGGATTATTTCGATATTGTGCTCTGCGATTCCACCGGCCAGCTGTCGGCCAAGTACTGGGACGTATCGCCTTCGGATAAAGAAACATTCTTTCCGATGGGACTGGTCAAGGTGCAGGGAATGGCCCATTTGTACCGGGAGAAGCTGCAGATCAAGATTACCAAAATGCGTCTCGCTGCGGACAGCGACGGCGTATCGCTGACGGATTTCATCCGCTCCGCGCCAATCCGGCCCGTCGATCTGGTCTTTGCGATCAAGCAGGCGATGAATGCGATTCAGGACGGGGAGATCCGGAAGGTCGTCGCCTACTGTGTGCAAAAGGTAGAGGAGAAGCTCATGCATTATCCGGCGGCCAAGACTCATCACCACGCCTATTTCGCAGGGCTTGCCTATCATATGACGCGAATGCTGGAAATCGGGGATTTTCTGTGCAAGCAGCGCCCTTTTCTGAATCCCGACCTCATTCGGGCGGGCATCATCCTTCACGATATCGCGAAGCCGGAGGAAATGACAGCCGAGCTCGGCATTGTCTCGGATTACAGCTTGAAGGGCAAGCTGCTGGGGCATATCGCGATGGCGGCGAACTGGATTACGGAGGCGGCGATCATGGAGAACATCGATCTCGATTCGCCCAAGATTATCGCGCTTCAGCATCTGGTGCTGTCCCATCACAATCTGGGCGAATGGGGCAGCCCCGTGCAGCCGCAGACGGCGGAAGCGGTGGCGCTGCATCAGATCGACACGCTCGACGCCAAGCTGCAGATGGTGGAAGACGCGCTCGACACGACACCGGAGAGCGAGGAATGGACCCCGTTCATCCGGGGGCTGGAGAACAAGCCGATTTACCGGATGAAGCTGGAGCCATAGCGCAGCGGAGAGATTCAGTATTCAGGAACTCATTCCTAATTCATATCTGCCCTGCTGCAGTTGCAGGGAATGTGCTTCTAACCGAAAACAGCGGCGAACCGGGATCTGCATATCAAGCCTGGTCAGCCGCTGTTTTTTTATAGAGTTAAGGGAGGTTTAATAGATTTCGCCCTCATCGCCTTGAAAATATTCCTTCAGTTCCTCTAATGCAATAGGATGTTCCTCATAATTCATCCAGTGAGAGGCTCTTGTAATATGAATATCGTAACTCATTTGGGCCGCATTCCTTTCGACAAATAAGTGTGGACGAGGCTGGTATTCGGTCAAGGTATCTATTGCACACCGTCTCCCGCTGGCAGTCTATGACTCCGGGTTCGTGTTAGACCTTCTTCGCTTTGCGAACCAGGATAAAGACAAGCAGCAGGGATACGGCCACAATCAGAATGTTGAAGATCAGCTTGCCCACTGGAGGGCCGGTCTCCGGAACCGGCTGTGTCGCGGGTTTCTGAATTTCGTCTCCAAGAGTGGCTTCCCCAAGCGTCTCCTGCGAAATTTGCGCCTTGAAGTTCACGATATCATACTCCGGCGCAGCTGCATCCGGGTTGCCGTACAGCAGGCGGTAGGGACTTTTCCCGTTATCGGCAAAAATCAGCTTGTCCACCAAATACTCGGTCTCTACGCCCGTCAGCGCAAGCGGCGCATCGTCTTTGTTGTAAATGGTCAGAGTGAGGGCCGTGCTGTTCACCGGATTCACGGTTACAATGTCGGTTCCGGCGATTCGGGTGTCTTTGAAGTCCATCCGGTACAGCTCGCTGTTTCCTTCAACCGGGATGATACTTCCTTCCTGATCCTTGAGATCATACCAGCGGAGGAAGCTGCCTTCGCTTTCAAGCTTGATCCGCTTGATCTTAAGCCTGTCCCCATTGTCGATGACAATCCGGGTCTCGCCGTCTTCCTCCTTGATTTCGTAACGCGGTGCCCCTGTCCGCCTGAAATCCGAGTTCTTCACCTCGGTTAACTGATGCATGAGCCGGGGAGCCGGGAAGGAAAGATTCTCGGCATTGTCCAGCACCGTGAGACGGTAATAGCTGTATTTGAGTGCGGCCCCGAGATCAATCCAGCTTTTGTCCACTTGGCCTGTACGGTACAAATCGTCCTGCAACACCTTCTCCCACGCCATCCCGTCATAGCTGCCATACAATACGATATGTTTCAAAAAGGATGCGTCCGGCAAAGTGAACAGCAGGCGGTTGCCCTGAATGTCCGTTCCCGGCTTAAGCGGATTAACTGCGTAATCGAATGACGTGGACTTCTGCTGCCGTTCCGTATGAACCAGCTGCGCCGTATAGGTGACGGCACGGTCCGCCGTCTCAACGGTTCCGCTCTCGATGTAGTAAGGAACAAAGCTTCCTTTCGCATCGACAATCCGCAGATCCGACAGCCCGCTGTCCGATTTGGCATATACCTCGTTGTCGAGGTACAGTCTGCGGTAACCGCTGGAAGTCGTGGTTTCAATCGGTTTGGCGTATGCCCAGGCATCTTCGGAAGCTTGCGGAGCAGATGAAGCTTGTGCCTGCGGCGGCAGGATGATCCCGGCCCACAGCCCCAGAGCGGCTGCAAGCAGGCTAATCCTTCTGCACACTGACATGTTCTCCATAATGATCCCCCAATTTGTCCGAGACTTTTTGATAGATGTAGGAAATGCCCAGCAGACAGACACCGAAGCTGAAGTAGGCAATGATCTTGCTGCCGGAAGTCAGCAGGCTCAAATCATACAGCAGCAGCTTGCCGGTTGCGAGCAGCGTTAAGCCAAGGCCGAACCGGCGGATGTAGACGAAGCGGAAACGGAAGCCATAGATGATATACAGCAGAGCCAGCAGCAGGTAGATGATACTGAAGGACAATCCCCCATTGTTCAGATGGAGCTGTACGCTCAGGAATGCGGTAACGATGACCAGCATATATACGGCCAGCGCCACCGGGTAAAATTCCAGGCTCGCGTAGCGTCGCTGAATCTCCGATTTCAGCAAATTCCGTCCGTTCAGCACAATCAGCACATTGACAATGACGAGCAAGGCAAGTGCGATATAGTCGGCGGCTCCATTCTCCGAGAGGACCGGGCGGAGGGCTGGAATGCCGATCATGATTCCAAGTCCGATCGCACTGCCGACTCCGTGCAGGAACAGGGCGAAGACACGAAGAATGGAATCGTAGAACAGCGGCAGTCTGGGAAGAACATAGGCGATACCGAAGGTAAACACCGCGGACAGCATCATTTGATAGAACCGGTAATGGACATCATCCTGTGGAAGCGCGAGGTTAGTCAACTGTACCGACTCATACAGCAGGTAGGCCCAAAAGTTTAGCACCGCCGCATATTTGAAGCAGAACGTCAGCCGGACCTCCGCAGATCCGGTGTGAATCAGATAGTCCTTGCCCCGGTAGCGAAGTCCGTATATCCATGCGACAGCGAGCATGCCCGCCGTAATGAATGTGTATTTCAGGTTAAAAAGGTCGTCGCCGTAGCCCGGGAAGAGCTCCAGCGGCACATTCAGTCCAAAAAAGGACCCCAGGCAGAGCAGCAGCAGCCCCCAGCCCGCCCGTTCCAGATTTTTGATCTGCTGCTTGCCGGCGAAGGCGATCAGAGCGATCCCCTCAATGAGCCAGCCCATCGACCACCATACCTGTCCGAGCTGGAATGGAATCATCAGCACTGCGAAGGTAAGGGCGACCGAATAGAAGAGCACCATGCTATGTTGTTCCCGGGGCATGAGCTTCTCCAGCATCCGGCCCAATCCGAAGTACATCAGGCAGAACAGGAGGGCGAGCGCGCCCTTGTAGTCGCCGAGCCCGCTGTCGATGAACAGTACGTACATCGTGATGCAGCTTACCAGCGTATTGACGCCGAGCAGCGAGAAATCCCACCACGACAATTTGGCCCGATGCTTGAACGGATAGGAGAGTGTAATCGCCAGGTACATGGCGAACGTGACAGCCGCATACAGCATGCTTGCGAAATTATGGTCTGACAGGTAGATGAGCAGCAGCATGGAAGGCGTATTGAACGCAAAGCTGATATAGTTCACAATAATCCAGCGTCTGCGCAGGGAGATCAGCAGTATCGAGAGATTCAGCAGAAAAAGATATCCCATCGCCGCATATACCGCGCTCCCTTCCAGCCCGAACGCGCCGATATAGGAGTAGACAGGCAAGTATCCCCCGACCAGGGCAAGGGAACATATACTGCGCGACTGATACCTGATGGACAGCAGCACGCCGGTCAGGGTGATGAGGACGGACAGGGCGAGGCCTGTGTAGAGTCCAATAACCTCAAGCAGGAAATAGCTGTAGAAGACCGATCCGTACAGCACGGAAATTCCGCCGCCCAGCAGTCCGAGTGCGAAAGTTCCCCTGCCTTTGCGGAACAGCCATTCTCCGCCGGCCAGCATCAGCGCCCCCAGCAGAAAGAAAGCTGCGCTTTTCATATAGCCTGTGAACCAGTTCGAATACGAATACTTGAAGGCGGCGCCGACGCCCAGAATAATCAGCAAAATTCCGAGACGGTTGATCCAGCCTTGTCCGATCTTCATTTCGATGCGGTTCTGTTCTCTTCTGCGCCGGATCGTCTCTTCGCTGACAGGTTCGGCGGCCAGAGCATTCAGCTTGCCGTCCATCTCGCCCAAGAGCTTATTGCTTTCTTCCTCATGAAGCTTCCGGTTTCTCTCTATCCGTTCCTCAATTTCGCCCTTTAGTTGGTCCAGCCTGTCCGAGATGTCGGTTTTTTCTTCTTCCAAGTACCTGGACATCGTCCGGTGCATCCGGTTCACCGAGATCTTGGTCATATCCTCAAAGACGGTCAGCCGGTCCTGGTACGCTTTGCTCTGCGCGCCGAAATAAGTATGAAGCTTCTCGCTCGATACCCGGACGATGCGCAGCTTCTCGTTCATCATCTGCTCGGTCAGCGCCTCCCGAAGGCTGCGGTTCTCCGACTTCAGCTTATCGGACTCCGCCTGGAGCGAAGCCAGACTCTGCTCAAGCTCCTCAAGCCTTCGATTGATGTGCTCGTTCTCTAGCATCAGATCATCGGACGACAGTTCGGAGATCAAGGTCTGATATTCCTTCATCAACTTGTCCTGACGGTCCTTCATGGTCCTAAGCCTGTCTTTTAGTTCCTTCATAGCATCCCCCAGACGTCCTATTGAATTGGCTAATATTCTCAATATTACTATAAAGATGAATGATGCATCAGTCCCAATTATCATACATATTCAATTCGCTTTGTTTTTCCCTAAAGGGGGGAGAAGGTAAATAGCGTCGAAATAAATAGAAATATATAGAAATATTTTAAAATTTTTGATGTAAATCATTTTATATCATGTTAGCATTCGAAAGGTGTTGATCATGGAAAAAGAAAGGAATGATGAATGATGAATCTGAAGGTTGAGCCCCTGCCTCCTTGCCGCATTGCTTATGTGAGACGGACGGGACCGTACGGTTCTGCAAATGCCGTGGCCATGGAGAAGGTGAAGGAATGGGCGAGGGGGCAGGGGCTGCTTGACAGCTCCGCTGTTCTGTTCGGTATTCCGCAGGATAACCCCCAGACTACGCCACCCGAACAGTGCAGATATGATGCGTGTATCGTGATTCCGGAAGATTATGCAATCGGCGATTCCGCCAGCGAGGCTTACATTCATGAAGACTATTTTGCAGGAGGCAAGTACGCGGTTAGCATAGTCAGACATACGGCGGAAGATATCCGGCAAGCATGGGCTGAAATCTTTATAAGCCTGCACAATAGCGGCCTTCAACTGGACAATAAACCGATTATCGAAAGATACAAGGGAGAGCTGCTCGAAGACGATTGGTGCGAAATATGCGTGCCAGTGCTATGAGAAGTTAGAAGTTGAAGTAGAATAGACGGCAAAAGAGCCTCCGGGACCACATTCAGTGGACCGGAAGGCTCTTATTAAATAGCTGATGCTATAAGGAAGGCTTGGCTTATTCCTCAGCGCTGCTGTCGGTGTTCTTCGCTTTGGCGTCCTGCGCTGCGCCATTCTTCACGAAATCCCGCAGCCGCTGCAGTTCTTCGGCAGCCCGTGCTCTCACGCCAGGCGAGTGGGCTTCACCGGCTTCGGCAACGGAGGCATCCGGCGTGTAGCGTTCCGGAACCGCCGTTCCGGTTTCCCATTCGCGGATTTTCTCTTCCATCCGCTGAAAGCCGCGGGAGGCGTGACGGGTGTCCAGCCCGTATGCCGAAGCGGATGCCGAAGCCCATGAAGCGGGCTTGGGGCGGCTGGCCGCTGCTTTGCGTGCCCGATCGACCAGCTCGGCGCGTTTGGCCTTGAGCCGGGTCTGTTCTTCCTTGGCGGCCGCAATTTCGTATGTCAGTCCGGCGATAACCTGCCGGGTCTCCTCCAGGCCGTCCTCGCATTCCTGTGCGCTTGCCGTATAGCGCAGCTTCGCCTCAACAGCCGCTCTCGCGGTCATTTCGTCTCCACGCTCCAGCGCCTTGACCGCGTCGCTTTCGCTCAGCTCGGCGAGCATCCGGTATTCCTTCAGCCGGCGCTCCAGCAGCCGCGCCGCCGTCTCCATATCCCGGCTTTGCCGCTCGGCGTCCGCGATTTTGTCGTCCAGGTCCCGCAAGTATTGTCCGGTCATCATGACCGGGTCCTCGAGCCGGTTCAATCCTTCATGCAATGCTGCTTTCGTCAGGGTTGCAATTCTGTCCAATATACTCATGGTTATCTCTCCTTTGAATTGTGAAATGAAATGGTCTGATTTTAGTAATAATAATGATTGTTATCCGTGAAGCTGCCGCTGCGGTCGCTTGGGACAATCAGGCTCGCGATAACGTAGACGAAGAGGAATGTACCGACACTTCCCAGGGCGACAATGATGGCGATTAGACGAACCAAGGTGGAGTCGATGCCGAAGTATTCGGCGAGGCCGCCACACAGTCCGGTGAACTTGCGGTCTCTTTCGGAACGGAATAATTTTTTCATGGTTATTATCTTCCTTTCGTGATTTCCGTGTTTGATCGGCTGATCTATGTCTTTATTGTAGTGGCTTTCGTGAGGTCCCAAAACGGCCTGCAGACGGTTTTGCATTCTCGACCTTAGACGGGGGAAGCCTACGCTGTTGGACGGGGATAACAGCAGAAAGCCCCCGGATTCGGGGCATAAGGCCTCGAATCCGGGGGCTGCGGCGTTTCCGCTGTTCAGTTCGTGCTCTCGCGAATTGAGAGGAAATGGGTGACATTGGAGTGCTGGGGAATATCCGCCGTTCCTTTGAGGAGCTTGATCAGGTTGCGCGCTGCTGTCATGCCGATTTCGGTGGCAGAGTACTCCACCGTGGATAATCTCGGCCGGACGACGGATGACAGATAGCTGCCGTCAAAGCCGAATACGGCGATGTCCTCCGGTACGCGCAGGCCGTGGTCCATCGCATAATTCATCGCGCCGATGGCCATCCAGTCCGTCGCGCAGAAGACGGCGGTCGGCAGCTCGCCGCTCCCGGCGATGGTCTGCATGGCGTTCCTTCCGTCGTCCACGGACAGGTCGCTCTCCACGACCCAGCCGTCGCGAATGGGCAGACCTGCATCGGTCATCGCCTGTCTGAAGCCGTCGTAGCGGTCGCTGCCGATCCCTGACTCGCCGAAGCCGCGAATCATGCCGATGGCGGTGTGTCCCTGTTGAATGAGGTAGGTCACAGCTTCATAAGAGGCGGTCACATTGTCCACATGCACGGAAGGAATGGAAGGAACCTTGGAGACCTGGCCGATGACCGTGCAAGACATGCCTGAGGAATGTATGGCTTCCAGATGCCGGTGCTCCAGAGGAGAGCCGACGAAGATGACGCCCTCCGCGCGAATCTCCCCGAACCGCTTCAAATAATGCAGCTCGCTCTCCACCGTGCTGTCCGTCAGGCCGATCAGCAGCTCATAGCCGTACAATCGCGATACCGAGCCGATGCCTCCGATCAGATCGTTCAGCACGGTGTTGCTGAATTGCGGAGCGATCACGCCGAGCAGTGCTGCTTCGGCTTTGGTTCCTTCCGGAGAAGGGGGACCCGTGCGGTATCCCGTCTGTTCCATCGCTTCCATCACCCTGGCCCGGACTTCGTCCTTGACGGGCTTGCTGTTGTTGATGACACGGGAGACGGTCGAAATCGACACCCCGGCCATTTTGGCGATATCGTGAATCGTTACTTTCATAAAGAAACACAACTCCGAACCCAATAGAATAGCTTATTTCAGGAAAATATTTTCCCGACACAAGCGATACTGCATCGTTTATTGCTGCCTTTTTCCCATATGATCAGTAGAAGAAATGTTGTCGTACAACGGCTGAAGACCCAATAAATAACAGATAAAGCAAAGGGATTTCTGTAATTCCGTAGGAACTTTGCCACTTTACCAGTAAACTCATCATAACATGAGGCTGAATGTTTGCCAATTATACTTGACCGGGGAAAATATGATGCTTTATACTCCATTTAGGGAAAATATTTTCCTGTATAGAGAGCTGGAGGAGCTGACGGATTTGGACAGAGTATGGTGGAAAGAAGCGGTGGCGTATCAAATCTATCCCCGCAGTTTTATGGACGGCAACGGAGACGGAATTGGCGATCTGCGGGGCGTGATCAGCAAGCTGGATTACTTGAAGGAGCTTGGGATCGACGTCATCTGGATCTGTCCGATCTACAAGTCCCCGAATGACGATAACGGCTACGATATTTCCGATTATAAGGACATCATGGAAGAGTTCGGCACGATGGCCGATTTTGACGAGCTGCTGAAGCAGGTCCATGGCCGGGAAATGAAACTGATTATGGATTTAGTCATCAATCATACCTCGGATGAGCATCCGTGGTTTATTGAATCCCGTTCGAGCCGGAACAATCCGAAGCGGGATTACTATATTTGGGCGGACCCGAAGGACGGGGCAGAGCCCAACAACTGGGACAGCATCTTTGGCGGATCGATTTGGGAATATGACATGGTGACGGAGCAGTATTTCATGCATGTCTTCTCGAAGAGACAGCCCGATCTGAACTGGGAAAATCCCGATGTTCGCGCCGAGCTGTACGACATGGTCAACTGGTGGCTGGATAAAGGCATCGACGGGTTCCGGATCGACGCGATTTCCCATATCAAGAAGCTGGCGGGCTTCCCGGACATGCCGAATCCGAACGGCCTGCGCTACGCCCGATCATTCGATGGGCATATGAACCGCGAGGGCATTCATGATTTTCTGGAGGAGCTGAAGCGGGAGACCTTCGACAAATACGATATTATGACGGTGGGTGAGGCCAGCGGCGTGACGGCGGACGAAGCCGATCTGTGGGTGGACAAAGAGAGAGGCAAGTTCAACATGGTGTTCCAGTTCAACCACATGGAGCTGTGGAACAAGAGCATGGATGCGGGCTTCGACATCCTGACCTTCAAGAAGGTGCTGAGCGAGTGGCAGAAGAAGCTGGAGGGCAGCGGCTGGAACGCGCTGTTCATGGAGAATCACGACAAGCCCCGTTCGGTCTCGACCTACGGCAGCGACGGCCCGTACCGGGTCCAGTCGGCGAAGGCGCTGGCGACGATGTATTTTCTCATGCAGGGAACGCCGTTCATTTATCAGGGACAGGAAATCGGCATGACAAATGTGCGGTTTGAATCCATTGACGACTACGATGACGTTCATATGAAGACCTGGTACAGACTGGAGCGGGAGGAGGGCAAGTCCCACGAGGAGCTGATGCCGGTTATCTGGAAGAACGGACGCGACAACTCGCGGACGCCGGTGCAGTGGAATGACAGCGAGCAGGCCGGATTTACGACAGGCACTCCCTGGATGAAAGTGAATCCGAACTACAAGGAAATCAACGTGGAGGCGGAGAAGAGCAACCCCGGTTCCATCTACCATTATTACCGGAAGCTGATCGAGCTCCGCAAGACTCATCCGGTTCTGATCTACGGCACGTACGATCTTATTCTGCCGACGCACAAGCAGATCTACGCCTACACCCGGACGCTGGAGGATGAGCATTGGCTGATCCTGACGAATCTGTCGCCGGATGAAGCATTGTTCCATCTGCCGAAGGGGATTCGCTATGCGTCAGCGGAACTGCAGCTTGCCAACTATGAAGCGCCCGAAGGGGGCAGCATCCGCACTCTTCATCTGCGTCCGTACGAGGCGCGCGTGTATCGTTTGGCATCACAGGTCTGATAAGAGCACGACGTTCGCGGGTATGCGTAACATCCAACATCCCCCCTTGGGGGGATGGCATGAATGAGTTTACACGTATAGCATGACAGACCCCGGAAGTTTTGAACTGGTTCCCGTCGAAAGTCTCTGGAGACGGCTCAATGGCTCAAAACTGCCCCGGGGTTTTATTGTTGGCTGGACCAAATCCGTATATTTTGGGAGGGGTCGGAACCTTGCAAATATATGCTTTGAATATGGCCGTAATCATTTTTAATCGAAATGTTAAAATCCCCGGTAGACTTCGGAAGAGGCAAAATACTCCCTGTTATTTTTAAGTACAGCGTATTATCGCCATAAGCGGCTTTATAGCCTGTAAATCTATTCGCACTATCCGAAAATCCCCCCTTTAATGCGATGATTTCATCCGATACCTTGCATTGTGAAATCATAATCGAGTGCGGATTTATTATATTGTTATAGTTCATCCTGTAAATGACCCCAATCAGCGAAACGACAGCAACTATGCCTATCCCTAGCGTAAGAACCCATTTTCTCGTCATTCTGTAACCTCTTCTCAATCCAATCAATGTCCCTGTCATGAAATAAATCATACCATGATCCTGACCAGTCTTTCTTCCATCTTCAGGGGAAAAGAGGCTGGTTTTGCGTTGTGTACAGTTAGTCTAACCTTGACATTATTAATAGTAATCGTTACGATATAAAAATAAATCGTAATAATTACGAATAAGGAGGTTCGATTCACGATGAGAGTTACTGTTACGCTGGCCTGCACCGAGACAGGGGATCGCAATTACACGACGACCAAGAACAAGAAGACCCATCCCGGACGTCTGGAGCTGCGCAAGTACTGCCCAAGACTGAAGAGACACACGCTGCATCGCGAGACGCGCTAATTCTGCGGGAAAATTGCCGAAGAGATCGGATATCAAACCATATAAAGGAGACATCAAATGAAACGAATTCCTGTCACTGTGCTGAGCGGATATTTGGGATCGGGTAAGACGACGCTGCTGAATCATGTTCTTCATAACAAAGAGGGCCTGAGGGTGGCTGTTATCGTGAATGACATGAGCGAAATCAATGTGGATGCCCGGCTGGTGGAGTCCGAGAATACCTTGTCACGGACCGAGGAGAAGCTGGTCCAGATGACCAATGGCTGCATCTGCTGCACGCTGCGGGACGATCTGCTGCGCGAGGTGTACAAGCTGGCTTCGGAGGGACGCTTCGATTATATTCTGATCGAATCCTCGGGAATTAGCGAACCGGTTCCGGTGGCCCAGACCTTTACATATGAGAGCCCCGGACAGGACATCGATTTGACGTCGCTGGTCCGGCTCGACACGATGGTAACAGTTGTGGACGCGCATCGTTTCTGGCATGATTTTGCTTCGGGCGAGAGTCTTCTGGACCGCGAACAGGCGGCCGGAGAGGAAGATTACCGGGATATCGTCGACCTCCTGATCGACCAGATTGAGACCTGCGACGTCCTGGTGCTCAACAAGTGCGACCTCGTTGAAGAAGGAGAACTGCTCAAGCTGGAAGGAATTCTGCGCAAGCTTCAGCCTTCCGCCAACATTATACGGTCCATCAATGGAGCCGTAGACCCGGGAGAAATTCTGAACACGGGCCGGTTCGACTTTGAACGGACGAGTATGTCCTCGGGATGGATTGCGGAGCTGAACAAAGAGGAGCATACGCCGGAGACCGAGGAATACGGCATCGCTTCCTTCGTGTACCGGAGCCGGATTCCCTTCCATCCGGAGCGGCTCGGCTCTTTGCTCGGCAATTGGCCGGAGCAGGTAGTCCGCGCCAAGGGCCTGGTATGGCTGGCGGCGCGCGGCGATTTCGCGGCGACGATCGGTCAGGCCGGGCCTTCGATCCAATTCGGGCCGGCTGGCTACTGGCTTGCTTCCCTGCCGGAGGAACAGCAGCGGGAGATACTGGAGAACGAGCCGGAGGCGAGAGAGCGCTGGGATGAGAGATGGGGAGACCGGATGACGGAGATCGTCCTGATCGGGATCGACATGAACCGCGAGGACATCGAAGCTGGATTGAACCGCTGCCTGCTGACTGAAGAAGAAATGAAGCAGGACTGGAGCCGGTTCAACAATCCTCTTCCCTGGCCGGTGCAGGATGAGTCGTTCGCGTAAAACCTTGCCGGCTAATGGAAAGACGGGTAAAGTAAATGAGCATTTTGCATAATTCATATTTTGATTTAAAGTCAAAGTTAGGTTACAACGAAATCTCAGTGTTGTGAGAGTGGAGTGAAAAATAGACAGACGGACAGAATTTCAATGAATCGGAAGTTTTTAAGCGGCGTTCTGTACTCGTTGCTTCGCAATGGCAAGCGCAGAGGCAAGTAACACAATCGCATTTAAATATTGGTGAGTTGTCACTTTTTGAATCCCCCAGACGTGAAGCTGGTCTGCAGTTAAATAGGTCTTCATTCGAGAATTGCAGCGTTCTACACTGGTTCGTTTATTGTAAAGTTCCTTCCAGCCTCGGCTTTCCCGATGCGGTAGCGCATAACGCCGGAGATCCGTTTGACTGTTGATTTTAACCACCATTCCATAATTGGAGGACGAACAAGCGGCCATGCCCAAAGGACAATCCACTTGACCTGTCGCATGTGGACAACGGAATTTTAAATGCACCTTTTCCTGTCCCCAATACGTCATGGGAAATCCCATCGAACAACAGGGCGTGCCTTTGCGGGTAATCCCCGCTGGCGGTTCCTTTTCATTCCGTGGATTCAGCGGAATAATGGCTTGCGCCTTGACGTTCCGGGCGGCCTCGTAGTTTTTTATTTGGTCGTAGCCCGCATCCAGCATGAAGAATTTCACTTTAGATTTCGCAGCGACAGTCGTCATGAGTGCAGGCCCTTCGTCTCCGTCGTTCACATGGGCAGAGGTCACCTTGAGCGCCATGGGAAGTTCACTTTTGGCATCGACGGCCAGATGCAACTTATAGCCAAACCACTTGACTTTGTTGCCAAAGGTGTCAAACTTGGCACCCCAGTTGGCATTGCCGGTGAGTTCACTTTTTCGCTTGGGTTCCTTTTTCTCGTAAGCGTGAATAGCGGCGCTGTCGATAGCGACATGAGTTCCGTCGATGATTCCAGCTTCTTGGCACTGAGTCACAAGATCCTCAAACAACTGCTTGGCAAGGCCTTTGCCAGTCAACTCGGCAAAGACTCGACTTAATGTAGAAATCGAAGGAGCGGGGATATCCAGTCGAAGCCCACATTGGTAACGGAAACGGAGGTCAAACTTTAGTCTGCGCGCTAGGCCGGTGAACGTATCGATATTCTCTAAAGGAGCTGCGAGTAGCGCGCGAAGAATGCCTTGACGACAGTGTCCGTCTGCTCCTCGGGGTGAGGGATTTCTCAATTCTCTTGCGTAAGGTCGCAGGTCCAAAGCGCTGAAAAAGATGGGCAATCGCTCTTTCGATTCGATTTTTTGAAGCTCTTCAAAGGAAAATAGACTTTCTTGGAGAATATACATAGTGACTTCACTCCCTTGGGTTTTCTCGTTTGGTCACTTGAAAACTTCTCCAAGTTGGGGTGAAGTCCTTTTTTATGCTCAAAATTGCTTTGTGTAACAAGGGCTTAGATTAATGCAAAATGCTCAAATGAATAAAAACAGCGGCTGCAAGGACATAATGGCTTGTCCAAGCAGCCGCTGTTTCTATGTTCAGCGTTGCCGATTGCTACTTGCTTGACGTATTGCTGTAAATCCTTATGCCTTCTCGCGGTTCTGCGCTTTGAGCAGATCACGGATTTCCGTCAGCAGCACTTCCTCTTTGCTCGGAGCGGGAGGAGCGGGTTCTTCCTTGGGGCTGGATTTCTGAAATTTGCCGAGCAGCTTGATGAACAGGAAGATTGAGGCGGAAATCAACAGGAAGTCGATGACCGACTGGATAAAGTTACCGTATGTAATGGCTGAATCACCATATTTAAGAGACAAGCTGGTAAAATCCAGTCCGCCGAACAAGATGCCGATCAGAGGGGTGATCAGGTCCGATACAATGGAGCTGACGATTTTGCCGAACGCGGCCCCTATAACGACACCGATTGCCAGATCCAGCACATTTCCCTTGAATGCGAATGCCTTAAACTCTTTCCACATGAACGTCTTCTCTCCTTATAATTCGATTGTGACCTTGATTGTAACATTTAGACGAAGAAATAGGGAGAGTTTCAGGGCTCACCAATGACATAAATCACGCACTTCATCTTGAGGCCGGAGATTCGGCCGCGCCGCACGCAGCAGGTTAACCGGCTGTCACTGGGCAACTGTCCTTCCGAATGATCAGCTAAAAAGCATTTACAGGAAATTCGGATCATGTTAAATTTTAAGGAAAGGACAATCGTCCTGCAATTAATCAAATTAATCGAATATCCGCGTTAAAGGTAAAATCATCGAAAGATGATGACACAAAGCTATGGGTCTAAAGCCATCCATCGGAGGGCCATGATCGCCAGGCCGCCATAGGGGTAACGGTAGGGAAGAAAGACAACTCCAATGGACATAAGTCTATTTGGAGTTTTTTTGTGATTTCGCCCTGCTACGGCGCCGCTTTACCGCAAGGATTCGAAAGGGGACAATGCATGAGGAATAATTGGAGAACACTGGGGAAATTTTTGATCGCAGGCGCTGTAGTGGTTTCAGGCTCGCTCGGATGGACTTCCCATCCTGTTACGGTATCCGCCGCCGCTAACACCAAAGTCATAACAGCGGATCAAATGCTCGCCAAATTGGCGGCGACCTCGAAGACGCTGAAGAATTTTCATTTGAGTTCAACGAAGAAACAGGACCTTCAGATCGGCAGCATGCGGATAGGCAACACCAACACGCTGAGCCTTGACATCAATCGTCTTCCTAGCTTTGCAGCGGCAGGCACTGTCAATATCGGGTTCCTTGATACGGACTTCGAATTGTACGCCAACGACAAGGAATACTACAAGGTGGTCGACGGCAGCGACCTTATCGATGAATACGACGAGGACACTGCAAGCGGCGATGTGTACGGAGATTCGGCAAATGGAGAAGACGTGGACAGCGCTGAAGAGATTGACCCCGATTCCCAGTACTGGGTTGACCTGGACCAGGAAGATTGGTATTCACTCTACACCAAGGGGCAATTCGACCCCGCTTCCGTGCTTGAGTCGGTCAAGGGCTATAAGAAATCCATGAAGGTCTCCACGGCCGGAACACAGACGATCCTTCAATTTACGCTAACCGATGCGAAAGCGGCCAAGGCCGTCATCGCACTCTATGACCGGGAGAACCTCTATGAGGGGGCGGTCATTCAGCCGAAAAGCGTAACCTGGAAATTGTACGCCAACAGCAAAACCTGGCAGACGGAAAGGCTGACCGTTGATCTGAATTATGTCCTGGTAGAAGACGGCGAGAAGGATGTATATACGACCAAGGTTGACGCCAAGTATTCCGCCCATAACAAAGTTGCAACGATTGTGAAGCCATCCGAGCTGCAATAGTAGATGTACAGACAGTTTCATATGGGAAAAAGAGCGCTGTTCGATCGAACAGCGTTTTTTTTGCATGCGATACATAGACAATCAACGCTGACTTATCATTCGAACCAGGCGAACGGATAGGAATAAATAACTATTATGATTCATAAATATGCAAATTTTACAGTTATATCTTCATTATTCGTATAGTAATGTCGAATTAAAAGATAAGACATCTTCATTCACAAAGTCGCACATGGATAAAGGGTTGAGCATGGATCAAAAGTCGTGAATAAAAACACATATGTGAACAGCCAAAGGGGGATGAAAGAATTACATAGAACAGAGCAATCCAAAATCCAAGCAAAAATACTGGGGTAAGAAACATATCGTGGGAGTGATTGTGATGAGATGGATAAAGAATATGAGAACCAGCGTCAAGTTGATTACTTCGTTTCTGATTGTATCGGTCATTCTGGGGTTTGTGGGACTTTATGGAATCAGCAATTTGAATAAAATGAACAGCTCGCTCAGCGGAATGTACGATAACGGTCTGATTCCCGTTAAATCGGCTTTGACGGCGCAGGTTAGCTATACCCGGATGAGAGTGAACATCCGCGCTGCTTACATTGCGGATACCAAAGAGAGTCTCGATAATTCTATCGCTACCTATCAATCCGAGGCCAAAATTGTGGAGAGCAGCATTGCGGAATTCAGAAAAAACAAAAATGAGCGCGGAGTCATTAAAAATTCTCGAGCCTTTTGATGCGAAGTGGGCGGAAGTTATCAGACTCTACGATCAAGCGATGAAGCTGAGCCAAGATGGGCGAAATGCAGAGATGAAGAGTCTGATGGACAACGAGGTCTCCACCGTGGGAGACGAGGTCCGCCTGCTCCTCAATGAACTGATCGATAATTCGATAACAGAGAGCGACCATACGAAGCAAGCGGCAATGACCTGTTTGTTTCGTCCAGAAATATTACGATCCTCATTATTATCGCGGCCGTATTAATCTCGGTCGGGATGGGATATTTCATCTCCCAGATCATATCCAAACCATTGTCCAAGGTGACCAGTCTGGTGAACGCCGCAGGGGATGGAGATTTGCGCAGCCTACTTGATATCGACACGAAGGATGAGGTCGGACAACTGGCCAAAGGCATGAATACCATGGTCCATAATCTTCGCACGATGGTTGGCCATATTCTCGCGCATGCCCAGAGCCTTGCGGCGTCATCGCAGCAAATATCCGCAAGCGCTGAAGAGATTGCCCACGGCAATGACAGCCAGGCGAGAGAGGCCAGAATGATCAACGAACTGTTCAGCGAATTATCCACCGGTGTTCATTCGGTCGCTCAAAATACGGAAGTTGCTTCCGAGCTATCGGTTCAAGCGGCCAAAGCTGCGGAAGAAGGCAACGGCATTATTCAGCTGTCCAACTCCAGCATGCAGGTCGTCAGCCAACAAATGACGCGTCTTGAAGATGATTCGCAGAAGATCGGCGAAATAATCGAGGTTATTGAGGATATTGCGGAACAGACCAATCTGCTTGCACTCAATGCGGCGATTGAAGCCGCCCGCGCGGGAGAACAGGGACGGGGATTTGCTGTCGTGGCCGACGAGGTTCGCAAGCTGGCGGAGCGCAGCGGCGAGGCGACCAAGCAGATCACCAAGATCATCAAAGGCATGCAGGAGAATACACGGTCCAGTGTGAGCTCGGTGCAGGAAAGCGCGGATTTGTCCGAACGTACGGCGGAGTCCTTCCAGCGCATCGTATCCTTTGTCAATGATAACGGGCAGAAGGTTATGGAGATTGCCGCAGCAAGTGAGGAGCAGGCAGCCCAGACTACGACCGTATTGTCGGCGGTGGAAAATATTTCATCGGCAACGGAGGAGGCGGCGGCGAGCAGCCAGGAGATGGCGGCCACTTCCCAATCGCTGGCTAATCTCGCCGGTGAGCTGCAGTCCTCGGTATCCATTTTTAAAATTTGACCTGAAGATGGCCGATGCCACATACCCGCGTAATCCAAGGAATGTGCGGCAGGATAAAATTGGATGCACGGATTGTCGCAAATTCCTCATTGTTCGTCATGTTCATCTACGCCTTCCTGTGATTTAATTAAAAATAAATATAAATAGAGATAATTCATAGGGTAGGAGGAAGAAGTATGACTCAACAACATGTGAGGAAAGCCTTTGGGGCCATGCTTCTGCTGGCGTTTGTCGTGCTGTTGGCGGCAGGATGCGCGCAGAACACTCAGACAGCAGGCGGCTCGTCTACGAGTGCAGCTGTCTCTTCGGAACCGGATGCAACGCCATCCACCGAACCTTCGGGTTCGTCTGGCGGTGACTCTGAGCTTCTGGTGTCAGCCGCCGCCAGCCTAAGCGACGCTCTGAACAAGCTGGTTCCGCTGTTCGAGCAGGAGCATCCGGATATCAAGGTCCGGCTGAATTTGGCGGCTTCGGGCACACTGCAGAAGCAGATCGAGCAGGGAGCGCCTGCCGATCTGTTCATATCCGCAGGCACGAAGCAGATGAAGGCTTTGAACGACAAGGGATTGACCGATTCTGCGCAGACTGCAAATCTGCTGACGAATGAGCTTGTTCTCGTCGTGCCCGCCGATTCCGGGCTGACCGCAGTTACGGCGGATGCGCTGAGCGGTCCCAATTTCGCCAAAATAGCGGTGGGGCAGCCGGAGTCGGTGCCGGCTGGTATGTACGCGCAGCAGTTTCTGAAGAGCGCCGGACTGTGGGACAAGCTGGAGAACCGGCTGGTGATGGCCAAGGATGTCCGCCAGGTGCTGACCTATGTCGCCTCGGGCAACGCGGACGCGGGGTTTGTCTATAACAGCGATGCCGCAGGCGAGCCCAAGGTCAAGATAGCCATGAAGGTCGATTCAAGCACCCATGACCCGATCGATTATCCGGCTGCCGTGCTTAAAGGCAGTACACATCCGGAGCAGGCGAAGCTATTTTATGACTATCTGTTCTCCAAAAGTGCAGGCGATATATTTGTGGAATACGGATTTAAGCTTGCCGGGCAGTAAGTCCTTGAATGGCAGGGTTCTATGGATCACTATGCATGCTTTCGTCAACGATATAGAAGATAACAGACTGTTCCGTCAATCGGGACAGTTTTTTTCTGTTATCAGCCACAACTCGAATTCTATTTTCTTATATGAATCATACTTTATCTTATATTTATTAAGGCTATAACGGGAGTTACAATGTACGTATCATTATATGCGTTATATATGTCTGAAGCGCAGAGGCTACGCCGAGCTGGTCCGCCATTCGCGGCAGGAAAATATGGAGGCACAGGCGGCTGCGGGCCGGCAGATCAATTCATGAAGGAGCTGAAAGCTGTGGAAGCCAGCAAGCTTAAGATATGCGTCTTTAATTACAGGGAGTTCGACGAAGCCCGGCATTTCCGGGAGATCAGCAGCGAGCTGGGAATAGAGCTTGTGATTTGCCGGGAGGCCCCGACGCTCTCCACGATTCATCTCGCCAAGGGCTGCTCCTGCATCTCGATCATCACGACGCCTATGGACGCCGAGTTGATTGGCGAGCTGCACCGCCTGAACGTGACGATGATTTCAACCCGGACGGTCGGCTTCGATCATATTGACCTGAAGGCTGCCCGGGAGCACGGAATCCGGGTCAGCAACGCGACCTACGCTCCCGAGGGCGTGGCCGATTATACGATCATGCTGATGCTGATGGCGTCACGGCAGATGAAGCGGATTATGGAACGGGCGCATATCCAGGATTTCTCGCTGGACGGGATTCAGGGCAAGGATTTCGCCCGTATGACAATCGGGGTTATCGGCACCGGCCGGATCGGGCAGACGGTCATTCGCCACCTGTCAGGATTCGGCAATCCGCTGCTGGCTTATTCACTCTCGGAATCGGAGGAAGCGAAGAGGTACGCCAGGTATGTCTCGCTGGAGGAACTGCTAAGGCAATCCGACCTTATAACGCTCCATGCGCCGGTCGATGAGAGCAACTACCATATGATCAATGCCGATACGATTCCGAAGATGAAGAGAGGGGTCATTCTCGTCAATACCGCCCGTGGAGCGCTGATCGATACAAAAGCGCTGATGGACGGGATCGAAAGCGGACAAATCGGGGCGGCGGCACTGGATGTTATTGAGGATGAGATTTCCCTCTACTACCATGACCTGAAATCCAAGGTGCTGAGCCACCGCGATCTGGCTGTTCTCCGCAGCTATCCGAATGTAATCGTGACGCCCCATATGGCCTTCTACACGAACCAATCGGTGCAGGATATGGTATACGCTTCGCTGAAGAGCTGTGTGCTGGAGGCGGAGGGCGCGGAGAATCCCTGGAGGGTCGTATGAAAAAGTGTAAAAAACTTGCGGATCATCCTGACGAAATCCGAAAAATCCCGAAAGTTGAAGAATTGCAAATAATCCCGGTCAATCGGTGCAGCCGAATGACCGGGATTATTGTTTTGTTGGGGAACCCAACCCGAGCATGACGCAGCTAATCGATCAGCTGATCTGCGGCGTCGATTCCCGAATGACAGGCTTCGTGTAAATATGCGAGACCTGATAGGGCTGGTCCGGATGATCGATGCGGGACAGCAGCATTTCGGCGGCCGACACGCCCATTTCATTGCTGTAGATGTGCACGGTCGTCAGCTTCGGCTCGATAATTCGCGACTCCGGCGCGTTGTCGAAGCCGCAGACGACGATATCCTTCGGTATCGACAAATTCAGATTCTTGAGCGCGGTCATGAAGCTGACGGCGATAAAATCGTTGGCGCAGATGAAAGCGGAGGGAAGCTCGGCCATTTCCTTGAGCTTGTTATCGGCCCAGCCGGGGCTTGAGAAGAACAGCCCATCGTCGTCCAGCACGCTCTGCGAAGGATCAAGCTGAATGCCGGCTTCGCTAAGGGCGCGATTGAAGCCGACCCAGCGTTCCTGGAAGCTGCGGCAGTGATTGCGGTCCCCGATGAAGCCGAAGGTCTTGTAACCGCCGTCAATCAGCCGTTTGGTAATCTGGTAAGTACTGTGCTCGTTCTCCATGAGCAGGACGTCGGCCTGAAAGTCCGGGTAGCAGACAAATGCGGAGCAGTCGATGAAGATGGCCGGAATCTCAAGGCCAGTGATCATCTTGCTGTACTCCAGATCGAAGAGTTCAATGCAGATAATGCCGTCCACGGCGGCCGCGTCGAAGTTATTGGGGAGCGACAGCGTTTTCTTTTCAATATCACGGATGATATGAATGGACAGATTATAGCCTTCCGCGCTGATCCGCTTCTCCAGGCCGCTAATAAGCGCGGAGCCGAAATGGGAGGTGTTGGGCAGATTCTCCGTCAGCAGGGCGATATTCTTCGGCGTTTTAGTTGACAGAAGGCTTTCGCTTTCCATCAGGGAGAACTGCTTGTATTTCAGTTCAATTGCTTTCTTGATGACTTTGTTGCGGGTTTCTTCGGGGATTCCCCCGGTGCCGTTCAAGGCTTTGGAGGCCGTATTTCTGGAGATTCCCAGTGCATCGGCGATATCTTGTATGGTCACTTTATCCCTGGCCATGTATATCCTGTCACCTCTATATATTCGAATTCTGGTGTTCGCTGTCAGCAGGGAATATCCCGCTTATTCTTTCTTAAATGTATACTAGTTTTTCCAAAATAGCAACATAAACTTTACAAATGCACAATTTCATTTACATTATTGATCGACATATTAGGTGAAAATCAAAATTTCATCTGTATTTTTGGTCTTTTTACAAAATGTAACCGCAATCTTGCAGAATTTAGTTGTCAAATGAACAAAAATATATTTACAAAATGTATTGACGTATGCCGAATGCTTTGGTAAATTGTAAATGCGGAAGGGCAAAATGACCAATTGTAAGCCCTCACACCAGTTGAAGAATGGAGGCTAAGGCTTTGCAAAACACTCTGGAAGCGAATCACGGCAAGACAGTGACGAGGCGGAAAAGCTCCTTATGGGAGTTTGTCCGAAAGCACTATTTTTTGTATCTGCTGCTGTCGCCGGCTTTGATTCTGACCCTTATATTCAAGTACGGGCCGATGTACGGCGCCATCATCGCCTTTAAGGATTTCAGCCCGGTCAAGGGCATCCTCGGCAGCGATTGGGTAGGCTTGTATAACTTCGAGAAGTTCCTGTCTTCCCCCAACTTTGAAGTTATATTTATGAATACGCTTAAACTCAGCCTGTTCGGACTGATTCTGAGCTTTCCCGTTCCGATCCTGCTGGCCTTGATGCTGAATCAGGTCCGGCGGTCCGGCGTCAAAAAGAACATTCAATTGTTCCTGTACGCGCCTAATTTCATTTCCGTCGTCGTCGTGGTCGGCATGCTGTTCATCTTCCTGTCGCCTACAGGCCCGATTAACCAGCTTGTGACCTGGATAACCGGCGAACCGGTGATGTTCCTGTCCCGGCCGGAGTACTTCCGCTGGATTTATATCCTTTCGGATATTTGGACGGGAGCGGGCTGGGCTTCGATTATCTATGTGGCGGCGCTCGCGAATGTTGATCCAGAACTGCACAACGCGGCCAATCTGGATGGAGCCAACCTGCTGCAGCGTATCCGGCATATCGATCTGCCGACAATCAAGCCCATTATGGCAATCGTCTTCATTCTTGCGGCCGGCGGCATCATGTCGATCGGATTCGAGAAGGCCTATCTCTTGCAGACGGCGACGAACCTGCCGACATCCGAAATCATCCCGACCTATGTGTACAAAATCGGCCTGCAATCCGGCGACTACGCCTACTCGGCTGCTGTGGGGCTGTTCAACTCCCTGATCAACGTCATTTTGCTCGTTGTGGTGAACACGATTGTCAAGAAACTGAATGAAGGCGAAGGCCTGTACTAGGGTGTGTATGCAAACCTAAGCAAGCCATATCATAATGGAGGCCAGGGACAAAAAAGCCATAAAGGTACACGCCAGCTTATCATAGCGAGTAGCTAGTCGACGATAGTGTTTTAGTTTATTGAAAAAGCACTCGATCAGATGACGCTCCTTGTAAATCTCACGGTCCCATTCCAGGGGCTTCCGACGATTTTTCTTACTTGGAATCACACAGGTCGCAGTCTGTTCATCCAATAGACGGCGGATTCGGTTGGTATCGTACGCTCGGTCAGCCAACACTTGCCTTTTCGTTAAGTCCATTTGTTTCAATATCTCATAACCGGTTACGGAGTCATGACAATGGCCTCCGGTCAGCACAAAGCGCAGTGGGTTGCCCAGCGCGTCAACGACTGCGTGGATTTTGGTTGTTAATCCGCCCCGGGACCGCCCAATGGCTTGCTTAAGGCCCCCCCTTTTGCGCCCGATCCATGCTGATGGACACGGACAATCGTGGTATCGATCATGACGCTTTCCTCGTCGGGCTCTGCGGAAACATGCTCCAGAATACGGTCCCAAATACCGGCCATTTGCCAGCGGCGGAATCGACTATAGACGGTAGACCAAGAGCCGAAATATTCAGGTAAATCCCGCCAGGGGGCACCTGACCGTGCTACCCACAGCATGGCATTTAGCATTTGACGATGGTCTTTCGGGGGTCTCCCTCCTTGTGGTTTTCTCTCCGGCGGTAGCAGGTCCTTAATGGCTTCCCATTGGTCGTCACGGATTTCATATCGATTCATCATACCTATGATTTACCCATTTTATGGGGTCATAGTTTGCATACAGGCCCTAGAGAAAGGAGCAACCGCTCATGTTCATCAAGCATACCCGGATGGACCGCTTCATGCTTACGCTGAATGCCGTCCTGCTGACCCTGGCCGTCCTGCTTGTCGTAATCCCGCTCGTCTATGTGGTGATCGCTTCCTTCATGGACCCGTCGGTGCTGCTCAGCCGGGGTCTATCGTTTCATCTCAAGGACTGGTCGCTGGACGGCTATGAGAAAATCCTGACCAATCCGGCCATGATTCGCGGATTTGGAAACGCTGTCTTGTATTCGGTCTGCTTCGCCCTCCTTACCGTCAGCGTCTCGGTCTGCGCAGGCTATGCGCTGTCGGACGACCGGCTAAGAGGAAGAGGCCTCTTCATGACCCTGTTCATCATCACGATGTTCTTCGGCGGCGGGCTCGTTCCGACCTACCTGCTGGTGAAGAATCTGGGCATGCTCAATACGATTTGGGCCGTTATCATTCCCGGTTGCATCAACGTCTGGAATATCATTTTGTCCCGGACATTCTTCAAGAGCGTTCCCCATGAACTAAAGGAAGCCGCCAATGTGGACGGGGCGTCGGAAATGCGGATCTTCTTTGGCATTGTGCTCCCGCTGTCCAAACCGATTGTATTCGTGCTTGCGCTGTACGCTTTTGTCGGCCAGTGGAACTCCTATTTCGACGCCATGATCTATCTGGACAATCCGAACCTGCATCCCCTTCAGCTCGTGCTGCGCTCCATCCTGATCCAGAACCAGGTCGATCCGGGCATGATCAGCGACCAGCTCGCCATGGCGGAGATGAAGCGGCTGTCTGAAATTATCAAATATGCCGCGATTGTCGTATCGAGTCTGCCGCTCATCATCATGTATCCGTTCTTCCAGAAGTACTTCGAGAAAGGTGTTATGCTCGGTTCCCTCAAATAGGAACGGGCTGCACATAGAAAGAGTCATGCATTCATCCTATTTTGGAGGTCATAACCATGGGAAGATTCACGCGTTCACAAGCAACGACTAAGATGGCATCTGCAGCTGCGCTGGCTTCACTCTTGTTCCTGTCCGCCTGCGGCGGCAGCGGGGAAAGCGGCAAGTCGGCCGAAGCGGACCCGAGCGCAAGCGGAAAGGTCACGCTGAACATGATCACTCAGAGCTCGCCGCTGGCTCCAGCCGATCCGAACGACAAGCTGATCTCGAAGCGCCTGGAAGAGAAGACCGGTGTCCATATCAACTGGAAGAATTTCACCAAGGATGTGTTCGTCGAGAAACGCAACCTCGCGGTCGCAAGCGGTGACTTGCCCGACGCGATCTTCAACGCGGACTATTCCGACTATGAGCTGCTGAAGCTCGCCAAGGATGGCACCATTATCCCGCTGAATGATCTGATCGATAAATATATGCCGAATTTCAAAAAAGTGCTGGAGGAAGCTCCGGACTACAAGAATATGATTACCGCGCCGGACGGCAATATTTACGCTTTTCCGTGGATCGAGGAGCTGGGACAGGGCAAGGAACGCATTTAGGCGGTGGACAGCATGCCGTGGATCAATGTGACCTGGCTGAAGAAGCTGGGTCTCGACATGCCGAAGACGACAGACGATCTGAAGAAGGTGCTGACTGCCTTCAAGACGCAGGACCCGAACGGCAACGGCCAGGCGGATGAAATTCCGCTGTCCTTCATCAACAAGCCGGGCGCGGAGGATCTGGCCTTCCTGTTCGCCTCCTTCGGACTCGGCGAGAATCCCGATCATCTGGTGGTGAGCAATGACGGCAAGGTCATCTTCACGCCTGCCGAAGAAGGCTACAAGAACGCCATATCCTATATACACGGCCTGTACAAAGACGGGCTTGTCGATGTCGAAGCCTTTACGCAAGACTGGAGCACATACGTAGCCAAGGGCAAAGACCAGAAGTACGGCCTGTTCTTCACTTGGGATAAGGCTAACATCTCGGGAGACAACGATGATTATGAAGTGATGCCTCCGCTCGCCGGACCGGACGGACAGGTCAATGTGACCCGGACCAATGCGCTCGGACTAGGACGCGGCAAAATGGTCATTACAAGCGCCGACAAGCAGCTCGAAGCGACGGCGAAATGGGTGGATCAACTTTATGATCCGATCCAGTCCGTACAGGACAACTGGGGCACCTATGGCGATACGACGCAGCAGAACATTTTCGAATACGACGAGACCAAGAACACGCTGAAGCATCTGCCGCTGAATGGCGCCGCTCCTGTCGAGCTGCGGGAGAAGACGAGTCTGGGCGGGCCGCTGGCCGTGCTTGACTCCTATTACGGAAAATACACGACAGTGCCGGATGACGCCAAGGAGAGAATGGACATCGTCAAGAACATCATGGCGCCGCATATGCAGGCGGACAACGTCATGCCGAGCGTCTTCAATTCGATCGAGGAGCTGGACCGGCTGACCACAATCGAGACCGACCTGTTCGCCTATGTGCTTCGGATGCGCTCGGAGTGGTATGAGAACGGCAAGGTCGACGAGCAGTGGAGCAGCTACTTGAAGGAGCTGGATCGTCTCGGACTACAGGAATGGACGAAGATCAAGCAGACCGGCTATGACCGGGCGACACAAAAATAAGACAGAGATAAAGGAGAGATCCATATGTCCGCCATTGTAAAAACCGATTACCGCAGCGCCTACCATTTCTCGCCCAAGGCAATGTGGATGAATGACCCGAACGGGCTGGTCTATTTTGAAGGCGAGTACCATCTGTTCTTCCAGCATCATCCGCACGGCATGGGAATGGGCGATATGCATTGGGGCCATGCGGTCAGCCGGGACCTGGCAACGTGGGAGGAGCTGCCGATCGCGCTGGCTCCGGATCACTTTGGCATGATTTTTTCGGGAAGCGCCGTGGTGGATTGGAACGATACGACCGGCTTTTTTGACGGAGAGCCGGGGCTTGTCGCCATCTTCACCCATCATCTTGACGGAAAGGATGGTGCGCCCAACATCGAGCGGCAGAGTCTAGCCTACAGCCGGGACAAAGGGAGAACCTGGATCAAGTATGAAGGCAACCCCGTGCTGGAAGATGAGAACGGCATCGACTTCCGCGATCCCAAGGTATTCTGGCATGCAGCAACGAGCCGCTGGGTTATGATCGTCGCCTGCGGCCAGACGGCAGGGCTCTACCATTCCCCCGATCTGATTCACTGGAGCGCGGGAAGCCGGTTCGGAGAAGGCATCGGTTCGCATGACGGGGTATGGGAGTGCCCCGACCTGTTCCCGCTGGCTGTGGACGGTGAGGCATCCAACATGAAATGGGTGATGCTGGTTAGCATCGGGGCGAACCCCGCTCTGGCGGAAGGATCGAGAACGCAGTATTTTACGGGGGATTTCGACGGAGCCGTCTTCACGCCGGATGAAGATTCCCGGACTGTGCGCTGGCTCGATTACGGCCGCGACAACTACGCCGGCGTTAGCTGGTCCGATGTGCCGGAGGAAGACGGAAGACGGCTGTTCATCGGCTGGATGAGCAATTGGATGTATGCGGGCTTGACCCCGGCGGAAGGGTTCCGGGGAGCCATGACCATTCCGCGCGAGCTTGCACTGGAGACCAGAGCAGGCGTGACCGTTCTCGTGCAGCGGCCGGCCCGGGAGCTGGAAGCCGTCCGCAAGCCGGTTCACAGTCTGAAAGGAGCTTCACTCGGCAAGCTTCGCAAGCTGCTTGACGGCCTTCGGCTGGAAAGCTTCGAAATCAAGGCAGAGATCGCCGCCGGAGCATCGGCTGGATTCAAGGTTCGGGCGGGAGCGGATACGGAGACGCTGATCGGCATCGACGGAGAAGCTCAAGTGCTGTATGTGGACCGGAAGGCATCGGGAAGACATTCCATTCATCCGAACTTCCCGGGACGTCATACGGCGAAGCTTGAAGTCGGCAGCGAGACGGCGACGGAACTTCGCATCTTCGTGGACCGTTCTTCGGTCGAGGCGTTCGCAGGGGGAGGGCAGGCCGTCATCACGGATCTGATCTTCCCGGAGCCTGATTCCACCGGTGTCGATGTCTACGCGGATGAAGAGATGGCCTTCCTCACGCTTGAGATTTACTGGATGGACCCGCAGTCTGCGGCAAGCGGCGTACAGAAAGCGGAGGGTTAAGCCATGGTGATCGGAGCGGTTGAAGCGGGGGGCACGAAATTCGTCTGCGGAATCGGGAACGAGCATGGAACCATTGAGGATAAGATCAGCTTCCCGACCGGGCATCCGGATGAGACCGTGCCCAGGGTCATTGAATATTTCAAAGACAAGTCCGTGGACGCCATCGGCATCGGGTCATTCGGCCCGATTGATGTTACGCCGGAGAGCCCGACCTACGGGTTCGTGACGACGACGCCCAAGCCAGGCTGGGCGCAGTACGATCTGCTCGGCATCCTGCGGCGGGAGTTCCCGGTGCCGTTCGGCTGGGATACCGATGTGAACGCTGCAGCTCTGGGCGAAGCCAAATGGGGCGCCGCACAGGGTCTGTCCAGCTGCCTGTATTATACCGTCGGTACCGGAATCGGTATCGGCGTGTATTCGGAAGGCCGGACAGTTCATGGCCTGGTGCATCCGGAAGGCGGGCATACCTTGGTCAGACGCCATCCGGATGACGATTTTGACGGTATTTGCCCGTATCACGGAGACTGCCTGGAGGGAATGGCGGCAGGCCCCGCCCTGCAAGCGAGATGGGGCGCGAAGGGTCATGAGCTGCCGGAGAACCATGCGGCATGGGAGATCGAATCCTTTTACCTCGCACAGTCGATTTCGAATGCCGTTCTGCTGCTGTCCCCGGAGAAGGTCATTCTCGGCGGAGGCGTCATGCAGCAGTCCCAGCTGTTCCCGCTCATCCGGGAGGGTGTGCGGCGGAACCTGAACGGGTATGTGCAGTCCGGCGTTATTACGGATGATATCGGGAGCTATATTGTTCCTCCGGGTCTCGGCCAGCAGGCGGGATTATGCGGGGCATTGGCTCTGGGAGTAGAAGCGTGGAAGAATCAGACCTCGTCCGTTTGAGTTAGGGCAGGTGCAGGCGGCCGGTCAGGAAGCAGTTGCTGGCCGCCTTTTTTCTGTCCGCGTGATTTCATTCATTCATGAGGAAAGAGGGGAACAAATGACACATAAGCTGAAAGCTGTTCGCATTGTTCTGCTGTCTGCCGCAATTCTGATGGCTTCGACGTCTACCGGAATTTCCAGTCTCAAGCCGGATACAGGATGGGCAGCGCCGGAAAGTGCAGAGCCGGCCGGAGGTAACAAGGAGGGAATTTCTATTTTTGAAAACGCTAACAACGCTAACAACATTAACACGAATCTGAGCGGCTGGCAGACTCTCGGCAAGGGGCGGATAGAGGAAACGACGGAAGGGCTGCTGCTGAACTCGGAGTCCCGGGAAAATGTGATCGCCTTGTCGGAAACGGCTGCGGAGGATTTCATTTATGAGGCTGACGTGATGATCCAGGATGACAAGGCGGACAGCTCGCTGGTCTTCCGTTCAGGCGATGACGGCTGGAGCTCCTATATGCTGCAGATTGCGCCGGGTGCCGGACTTCTTCGCCTTAAGGACGCCGCCGGAGGAGGGGATAAGCTCTATGAAGAACGTCCCGTTACTCTTAGAGCCGGTGAGATCTATCACCTGAAGGTCCGGGCGGAAGGCGAATCACTTAAAGTCTATTGGGGCAATGCCTATAAGCCTGTAATTGAGGTAAAAGACAGCGCCCACCGCTCGGGACGGCTCGGACTTCATGTCTTTGACGGCTCCGCTCTCTTTCAGAATATCACCGTCAGCGATTTGAACGGGAATCTGGGAACGGTTCTGCTGAGCAGCGGAGAGTGGCAGCCCGATCTCCGGGGCAGGAAGGGCAGCGCCGCCGGGGAGAGCCGGGCGCTCAGGCTCTATGATCGCCAGAGTGCCGATTTTGTCTATGAGGGAAGTATCTCGCTGTCTTCCGGGTCCGCTGCGTCCCTGGTCTTCCGTGCCTCTTCGGATGGCGCCAGAGGTTATGAAGCCCTTCTGAAGAAGGAAGGCGACCGGCTCGGCGTGGAGCTGACGAAGGCGGACGGCACGGTGCTGGCTTCCTCCGGCCGGACATATCCGAGCGTGGACGGCGCCCGTCATTTCGTCGAAATCGAGGCGAAAGGCAGCCGGATTCTAGTCTTCGTGGACGGCTATGAGTCTGCTGCCGTTGATGTGACCGACAGCTCTTATTCCGGCGGGTATGCGGGATTTGCCGTGAGCAAGGGAACGGCGGTCTTTCAGGATGCTTATGTGACGGATGCAGAGGACTATTACACCGAGACCTACCGTCCCGCCTATCATTATTCGCCGATTCGCGGTTCCGCAAGCGATCCGAACGGACTGGTCTACTTCGATGGCGAGTATCATCTCTTTCACCAGGACGGCGGCACCTGGGCGCATGCCGTCAGCACCGATCTGCTGCACTGGAAGCGCCTGCCGATCGCTCTGCCCTGGAACGACCTCGGGCATGTGTGGTCAGGCTCGGCGGTTGTCGACTCAGACAACACATCGGGGCTGTTCGCCGATTCCGGGGGCAAGGGGCTGATCGCCTATTACACGTCCTTCAATCCGGACGGACCGAACGGCAATCAGCGCATCGGCATCGCCTACAGCAAGGACCGGGGCCGTACCTGGGTGTATCCGGATGACCGGGGAATCGTCATCGAGAATCCCGGGAAGAACGGAGAAGACCCGGGCGGCTGGGATTTCCGGGACCCCAAGGTGGTCCGCGATGAGGCCCATAACCGCTGGGTCATGGCCGTATCCGGCGGAGACCATATCCGCTTCTTCACTTCGTCCAATCTGCTCGACTGGACGTTGACCGACAACTGGGGCTATGGCAGCTACATCCGGGGCGGCGTCTGGGAATGCCCCGACCTGTTCCCGATGACCGTCCAGGGAACCGGGGAGAAGAAATGGGTGCTCATGATCAGCACGGGCGCGAACGCGAACACGGGCGGCTCGGATGCGGAGTATTTTGTGGGGAATTTGACGGCGGAAGGCAAATTCGTGAACGATAACCCGGCGGGAACTGTGCTGCGTACCGATTTCGGCAAGGAATTCTACGCTTCCATGTCGTTCTCGGATGTGCCGGACGGCCGCCGGATTGTGATGGCCTGGATGTCCAACTGGGATTATCCGTTCGCCTTCCCGACTTCCGGCTGGAAGGGCGAGCTGAGCGTTCCCCGGGAATTGTCGCTCGTCATGACGGAGGAAGGCCCGCGCCTTACTCAGCAGCCTGTCAGGGAGATGGATGACCTGAAGAGCAAGCTGTACAGCACGGCGAGCAAGACGGTGAACCCGTCGTCGTCCAATCTTCTGAAGGGCATCGTCTCCGGGACCTATGAAATCAAGGCCGAGGTGGAGATCCCGGCAGGGTCCAGCGTCTCGGAATTCGGCTTCAACGTGCGGGAGGGAGCCGGGCAGAAGACGGTCATCGGCTACAGACCCGGTGAAAGCAGGCTGTTCGTGGACCGCTCCGCATCGGGGGAGAGAGATTTCTCCAGCCTGTTCAACACGAGGCAGGAGACTTCGCTTGCGGCGGAGAACCGCAGGGTCAAGCTGACGATTCTGGTCGACGAATCTTCGGTTGAGGTATTCGCCGGAGACGGGCGCGCCGTGTTCTCTGACGTGATTTTCCCTGATCCGTCCAGCCGTGAAATGAGCTTCTATACGAAGGACGGCAGCGTCCGGGTCGTATCGCTTGCGGTCAACCGGCTGCAGCCGGTATATAATCCGGATGCCGGATCGGCGGAACGGATTGTCATGGATACGAGCGACCGTGAGCTGGGGACCCTGCAGAGTGCCACGCTGCGGGCAGCCGTAGAGAACGGACCCGGCAAAGGGGCCCAGCCGTTGAAGTGGAGCTCCAGCAACGAAGCCGTGGTAAGCCTCCGGACAGCGAAGGGGTCGGAAGCGATCCTGGATGCGACAGGGGAAGGCGAAGCCGTCATCACGGCATCGACCCCGAACGGCAAGGCCAAGGCAAGCGTTCGGGTGAGCGTCTTCGCCGGGACGTTTCAGACCAACCTCGGCGGCTGGTCAAGTACTCCGGCCGGAGCCTCGTGGATGGTAAGCCCGGACGGCATGCGCGGCAGCTATTTCAGCGATGCGGCCTACATGGCTCAGGAGAAGGCGGGGAACTTCGTATATACCGCCGACTTGACTCTGAGCGAATCGGGAGGAGCGGGATCGCTGCTGTTCCGGGCAAGTGAAGACGGGCGCAGCGGCTATTACCTGAACCTTGACCCCAACATGAAAGCGATCCGCCTGTTCTACAAGATTGCCGGGCGGTTTGAGGAGAGACAGGTGCTCGCAAGGGTTCCGGATTTCATTCGCCCGGGTCAGACCTATTCCATCCGCATTGAGGCGGACGGCCCCCATATCATCGTAAATGTCGATGGGCGGAAGGTGATCGATTTCAAGGACGGCACTTTTGCGGAAGGACAGTTTGGGCTTCATGTATTCGGCGGCTCCGCATCCTTCCAGAACGTCAGGCTGAGCGGGGAAGCGCCAGCGAACCTGCCTGCTGCAAGCATCGTGAATGCGGCCCTTCCAAAGTCTCTGTACACGGCCAATCTGACGAACGGCGAAGCCGTCACGCTTCAGGATTCCGGCGGAACCCCGGATCAGAAGTGGGTGTTCGTGCCGACCGGTGACGAAGCCGGTTCTTGCTCGATCCGCGCGATCTCCGGCCAGGCGCTCGATCTCGATACCGGCCAGAGTAAAATCCAGCTGTATGACTACCTGGGCTATGACAATCAGCGCTGGATCATCCAGCGACATGAAGACGGCACGGCTTCCATCCTCTCGGCCTACAACCGGCTGGCTTTGGCAGTGTCCGAGGATGGGTCCAGGCTTGTGCTCGAAGCCGAGCAGGACGGCGAGCGGCGTCAGAGATGGATGATCGGATTGTGACCGAATAGACAGGGCCTTGCGGGAGAACATGAGAAAGTCGCGGTTTGGTTGCGAACAGCAGCCAGCCGCGGCTTTTTTTAATATAAGAATTTATAAGTTTTTGTTACAATGAGTCTTCTATTTCTCGGTAAACGCATGGCGTCTAAGGACGCCGTCAGGCGTTTAGCCTTGGATTTTTCGCATCTTTTGTGTCGATATCGCCAATTGAGAACACAGACTGGGGGCAGCACAGATTCAGACTCCCTGGATTATGCCGCTGTTCTACGCTCGAAATTCGCTCGAATAAGGTCGCCGCGCAACAGCCCTCGGCCCCCCCACGCTGCGGCCGATGTCAAAATAATACACGCCAACCGGTATGAGACCTATACCGTATTTCGCGCCTCCAGTTGCTATAATGAGGTCGAAATCAAGCGGCGGACTGCGTCAGGGCGCGGCGGACCCGCCGGGAAAGCGAGGGCTGACATGGAGAGCTACAGATTGAAGAGCAGAGAAATTCTGTTGGACGCTTCCTATGATGTGATCGTCATCGGAGGCGGACCGGCGGGCTGCACCGCAGCGGCATCGGCCGCGCGGGAGGGGGCGAAGACGCTGCTGATCGAAGGAACTTCCGGCCTCGGCGGAATGGGGACATCGGCGCTTGTTCCCGCCTGGTGCCCCTTCTCGGACAAGGAGAAGCTGGTCTACCGCGGATTGGCGCAGAAGGTGTTCGAGACGCTGAAGTCACGGATGCCCCATGTGAAGCCGGATGCGATGGATTGGGTGCCGATCGAGCCGGAGAAGCTGAAGGTGGTCTACGACGAGCTCGTTACGGAGGCCGGAGCGGATGTGCTGTTTCTGACTTCGCTGGCTGATGTGGAGACCGATGAACAGGGGAATATCACGGTCATTGTCGTTCTGAATAAAGGCGGGCTGCAGGCGTACCGGGCACAGGTCTATGTGGACTGTACGGGCGACGGCGACCTGGCCGCCTGGGCAGGGGCCGAAGTCCGGAAGGGAGACGGCGCTAGCGGCGATCTTCAGCCGGCGACCCACTGCTTCATCCTCGGCAATGTCGATGATTATGCGTATTTGAACGGGCCGCTCCTGCACAAGGAAAATCCGCACAGCCCGATTCATGAAGCGGTGGCTTCCGGCCGGTATCCGGGCGTACCGGACACGCATCTGTGCAACAATCAGATTGCACCGCGCGCTGTCGGCTTCAATGCCGGTCATCTATGGGGCGTGGACAATACGGACCCCCGTTCCGTCTCCAAGGCGCTGATCCGGGGCCGGAAGATGGCCTCGGACTATCTGGACATGCTGGGTGACATTCACCCGGCGGCCTTTGCGGGCGCTTATGTCGCCAGCACTGGCACCTTGATGGGCACCCGCGAGTCCCGGCGGATTATCGGCGACTATGTGCTGACGGTGGACGATTACGTCTCCCGGCGCAGCTTCGAGGACGAAATCTGCCGCAACAGCTACTTCATCGATGTGCATGGCACCGAGAAGGAGGAGAAGAGCGAGGCGGGGTCCTCGCAGACGGTCACGCTTTACGGCCCGGGCGAATCGCACGGCATCCCGTACCGCTGCCTGACGCCCCGGGGCCTTCGCAACGTGCTTGTGGCCGGCCGCTCCATCTCCTGCGAGCGCCAGGTGCTCGGCAGCGTCCGCGTGATGCCGGTCTGCCTCGCTATGGGCGAAGCCGCCGGCATGGCTGCGTCGCATGCCGCCTCTGGGGGCGGAGACGTGCATCGGGTCGACGTCTCCCGGCTGCGGCGGCGCCTGCGTGAGGAAGGCGCCTACCTGCCGGAGCTGTCCGCAGCCGTGAACGAACAGGGGGGAGTACGATGAGCCAGCATGCAACGGTTCAGAAGCGGCTTGCGTCACGTAAGGAGAAGCGGACGTACTGGACGCGCCGGCGGCGCGAACAGCTGGCCGGCTGGCTGTTCATCGCGCCCGAAGTGCTCGGCATGCTCGTCCTTGCCGTGTTCCCGCTTCTCTTCAGCCTGGGGCTCAGCCTGACGGAATGGAATCTGGTCGGCGGGTTGTCCGCCATCCATTTCGTCGGACTGGATAACTTCGCCGAGCTGTTTCAGGATAACCGTTTCCTACATGCGCTGAAGAACAACATCGGCTTCACAGCCGGGACCGTGCCGGCGACGATGCTGATCGGCGTCGTCCTGGCGGCGGTCATCCACAAGAAGCTCTACTTCAAGGATTATTTCAAAGCGGCCTTCTTCGTTCCGTATATTTGCTCGACGGTCGCGGTCGCGGCGGTA
The DNA here is from genome assembly GCF_000758685.1 of Paenibacillus stellifer. NCBI lineage: Bacteria > Bacillati > Bacillota > Bacilli > Caryophanales > Paenibacillaceae > Paenibacillus > Paenibacillus stellifer. Next base: position 1,637,549 of record NZ_CP009286.1, read on the forward strand.
TGGTCGGCGCTCTATCATCCCTCGAAAGGCCCGCTCAACCAGATGCTGATCCATCTGGGCATTTCAGAGCCGCCGCGCTGGCTCGTGGACACGAGCTGGTCGCTGGTTGCCATCATGATCATCTATATTTGGCAGCTGCTCGGCTATCAGATCATCATTTTTCTGGCGGGAATGTCCAATATTCCGGATGAGCTGTACGAGGCCGCGAGAATTGACGGGGCGAGCGGCATTCAGCAGTTCCGGCGGATTACGCTGCCGCTGCTGGGGCCGACGACTTTTTTTCTGGCGATTACAAGCACGATTTCATCCTTCAAGGTGTTCGATATGATCAAGTTTCTGACGGACGGCGGGCCCAATTACTCCAGCACGGTTATCGTCTACCAGATTTACGAGGAGGGGTTTCAGAACTTCAGGATGGGCTATGCTTCCGCCATGAGCTGGATTCTCTTCCTGCTTATCATGCTCGTGACCTCCGTGACCTGGATAACGCAGAGCCGGAAGGTCCACTATTAAAGGCAAATACAGCCCAATACAGCCAACTACAGCACAAGAAAGGACTTGGCGCCCATGACGACACGAACATTCAAGCTGGGCAATGCGGTGCTGACCGCACTGTTTGGCATCATCTCGATCTTCTTCCTGCTGCCGCTCGTCTGGATGATCTCTGCGGCGTCGAAGACGGAGAAGGAGGTCTGGACGTTCCCGATCCAGTGGATTCCGAAAGAATGGCATTTTGTGCAAAACTTCAAGACGATCTGGATGGGGGATGTCTCCTTCGGCCTCTTCTACTGGAACTCGATCAAAATCGCCCTGATCTCCACGCTGGCAACGCTACTCATTTCCGCCATGGCGGGCTATGCGCTGTCCAAGCTGGAGTTCAAGGGCAAAGGGCTCGTCTTCGGCGCGATGATGGCCTTCATGATGATCCCGGAGCAGGCGACGCTCGTTCCCCGCTATATCATGATCAAGGAGTTCGGCCTGTACGACACGCATGCAGCGCTCATTCTGATGGGCATGTTCTCCAGCTACTTCACCTTCCTGCTGCGGCAGTTCATGCTCGGGGTGCATAACGACCTGCTGGAAGCGGCCGAACTCGATGGTGCGGGATTCTTCCGGATCTTCTGGAGCGTCATGCTGCCGCTCAGCCGTCCTATCCTGGCCACTGTCGGAATCATCAAATTCATCTGGACCTGGAACGATTACCAGGGGCCGCTGATCATGCTGAATTCCACCAACCTGTATACGATTCCGCTCGGCATGCAGTTCTTCAAGGAGGAGTTCGGCACTACGATTTCGGTGATGATGATGGCTTCGCTTGCGGCGATTATTCCGCTGCTCGTGCTGTTCCTGGTGCTTCAGAAGCAGGTCATCAAAGGCATTTCCATCGGGGGGGTCAAGGGATGAAGGAGCCATGTATCCAAAAGTACGTCTTGAACATCTGCTGCTCGGGTGCAAAGTCAAAAATATCTACGCCATCATCGTCAAGACTGTACACGGTGAGGGCGGTACTCCGGCTGTATAATGAAAGCGTATCCACCAATTGGGAGGGGGAAGTCGCATGAAGAAGCCTGCATTATGGATGGCCGGCCTGCTGCTGATGTTCACAGTCAGCGCATGTGGCAATAACGGGAGCGCGCCAGCCGCGAATGGCGGCAAAGACGCCGAACCAACGGCAGCCAGCCAAACCAAAGCGCCTGCGGAGAAAGAGAAGATCAAATTTTACACCTTCAAGTCAAGCAAGCCCGAGGAACCGACATTCCAGGCCGTTGAGGCGTACAACAAGTCTCAGGATAAAGTGGAAGTGGAGTATGTCTCGCTTGTCCAGAACAGCGACAGTACGGAGTTCCTGAAGAAGCTCGATGTGCTCGTTGCCGGGGGTGAAGTTGTAGACGCTTTCATGACAGGGAATGAGGAAGAACTGCTGGAACGGGCCTCGCGGGGCGTTGTGGAGCCGCTGAATCCGTACTTTGAAGCAGAGGGCGTCAAACCGGAGGACGAATACTTCAAGGTTCTCAAGCTGGATGACAAAGTGTACGGACTGATGAATTCCTCCACGCTGTGGTTCACGGTCTTCAACAAGCAGCAGCTAGACGAGGCCGGACTGAAGCTGCCGGAGATGGGCTGGACCTGGGATGATTTCCGCGAATATGCCAAAAAGCTGACGACCAAGGACCATTACGGCACCTATTTCCACACCTGGGGCGAATACGCGAATATTATCGCCTACTCCGAGCATCCGAACCCGCAGCTGGACGCAAGCCTCAAGCCGATCTATGACGATCCGTCCTTCCGTTACTTCTTCAATCTCCGCCGCGCGATGGAAAAAGAAGACAAGAGCGTAGAGCCTTATGCCGACGTGCTGGCCTCGAACTATCATGTGCTTCAGCAGTTTTTTGCCGGCAAAGCCAGCATGTTGGCCGTTCCGAGCTATGCAGTCCGGGCAGGCCTCAATCTAGAGAAGTTCCCGCATGACTTCCAGATGGTGTATGCACCGCTTCCCCGTTCCGTGGATGCCAAGGATGTCGGGATGACGAACATTTCCGGCGGCGGTCTGGCGGTTGGCGCCAAATCGCAGCACAAGCAGGCGGCTTACGATTTCATCCGCTGGATGACGAAGGAAGCCTACAAATACACGAAGGAGATTCCATCCCTGAAAAAAGTCGACGGCAAAGCGCTCCTGCAAGAGTTCTTCAGCGAGAACCAGAATCTGATCGACATCGATTCGCTCGCAAACACTCTCTTTGACAGCCGCAACAAAATGCCGGAGGGCAGTTTCACCGTACCGTACGGCAGCCAGTTGAAGACGATCGTCGAGAATGGCTTCGCAAGCTATATGCTGGACAATCGGGACTTCGATCAGGTCAAGGCGGAAATGACGGCGGAAACCGAGAAAGTGGTTGCGGCCAACAACAAGTAGACGGATGATTTGAACAGGCGTGATCAGGGGCTTTTGCAAAAAAGCTGAAGGGCTGCGGAGATGGCCGGATTTCTGTACCGGGCAAGATCAGGCAAATGGAAGGCGGCGCCAGCCGTAAATACTGAATGTGCTGCCTGAGGAGAGCGGCTAAGCCGGCTGTTTGCAAATGTAAGCATGTATAAGCCGGGCGCTTATCACGGGAAACATTTTATACGGATTATCAATCATGATGACCATAACGGTTTATATGGAGTATATATAAGCTGATCTACTTCATATCCTAACAACTAGGATACCCGAACAATTACTCTATCCGGACGATTACTGGGATAAGGATGACCCGCTATGCAATGGCTGAGCCGTTTCTCTTATTACCGAAGGCTGCAGTTCTCGTTCCTTGCCCTGATTCTGCTGCCCTTCACCGCTGTTACCCTGTGGTCTTATCAATCCGTCAGGCAGAACGTAAGCGACAAGATTCTTCGAACCAATGAAGAGACGATCACCGTCATCGCCAATCAGATTGAAAAAACGATCGACACCATCTCCTTCGCATCCCTCTATCTCTCCGAAACCTATGATCCTGAAGTTCTGAACAGCCTGCGTTACCTGACGACCGCCGAGAGCTTCGGAGATTACGGGTCCTACATCCACCAAGCCAAATTGAAATCAATCAGCGGCATACTCACCGTTCAAGCGCTCGACGCAGACCTTGAGATTATGATCGTCAACCGGAAAGACCGGATTATTATGAGCAGTCTGAATCGTCCGGTCTTCTCAAGGGTCTCGGACCGCTTCCTTCAGGATACCGGCAAGCTGGACCCCGGCGAAGAGACCGTGCTTCAGTGGTTCCTGTACCGGGAGAGCGGCCCCGTTCCGGAGTACTGCTATGCCGCACGCTTCATTATCGATCCGCGAAATCACGAGAAGCTGGGTACGCTGTTCATCGGCATCCCCCGGCATTATTTCGAGCATTTGCTGGATACGGGCAATGCCTCCATCGTCCTGTCCCTGGAGAACTCCTCCGGGGACATGATCGCCGTAAGCCGGGGAAGCGAGGCAGCCGTATCGGGCAAGCCGCTGCGCAGCGAGGTGCGGATTGCAAGAACCGGCTGGCTGCTTGCCAGCGAGCTTCCGCGAAGTTCCATAGACGGTCAGATCAACCGGGAATTCCTCGTGTCGCTCTCGATCGTCATTGTCTTCTTCGTAGCGTTTCTGGTGCTGTCCATGTTCTGGGCAAGATATATGAACGAGCCGATCCGCCTGCTGCGCGCCAGCGTCAAGCAGTATGTCGGCGGCAACCGGGATGTGCGGATTCCGGTGAAGGGCAAGGATGAAGTGGCCGTTCTCTCGCTCGTCTTCAACCAGATGCTGGAGGATATCGACGAGCTGCTTCACCGGGTGGAGAGCGAGCAGGAAGAGCGGCGGAGGCTTGAGCTTCGGGCGCTGTCGGCACAGATCCGCCCGCATTTTCTGCTCAACACGCTGAATTCGATCAAGGTCAATCTGCTCATGTCCGGCGATTCGGTCCATAGCGCGATGCTCGATGCGCTGATGAAGCTGCAGCGTGCTTACGTCCATGCCGACAAGCCGCTGAAGCTGTCCGAAGAATGCGCCTTTCTCGGCAGCTATGTGCAGGTCATGCAGATCCGCAACCGGCTGGACATCGCTTTCGAATACTTCCTTGAGCCGGGGACAGAGGAGCTTGAGCTGCCGAGGCTCCTGCTGCAGCCCGTGGTCGAGAATGCGATCGCCCACGGCTTCTCGGCAAGACCCGAGCGGCCCTGGATCGGGCTCAGCTCTTCTGTAAGCGGCGGTATGCTCGAAATCAGCATAACCGACAACGGCCGGGGAATGGACGAAGAGGCCGTCAAGCGGCTGAACCGCCGTCTCCTGGGCGCGGAGCAGGAAGCGCCGCAGCCCGAAAAAGGCGTGGGGCTCGTGAATACCGCGCGCCGGCTTCAGGTGCTGTACGGCTTCCGGTCGCGCTTGACGGCGGCCGCCAATCCGGGCGGCGGGATGATCTTTACCTTCTGCATTCCGGTGACCAACAGCAAGGAGGGTTCTTCGCATGATGACGGTCATGCTGATTGATGACGACGTGCCTATGCTCGACTATGTGAAGTTTCTGCTGGAACAGCCGGGTCTGGAACTGGAGCATGTCGCGTCCGCTTCCGGCAGCGGGGCGGCGCTGGAGCTGTTCCATGAACATCTGCCTGATTTGGCCATCGTCGATATCGGGCTGCCCGGTATGGACGGCCTGGAGCTGGCGGAGGCGTTCCGGCTGATGAAGCCGGAGGTGCGGCTGATCTTCCTGACCTGCTATGAGGACTTTCATTATTCGAAGCGGGCGATTCAACTGGAAGCCGACGATTATCTCATCAAGGATGAGCTCACTCCGGAGCAGCTGAAGACCAGCATCCTTAAGGCGATGGATCGGTTCGGTGAACGCCGGGCGCTGCTGGAGCGCTATTCGTTCCAGCAGGCGATTGAGCGCAACCGGGGGGTGCTCAAGCGAAATTTCCTGAATCAATTGCTCTCGGGCAGCGGAAAATGGGATCATATTCGGCTGCTCGGCGAACGGCTTGGCATATCCTGGAGGAAGCCGTTTCTGGTTCACGGCTTTCTCCATATCGACGCCGCTTCTCTGCTGTCAAGGTACCGGTATGAGGATGCGCCGCTGCTTCATTTCGCCGCCGGGAATATTGCGTCCGAGCTGTCCGCAGGTCCCGAGCCGATCACTGCGCTGATGGATGGGGAGAACGGCATCTATCTGCTGTGGAATGCCGAAGATCCGGCCGCTCCGAGAGACGGGCTGATCCGCTACATGGAGACGGTATGCGAGAAAGCGGAGCAGTATCTGAAGGTCACCGTTCGCGGCTTCTACGCCCCGGAGGCGTTCCCGGTTCGTGATTTCGCCCGCGCTTATAAGCAGTTGGCCGAGCGGCGCGACCACGGCTTCTATGACCCGCCCGGGCCGGCAGTCATGCTGAAGCCCGATCAGGATTATCGCTCAGCTCCGGAATCGAAGCCGGGGAAGGAGAAATCCATGCTTACGCTGGCGATTGAGGAGGAGAACGCCGCATGGATTAATCTTGCCGTCGGCAAGCTGCAGCAGCATGCGGGGGACGAGAGATGGTCGCCCCGGCTGCTCAAGGAAGCCTGCGCCGACTGCGTCCGCAGTATGGCTTCGGAGACGAACGGCGCGGTGGAGGAAGCGTTCTTCCATCACTTAAGCCGGGCTCTCCATGTGGAGGAAGCGGCGCAGCTGACGAAGCGGGAGCTGCGGAAGCTGTGGCGGCGGCAGTCGCTCACGCCGATCAGCGAACGGGAGAAGGACACCCGGCTGCAGGCGATCGACGATTACTTGAGACAGCATGCCGACCGGATGATTACTTCGGTCGATATGGCGGAGCATCTGTATTTGAACCCCAGCTATTTCTCCCGTTATTTCAAACGGCTGTCCGGCATGAAATTTACGGATTATGTGAACCGCTTCAAAGTCGACATGGCCATCTCCATGCTCCGGCGGGAGAATGAGACTGTCGAGAATGTGGCCTATACGCTCGGTTTCTCGGACCGGGCCTATTTCTCCAAAGTCTTCAAGAAATACAGCGGCAAGAGCCCCAGCGAATTCAAGAACGCGTAGAATGGGGTTCCACAGAATAAGCCCGAACTTGAGAAGCGAAAGGCAGTTCCGCGAAGGCATAAGGCACCGGCACTTAACAGGACCGGACTGCCCGTTCCTCAAGCACGAGGCTAACAGGAGGAATAAAAATGAAAGCGTTTACTATAGAGTGGTTTATGCTTCTGCATATTAAGAAGTTTATGCTTCTGCCGCTTATGTTTGCGCTAATTCTCGCTCCATTCGGCCTTATTCCGGCAGGGCGGGCGGAGGCAGCGGGCACTACCTATTATGTGGATTCCACTGGAGGCAGCGACTCGAACAGCGGCACCAGCGAAGCCAGTCCCTGGAATTCGCTGAGCAAGGTGAATTCCGTGGAATTTCAGCCCGGCGACCGCATTCTGCTCAAGGCGGGAGGGGTGTGGAACAACGCCTATCTGGATCTGAAGGGCTCGGGTGCGGAGGGTAGCCCGATCGTTGTTGATCAATATGGAGCGGGGCCCAAACCACTCATTAACTTCGGCAATACAGCTGTGGGCGGCGAGGGGTTCGGCGTCCGGCTCAAGAATGTGTCGTACTGGGAAATCAACAACCTGGAAATTACAAGCGGACAGTTCTCGACCGACATGCGCCGAAGCGGCATTCTGGTCGTCGGTGAAGGGACAGGGGCGGGGGCGTTCAAGCATATCTACATCAAAGGCAACGACATCCATGACGTATTCGGCACAGACCGGAGAACCGGCGGCATCAACTTTCATGCGCGCGGGGCAAACACCGATCCCGAGAGCACCTGGGACGATGTGCTGATTGAGAACAACACGGTAATCAATGTGGCGGATACCGGCATCCAGGTGATGACTGACGCCTTCGCGAACAGCTCCTGGGCCCATAAATTCAATGCATTCACTAATTTGATCATTCGCGGCAACTACGTGGAGAAGATTCACCGGGACGGCATTCTCGTCCGTGCCAGTGTCTCGCCGCTGATTGAATATAATACGACGAACGAAATCGGCGTCAGCTGTGATGTGGATACCTCGGTGGTTAGTTACCTGGATCATATCGGCTATGTTGCGGCGCAGTGGGCCTATTACACGAGCGGAGCTGTCTTCCAGCATAATGAAGCATTCAATACCAAGGTACTGCAAGGGGACGGTCAAGCCTGGGACTTCGACATCCGGGTAACGGACAGCATCTACCAATACAACCTCAGCCATCACAATGAAGGCGGAGCCCTGCTCGTTATGGACAGCACGAACAACAACACGTTCCGCTACAATATCAGCCAGAACGATTATGACGCCTTCGGGGCTTTTCATTTGCGGCCGGGCGGCGGCAGTCTCTATATCTACAACAATGTCATCTACCGCGACAGCGGGGGCACGTCGAGCCTGACCGGGACCAGCACATCCGGGATGACCTACTACAGCAATAATATTTTCTATAATGCGTCCGGTGGGACCTATGCGAATAGTTCCTTTACAACGTACAGAAACAATCTGTTCTACGGCGCTAACTCGAATGTGCCGAATGATCCCGGCAAGGTTGTGGGCGATCCGCTGTTCGAGAACGGCGGCGGCGCGTCCGGCCTGGACACCGCCCAGGCCTACAAGGTGGCCAATAACTCGCCGGCCATTAACGCGGGAGCCGCAGTTGAAGGGAATGGCGGCGTGGACTTCTTCGGCAACCCGCTGTACAGCGGCTCGCCGGATATCGGCGTGTATGAAGCACCGGGAGGAGCCGGAAGCGATCCAAACGGCTCAGCGCTGTTCCAGGACGACTTCGAGGACGGCAATGCGAATGACTGGGCGGTAACCGGAGGGACCTGGACCGTTGCGTCCGAAGATTCGCTCGTCTTCGCCCAGAACGCCCTTTATGGCGAATCCATTGCGTCGGCCGGAAATACAACCTGGACTGACTACACGCTTGAAGCAGACGTGAAGATCAAGAAGCTGGGGGGCAACGGCGGCATTTTGTTCCGCTATCAGGATGCCAACAACTTCTATATGTTCCGGCTGAACGACACGGGCAGCACGGCTGATCTGTACAAGAAGACAGGAGGCCAGCTCCAGCTGCTTGCCAGTACGCCTGTCACGGTTGACCCCAATCAGGTATACAGACTGAAGGCGAAGGTACAGGGGGCGTCCATCACGGGATCGGTGAATGGCACAGAGGTGCTGTCCTGGACTGGAAGCGGTACGGAGCTGGCGTCCGGCAAAATTGGCCTGCGCGTTCACTCCGGGATGGCGTCGTTCGATAATGTGCGGGTGACACAGTAGCGGCCTGACAGTTGGCTTATTGATGCCGTATGGATGCCGAATAGACACCATATAGATCCCGAATAGTTCCGAATTGATGCCGAGAGACAGTTCAACGCCTTCAACGCCTGATTGCTGGAGCATCGTCATGCAACGCGCGGCAAGCTGCAGCAGGCCCTAAAGGGAGGGATGAATCATGTGTGCCGGAACTTCGGCGAATGACGGACGCAAGCCGGTCCGCTCTGGCAGAATCCGCAAATTCCTTCTTCTTCGCCTGAAACGGAATACGTATATAAAAGTTCTTCTAACAACGATTATATTATTATTAATGCTGTCGATACCGCTATCTGCTTGTTCGGCGTCCGAGCATTCTGCGGATTGGTCAGTCACGGGCCGCGCTGCCCCGGATCGGGCTGCCGTCAACGGCGGTGTTGTTGTTATGCGGGAGGCCGAAATGTTCACACCCGTCGCCTGGGTGAACGGTGAGCCGGTGGCGTACGGGGAGTTCAAGACCCGCATGCTGGAGCTGCGGGGCGAGGCTGTTGCCGAAGCGGCGGAGAAGGGGGCTGACCCGGCGTCCCGGAATTTCTGGGCTTCCGATATTGGAGGCCGGACACCGCTTGACCTGTTGAAGGAGAAGACGCTGCATCTTCTGATACGGGTCAAGGTTCAGGAGATTGCCGCCAGGAAGGCCGGCATTGTGCAGGACATCGGCTACGAGGCGTTCCTGTCGCGCCTTGACGCGGAGAACAGGCTGCGGAACAGCCGCCTCCGCAGCGGCGAGCCGATTTACGGCCCGCAGCAGTACAGCGAGCGGATCTATTACCGGTATATGCTCGCCAATCTGGAGCTTGCGCTGCGGGAGCGGTTAGCCCGGGACGAAGGGGACTCTTCCGGCAAGCTGCTGGACGAGGGCCGCTATGAGGCGTGGCTGGAGGGGGAGGCGGCCAAAGCCGAGGTCCGGTTAAATCCCGCCCTGTACGGCAGGCTGTCGGCAGACTGACGGGCTTGCCTGACCACAACAGATTGCTGTCCTGTCAACAGGCGGGAGGCCGGATGCCGCTACGTCAGCATGAACATCTTCAAGCCGTCTCCCTGCCTGCGGGGGACGGCTTTTTTGATGAGATCAGATTCGGCAATATCTTCGGGAAGACTCCGATAAGGAGTGGTTATGGTTTATTTTTACACGTTGCTTATAATGAATATACTAGGGATAATTAACGTAATTTCTTTTTCCGTGCGGGAGGACAGGCCATGAACAAAGAAGATCAGGTCATATCGGGCTTCAGGGACTTATTCAACAAGATGGTTTGGCTTAATAAAATCAAGATGGAAGACAGTCTTAAGGGCCATAAGCCTTCTGAAGTGCATTGCATCGAATACATTGGACGAAATGCAGATTCCAACGTGACCAAACTGGCGGAGTCTTTCTATATGACGAGAAGCGCCATAAGTAAAATAACGAAGAAGCTCATGGAAAAAGGCTTGATCGAAAGCTACCAGAAGCCGGATAACAAGAAAGAAATCTATTTCAGGCTTACGGAGCAGGGGGAAGTAGTTAACAAAGTCCATGAGGAGCTGCACAAGGAATTTCAAGAGCGGGATAAAGCCGTATTTGAGCAGGTAACCGAGGAGCAATTTGACAGCATGCTTCGCTTCATGGATAGGTATAGCAGGCATTTGGATGCAGAAATCAAGAAACAGGGTTTAGATGCGAAGTCGGAATAAAGGTGAATAATGGGAATCAAACCACAGGCAGCCGGGCTCTATTGAGAACGGGCTGCTTTTTTATTGCTGTTTTTTGTTGACGAGGAAACAAAATGGCGATAATATAAATATGTTTCCGAGGAAACAAAATAAAATCACAACCTTTGAGGGGAGAATTAAATGTTCATACAAACTGTAGATAGAAAGGCTTTAATATTCGGTCTTATGTCTGTGTTTCTGTGCGGAATAGGCTTCAGCATCATTGCACCTGTCGTTCCATTCTTAGTGCAGCCTTATACCAATCCGGGAAATCAAGCCGTGGTGGTTACGCTGCTGACCTCTGTTTATGCATTCTGCGTGTTTTTTGCAGCCCCCGGGCTTGGGGCTTTGAGCGACCGATATGGCCGTCGTCCTATGCTGTTAATATGCCTGTTGGGTTCGGCAATCGGGTACTTCGTTTTTGGCCTGGGAGGAGCTCTATGGGTGTTGTTTGCCGGACGCATAATAGAGGGTATAGCAGGCGGGGTCATAAGCACTCTCTTCGCCTATTTTGCCGACATCACTCCCGGCGAACAGCGCACCAAATACTTCGGGTGGATGAGTGCGGTTGTAGGTGTAGGCTCCGCCATTGGACCCACCGTAGGCGGATTGCTTGCCAAGTTTGGTTACTCTGTACCCATGTATGCCGCAGCAGCAGTCACCTTGTTGAATGTTATCTTTGGATACTTTTTTATGTCCGAGAGCCTTGACAAGAATAAGCGGCTGAAGAAAATCACCTTGGTGAGGCTGAATCCATTTACACAGCTGGTGAACGTACTTTCCGTAAAAACTTTAAAACGACTGCTTATCTCAGCGTTCTTGCTTTGGATACCCAACGGATCGCTGCAGGCCGTTTTTTCACAATTTACACTGGATACTTTCAATTGGGCGCCTGCGCTGATCGGACTTATGTTCTCGATTATGGGGGTTCAAGACATCATTTCACAAGGTGTTATAATGCCCCAGCTATTGAAAAAACTCCGCGATGGACAGATCGCCATTCTTGGAATGGTTTCGGAGATTATAGGCTACGGTCTTATTGCGCTGTCTGCCTTGTTCTCATTCTATCCGCTTGTTATTGCCGGCATGTTCATCTTTGGATTTGGCGATTCGATCTTCGGGCCTTCATTCAATGGGATGGTCTCCAAGTCCGCCGAATCCAGCGAACAAGGAAGAATTCAAGGAGGCAGCCAATCGATTCAGGCTTTGGCACGAATAATCGGGCCTATCCTTGGAGGTCAAATCTATGTATCACTGGGTCATGCGGCGCCCGCTGTTATGGGGATGATCCTTATAGCAGCGGCAATACCCGTTCTGTATAAGGGGACGCAGGTAAGGGAGTGAATACGTACTTTACGTTGATTTTTCCAGAGTCATGGCTCATGGTCCACCGTCTGCAGCAGGTTTCACAACCGGCAATGGCCGGACTTTTTCACCTTACAAAATAAGCCATTGAATATATTGACAGATTTAGAACGCAAATATATACTTTGGTCATTACATATAATTCCTAGCTATTTAGTATGATATTTAACTATGTTTGCTGCAATGCTGCCATTACAGATCACCGGCGTTACAAGGGATAAGAGAGGGTGGATAGCGAATGGGCAAGATCAATTTGAAGATGACTGAAGTTCAAAATCGCGAGCGGCGGCTCGGCACTATCATCGCCTGGAACGGAACAGCATCGGATCTGCACACACAATCAGGCTATCAGCGAAGAGGAAGCGGATGCAAGACCAAGACCAATAAGGATGGATGCCGGCTGTGCGAAGCCAAAGGGCCGTTCACCCAAGGCTCGGTGTGCAGTGAGCAAATGGTTGAATGCCAGGCAGGCAATGTCAGAGATGCGGTGCTGATCCAGCATTCGCCGATCGGCTGCGGCGCCGGACAAGTTCCTTACAATTCAATCTACCGCAACGGATTGGCCATGAGAGGCCATAAGGTCGAAAATATCCGGATCATCAATACGAACCTGCAGGAGACGGATATGGTGTTCGGCGCGCTTGGCAAGCTTAAGCAATCCATCGACGATGCCTGGGAAAGGTATTCGCCCAAAGCCATTTTCATAGGCACCTCTTGCCCTACCGGGATCATAGGCGAAGATATCGAAAGTGTTGCCAAGAAGAAGCAGGAGGAGCTGGGGATTCCCGTCATTCCTCTGTTCTGTGAAGGATTCCGGTCGAAGCATTGGAGCACGGGCTTTGACGCGACCCAACACGGCATCCTGCGGCAGATTGTGAAAAAAAGCACGAAAAAGCAGGAGGATCTCGTCAACGTTATCAGCCTCTGGGGTTCGGATATTTTTACCCCGATGTTCAAAGAGCTGAATTTAAGAGTCAATTATGTGGTGGACATGGCTTCCGTCTCCGATCTGGAGCAGCTGTCTGAAGCGGCGGCGACCGTAGGCTTCTGCTACACGCTCTCTTCGTATATGGCGGCGGCGCTGGAGCAGGAATTCGGCGTGCCCGAAGTCAAAGCTCCGATGCCCTACGGATTCGCCGGAACTGATGAATGGCTTCGCGAGCTCGGCAGAGTTACCCATCGGGAAGAGCTTGTCGAGCAGTACATCGCGAAGGAACACGCCAGAGTGAAGCCGAAGATCGCCGAGCTCAAGAAGAAGCTGCAAGGTTTAAAAGGTTACGTCGCCACAGGCTCCGCTTATGCCCACGGACTGATTCAAGTGCTGAGAGAGCTGGATATTCAGGTTGACGGCTCGCTTGTGTTCCACCATGATCCCGTCTATGACAGCGGCGATTCGCGGGAGGATTCATTGGGGCACCTGATTGAGAATTACGGGGAGGTCCCGTCGTTCAATGTGAGCAACAGACAGCAGTATCAATTCTACGGTCTGCTGCAGGAGGTCAAGCCTGATTTTATCCTGATCCGGCATAACGGTCTTGCGCCGCTGGCTTCCAAGCTCGGAATTCCAGCAGCCCCGCTGGGCGATGAACATGTCGCGATCGGCTATGATGGCATCGTTAATCTCGGTGAAGCCATTCTGGACATTCTTGCCCACAAGAAATTTCACGATGATTTGAAAAAGCACGCTAAGCTCCCCTACAAGCAGTGGTGGCTTGATCAACAAGATCCATACATTCTCTCCAAGCACCCGGAATTGATCGACGCGTAGACCACGATTTCTTATTGAAAAGGAGACTACCATGGCTGTTACCAAAAATGAGCACGGGCAGACCAATTCAATCAATCAGGTGCGCTACGGCTGTGCCGTCGGCGCCCTGTACAGCGTCGTATCCATTCCGGGCGCCGTTCCCATCGGGCACTGTGGACCGGGCTGCATGGACAAGCAATATACGAGCCTGGCTTTTTACAACGGCTTCCAGGGCAGCGGGTATTCGGGAGGCTCAGTCTCGCCAAGTGTCAATGCCGGTGAGCGTGAAGTCGTGTTCGGCGGCGAGAAGCGTCTGGATGAATTAATCAAATCCACGCTTAAGATCATAGAGGGCGACCTGTTCGTTGTGCTGAACGGGTGCATCGGAGAATTGGTCGGGGATGATGTCGGAGCGGTCGTCAGTAAATACCAGAAGCAGGGAGTGCCCATTGTGTATGCCGAAACCGGCGGGTTTAAGGGCAATAACTTCATCGGCCATGAGATCATAGCGTCAGCCATCATTGATCAATACGTGGATAAATATGCGATTGACAAGGATCACAAGGAAAAAGGGCTGATCAATGTCTGGTCGGAGCTGCCGTATCAGAATACATTTTGGCGCGGGGACTTGACCGAGCTGAAGCGAATTCTGGAGGGGGCCGGGTTCAGGGTCAACATTTTGTTCGGCGGCAAATCGGGCGGCGTCGAGGAGTGGAAGACGATCCCGCATGCACAGTTCAATCTGGTCGTCTCGCCATGGCTCGGGCTGAAGACAGCCAAGCATCTGGAACAAAAGTACAATCAGCCGTATTTGCACATCCCGGTGCTGCCGATCGGTGCGCAGCAGACTGCCGACTTTATTAGAGAGGTTGTTGGATACGCGGGCATTGATCCAGCTACGGCCGAATCTTTTATCGAGCAGGAAGAACAAGAGTACTATTATTATCTGGAGCATTTCAATGATTTCTATGCGGAATATTGGTGGGGCTTGCCGGCAACCTATGCCGTAGTCGGGGACAGCACGTACAATCTGGCCTTGAACAAGTTTCTGGTGAACCAGCTCGGCTTAATTCCCAAAAGACAAATCATCACTGACAATGCGCCGGAAAAATATCGGGAAGCCATCGCAGAGCAATATCAGCAGCTCGCTCATGACGTCGCCACCACGGTCGATTTTGTGGAAGACGGCTATATCGTTGGCAAACTATTGAGAGAGACTGATTTCGGGCATAAGCCCCCGATTATTTTTGGAACGACATGGGAAAGAGACACAGCCAAGGCGCTGAAGGGCAACATC